>NZ_JBSWYQ010000003.1:0-493646 GCF_056161165.1 Alteromonas sp. ABV2_168 | reverse complement strand
CTTCAACGCGACAGTTCTCGGCGACGGTACCTGGTCCGCCAACGTGCCCATGGCGATTTCAGAAGGCTTGCTGGATGTGAACGTGTCGGTAATGGATGCAGCGGGCAATGTGGCCACGGTGAATACCTCCGGCCTGATTGACCTGACGCTGCCAATCCTGAACATCAACCCGATCACCGATCTGGCCAGCGACACGCCGCTCATCAGCGGTACGTCTGACGAAATCGGCGCACTGGTAACCATCGATATTACTGACGGTAACGGCGATACCCAGAGCTTCAACGCGACAGTTCTCGGCGACGGCACCTGGTCTGCCAACGTGCCCATGGCAATTTCAGAAGGCTTACTGGATGTGAATGTGTCGGTGCTGGATGCCGCGGGCAATGTGGCCACGGTGAATACCTCCGGCCTGATTGACCTGACGTTGCCAATCCTGAACATTAACCCGATTGCGGACCTGACCAGCAGTACACCGTTGATTTCCGGTACCTCTGATGAAATCGGCGCTCTTATCAGTATTGCTGTGACGGATGGTAACGGTGATACGCAAAGCTTCAACGCCACAGTTCTCGGTGATGGGACCTGGTCGGCGACTGTGCCAACCGCCATTTCTGAGGGCTTGCTGGATGTGAATGTATCGGTGCTTGATGATGCCGGCAATCTGGCAACGGTCAGCACGTCAGGATTAATCGACCTGACACTGCCCATCCTGACTGTTGATGCAATTGGTTTCACTAACGATTTAACACCGACCATCTCAGGTACATCTGATGAAATTGGTGCGACTGTAACCATTGAAACAGAAGACGCGCTGGGCGCAACCCAGTCGCTGACAACGACGGTAGCCGGCGACGGCACTTATACGCTGGATATCCCTACCGATGTAGCGGAAGGTATTCTGAATGTAAATGTGTCAGTGCTGGACGTGGCCGGAAACCTCAGTCAGGTAGCTCTGAGTGGCGAAGTCGATGTGACCCCGCCGTCACTGAATGTGACTCACGTACCTACAATTACTGAACCGTTTATCTCTGGAACTGCCGATCCGGAACTGGAAGGTCTGGCCGTCAATGTAGATTTGACTGCCAACATTCTGGGAATTGAGCAAACTGTGTCAGTAACCGCGACCGTTGCTGAAGATGGTACCTGGACATACGGACCGTTCCTCGATTTGGGTGTAGGCCCGTTATCGTTATCGGCATCTATTACCGATGCTGCCGGAAACGTAACCACTGTGAATGAAGGAGGAAGTCTGTCACTACTCGAAGGCTTCCTGAGTGGTCCAAGCTCTGACTCCGGCGATTCGGGTGATTCGGGTTCACTGCTCTCTCTGAACCTTGGCCCGTTAAGTATCGATATCTAAGGAAATTCAGAAAGAAAACAAAGGGTGTGCTTCTCTGCACACCCTTTTTATTTATAGAAAAGTTCGAGCAAACACGATAAATCAAGAAACTTATCTTTGAGTTCATCTGTCACCGGCATTGTCCGGAATGACATTTCCAGACTCTGCTCTCCGGATAACCACTCGAAAGCTTTAGCCCGCTCCTGAAGAGCTGATTCCATCTGAATCAGCGTATCAGTTTCCACGCCCATCATTATCGAACCGTACAGTTCATCAGAAAAAGGATACAGTACGCCACCAGCAATTTCCGGTAGTAAAAACTTTTTCAGAAAGGTTTTAAATTCCGTTATCTGAGTAATGTCACCATGAAGATTCTTCGGCGCAACGCGAATAGTGGCGATACTCAGATTCAAACGTGCAGCATTCTGTGCCAATAGCCGCGTCTGCTCTATAAAAAACTGTTTACCCGCGAATCCGAACTCATCGGATAACTGATCATTGGCGACCATACGTTGCAGAGAATCATTCAACGCTTTGTTCTGATTTAACTCAACGTGCAGTTCATCCAATCGCCTGACCATATGATCATACTTGATTTGCAGGCCCAGCAATTCCTGCTGCTTTTCCATAACCCGGGTCATATCCAGGTGACATCCCAGCAGTCTTACCGGTTCTCCTTCGCTTGAATAAATTGCAATTCCTCTGCACCTTACCCAAATGACTGAACCATTTTTATGGCGATAGCGCACCATCTGATCATAGGGGATATCCGGATTCTTCAGGTGAAGCGCTAAATTGCGCTGGGCCACAGCCAGATCTTCCTCAAAGATTATGTCCTGCCATTCATGCACTTTGTGTTCTTTGAATTCAGGATCATAACCAAACAGACGCCAGAATTTTGGACTCATCCATTCATTGTCCGGCGATGTTAAATCCCAGTACCAGAGACCGTCGACAACTTCTTCCTGAAAAAACTCGAACATGAGTTTGTCATTCTGAAGCAAATCGTAGAGCTCAGTTTCCAGGTAGTGTTGCCCCGGTGAAAAAGAAGCCGGCTCTTTAGCATCGTCACGCATTTTTAACGACGGCACTCAATAATAGAAATGATAACGCCTTTCGCGGTACTACCAATTTTGTACTGGCTGACCGTCACTTCCAGTTCCCGGGTGCTGTCTTCCTCAGAGAAGATTTTAGTTACTGACGATTTTTGACCACGATTTACCTGAGACACCAGCTCATCCAGTTCTGTCAGGGGCTTTTTGAATGATAAATCTCTGAAATCCCGGTTGATGTCAAAATCGATGATATTGACATACTGCTTCATAGCCTGCGTAAACCGGCGGATTTTCAAATCGCTGTTCAAAAACAGTACCGCCAGATGCGTTGCAATCATCAAATTTTCTAAATCATTATTGATGTCAGTGAGCTCTGCAATTTTCTGTTGATACTCGCTGTTTACGGTATAAAGCTCTTCGTTCACCGACTGAAGTTCTTCATTGGTAGACTGAAGTTCTTCGTTAGCAGCCATCAACTCTTCGTTACTCGACTGCAATTCTTCACTGGTTGAATCCAGATCTTCCAGTGCTTCGCGGTAAAGCTTCTGGCAATCAATCAGCGCGTTATCCAGCTCTTCTATACGTTTTTCAGTTTGCTCACCCCGCTCATAGGTAACATCAGACACCGGCGCAGGCTTGATACCGCCCTTGAAGAAACTGAGAGCGAGATAGGAATTGTCAGGCCCGTTTTCGTGAAAAGCAAAACACCGCAGGGACCAGCTTTCCTCTGCATCCACTTTAATATCCTGCATCAGCACCGAGGAGTTTTCTCTTAACACCTGATGGGCAGCCGAAATCGCTTGCCCGGACAGTTCATCAATCAAAATATCTGACAAATCATAGGTCACCAGGCCCGGTCGTAATTTGGCAGTAAACAGTGAAGTATCGCCATAGCTGTACACCACCCGCAATTTACTGTCGGTGATCAATGTAGGCGGAATATACTCATCCATCACCGCCTGACGGCCAATGGTCGCGGCTTTCCTTTCCTTATCAATACGCTTGTTCGGCATACTCAAATAGTTGGTCACCGATTTGGGACGATAGTGACGGTTCTGGAAAGATGAGGTACTGCTGATTTGAGAGGATGGCACCTTGATGTCTTTAGTTTTCTGATAGATACGGTTACGCTGATCCGTAAAATCAAAGTAGATACTGAAACTCCCCGGCGATTCAGCCGTACCCAAAACCAGATATCCTCTGACTTTTAATGCAAAATGGAAGAACGCCATTACTTTCTGCTGGGCCGCATTTTGCAGATAGATAAGAGTATTCCGGCAACTTACCAGATTCATATTAGAGAACGGCGGATCCTGAATCAGGTTATGAGTCGCAAATACCACCATATTACGGATACGCTTGCTAATCTGATAATTGCTGTCGTTAAGGTGAGTGAAGTGTTTCGTCAAATATTCTGCCGGCACTTCTGAAGAAATACTGCTGGGGTAAGTACCGTTAGCCGCAAAAGCTATAGCAGACTGATCAATGTCGCTGGCAAATACCGTTACATGACGCTCAACCTGCAATTCATCCATCGCTTCAGCAAACAAAATAGCATACGAATATGCCTCTTCGCCGGTTGAGCAGCCCGGGCACCAGATGCGAATAGTTTCGTCTTTAGGTGTTTCCAGCACCAGTGGTTTCACTACATCTTCAAACAGCTTTTCCCACACCTCGCCATCACGGAAAAATTGCGTGACGCCGATTAATAAGTCCTGCTTAACCAGCTCCACCTCGCCGGGCGTTGAGTTCAGGTATTCCCAATACTCATGCAAGGTGTGCTTGCTGTTTATACTCATCCGGTGTTCGATGCGGCGCGATACTGTAGACTCTTTGTAAGCACGGAAATCAAGCTCGGTACGATCATTTATCAGAGCCAGAATATCATCGAGAATTTTTGAATTTTTTGATAGGTGCTCACGGAATTTACTCCGTGTTTCACGGGCCAGAGGATGCTGGATAAAACGCTTAATCTGGTCAGGAATGTCACGGATAGGTAATACGAAGTCTACTGAGCCGGTGTTAATGGCATTTAATGGCATACCGTCAAATTTGGCTTCTTCAGGGTCCTGGGCAATCACCATGGCGCCCATCTCTTTCAGAGACAGCACTCCCCTGCTGCCATCAGAACCAGTACCGGAGAGAATAACTCCGATTGCATGATTCTGCGCATCTTCCGCAAGAGTGCGGAATAACTCATTAATTGGCAGGTTAATGCGATTATCCGGAGGTAAATCAGAAAGGTATATTTTTCCTTCTGCAATGCGCATCAATTTGCCGGCCGGGATAAGGTAAACAGTATTGGCCAGTAACTCTTCTCCTTCAACTGCCTGATGGACTGCCATTGATGTATTCTTACTCAGCAATTCATCCATCATGGATTTAAAATCTGGTGACAGATGCTGAACGATTACATATGAGGCACCTAAATCAGTTGGCAGCAGACTGAACAACTCCTGCAATGCTTCCAGACCACCGGCAGAAGCGCCAATTCCCACAATATAGTGTGATGCCTTCTGGTTTTCCGAGTTTTCCATGTTCCCGTTCCAATTCCCAATGTGTTTTTATGATGCGAGTCGCTGTTTTAGCAGCATTTTCTCCAGTGTATCCGAATCTACAGGGCGAGAGAAATGAAATCCCTGAAAAAGATGGACGCCCATTTTTCGGCACATCTGATACTGCTCATCCGTTTCTATACCCTCAGCCAGAATTTGTAAGCCCAGGCTGTTCCCCATACCAATCATTGCTTTCAGCGTTTTCCTGAACTTCTCGGTATCAAGCATATTTTCGATGAAGTACCGGTCGATTTTCAGTTCATTAAAATTGTAATTCATCAGGCGCTTGAATGAACTGTAGCCAGTGCCAAAATCATCCATGGAAATGAGAAAACCACGCCGGACCAGTTGCTCAATTTGCTGTTCTACTCTGGCGCTGTTCCGCTCCAGCATATTTTCGGTAACTTCAACGCAGACAGCGGTAAACGGGATATGTCTTTGCAAACACAAATTTGTGATGGTTTTAGAAAAGTTTTCTTCTTCCAGTTGAGATATATCCACATTAAGATTCAGGTACAAACTGCTATGTTGTGCACGAAGTCTGGCAAACCCATCCAGTGCCCTTGTTAGCGCCTGGTTGAACAATGCCTCATCCATATTATTTCGCTTGGCAAAGGTGATAACTTCTTCAATGCCTTTAAAAAATTCAAACGGCTTAGTGAAACGGGCCAGTGACTCCACGGAAACAATTTCACCGCTGAGATTGTAAATTGGCTGAAAATGACTAACTAACTCGCCCTTATCCAACACCTGTTGCAGTTCGTTCTTCTGATTTTTTACCCATTTACGCTGCTCCCTTAAATTCACATCGTAAATTTTGAAATGTTCAGTGACAAAAGCCCCTTTCTTTACTTCGTACATGCCCTGATCAGCAGCATCGACAACCGCCTGAACTTTATCTGTGCGGGAAGTGAATTCTTCAAACTGTATAGTAGGCGTCCAGGCAATCCCGATACTGCACTGAATGGACAAATCTTTCCCTTCTATTGTCGTTACCCTGTTGAGCGCGTTGGAAATCTTTTTCGCAATGTTACCCACTACTTTCTCTGTCGTGACGCCTGGCATGCAAATCACGAACTCGTCGCCACCAAAACGGGCGGATAAGTCCTGCTCACGCACTACAGCCTGTATTCGTCTCGCGACAACTTCAAGCACTCTGTCGCCGAATTTGTGGCCCAGGGTATCGTTAATGTCTTTAAACTTGTCCAGGTCAACAAATACAAACAGAGAGCGGCTGAATTTAGCTTCCTCGAGTTCTTCCACTTTACGGATAAACGCGCTGCGATTTAACAGTTCAGTCAATGGATCGTGATCTGCCATATACTGGAGTTTGGTTTCGGCGCGAAACTCTTTAGTAATATCGTTCACTGTAATAGTGGCACTGATAAAATTATCACGGTGGTTAAAATAGGCGGCCAGTTGAACTGAAAAAACGAAAATACTGCCAAGAGGACTGACAAACTCCATACGGGTTTTATAAAGACTACGTTTCAGTTCCTTATCCATAATATGCGCCTGGAACTCACGGGTCACTTTCGGCGGCATATAATCAGTCCAGCCCCTGCCGTAAAGCTCATCCATGGAGGTTTTCATCATGTCTGCGCAACGTGCATTCACAAAGACAGCGTTCCAGTGGCGATCTACATTGATTACTCCCACGGGTAAATCGTGTGCAATCTTAGTGATGCTTTTACTGTCAGAGAATACTGAAAGCGCCCACGGACAAGCCGGATCACCGGTGGATGAAAGTACACAGTGATACCCGATAAGCTTTTCAACTTCTACCAGTTGGGGAGTCTGACTTGCTTTATCGGTATCCAGTTGATGAAGTGCGGAAGGCAGTAAAGAGGTGTAGGCGAACCGGGAAACATTCGGTGTTGCCCGGCACAACTTCTTATCCTGATCGTAATATGCGGTGAACCCGTCATTGAGTTCGACTAACAGCTCACTGACATTTCCTGATGGGTGAAACACTGGTTCTTTCGTTACTGTATGACTCACCGTTGAAAACCCTGTAAAAGTGACATCCACTCATGTGCAACCACTTTCATACACATCCGTTATATAGCATAGACGCTATATCAAATAACGGGATATCAGGGTAAAAAGTTCAGTATTGCGCGGTCTGAACAACCGCGCAGGAGGAGATTTTTCGCTATTTTTGATAAGGAGACACACCGCCTTCTTCAATAAACCGGTCGATGCGTTGTTCAAGCACAGACAAAGGTACTGAGCCCAGTTGCAAAACCGCATCGTGGAAATGGCGGATATCGAATTTTTCACCTAATGCAGATTCAGCGCGGGCACGGTTTGATTCCATTGCCATTTGTCCCAGGTAATAAGACAACGCCTGACCCGGCCATGCAATATAACGATCAACTTCGGTGGTAATTTCATGGACCGACAGCGCCGTGTTGTCTTTCATGAACTGCTGCGCCTGTTCACGGCTCCAGCCTTTTGCATGGATACCGGTATCTACCACCAGCCGTGCTGCACGCCACATCTGATAGCTCAGCATGCCAAAGATTTCATAGGGGGTGTGGTAAATTCCCATCTCTTCGCCCAGCTTCTCGGTATACAGAGCCCATCCTTCTCCGTAAGCAGAAATGTAGCTTTCCCGCCGGAAGTCCGGGATCCCGTCATTTTCCAGTGACAACGGCATCTGGAAGGCGTGTCCCGGCGCTGACTCATGCAGGGTCAGGGCAGGCAGCGAATAAAGCGGGCGTGAAGGTAAATCGTAGGTGTTTACCAGATAAACGCCCGGACCACCGCGGCCGGCAGTATAAAACGGTGCAATATCATCAGGCACAGGAATAATAGCAAAACGGGCACGGGGCAGATGACCGAAAAAGTCAGAGGCCACGGCATCAAACTCTTTGGCTGTCCAGGCCGCTCTGTCGAGCAGCGCCTGAGGCGTATCGACATAGAACTGCGGATCGGTGCGCAGGAAATGAAGGAATGCGGCTAAATCGCCATCAAAATTCACTTCAGCCATGACATCGTGCATGCGGTCACGGATTTTCGCCACTTCATCCAGACCAATCTGATGAATTTCTTCCGGCGTTAGATCCAGTGTGGTGTACTTTTTTGCCTGAGCACGGTAATAAGCTTTGCCATCAGGTAAATCGTAAGCGGCAATGGAAGGCTGTGCCCCGGGGATGTACTCTTCAACTAAAAAGGACAGCAGCTTTTTATGCGCAGGGATCACCGCTTCGCTGATCGCTTTTTGTGCCTGTGCACGCAAAGCCTGTTGTCGCTGTGCAGAGATTTTGGCAGGGAACTTAATAAACGGCTGAAAATACACGTTATCTTCACCAGCAGCGTCAACTACCGACTCCACAGAGCGTTCACGGCCAGCCAGAGAAATCGCCGGTAAGGTAAACTTCCGCGCAAGACCCATTTTCATGTTGGCAATCTGTTGATCAAAATACCGTGGCATATCGTTAAGCCAGGCGATGTAATTCACATAATCCTGTTCGCTGTGAAATGTCTCCCGCGCCAGGTATGTCAGGTCGCTCCAGAATGCGGTATCACCCAGCAAAGGCTTTTCCCAGCTACGGTATTCCTGATCCATAATGAGGTTTTCAATCTGATTACGGTATACCGCATAGTTGGTCTGATTCTCTTCCGACAATGTGGCGGTATCAATAGTATTCAGCTCTCTCAGCACAGACTGCCAGCGGCTCAGGCGCTTTTCCTGCGTGGCCTGACTCACATCCGGCAAAGCAGATGGCGCTGCGTGTGTATCGCTGTTTTCATCCACACTGTAGTAATTCTTACGCCACTGCCATTCCTGCGAGTATAAGGTTTCAAACTGGCCGTCGGCGGTATCTGTTGCAAGGGGTTCAGAAGCCGCATACACCGCAGCACTTCCCTGAAAGGCCAGAAAGACGGATAAACTGAGGATGCGTACAGAGCGTGTAAAAGTGGTCACAAATATTCTCCCTGTTTTTATTGTTATGTACCTGAAATGGGTTGTATTGAGTTTTAACACGGCGGGACAACGGATTACCAGATTTAGCCGCCGGTTGTGCAAATTGAGCGGATAAACAGCAAATCGGCAGGCGGACTGAATTTACCGCCGGACGAGGAGATCCTTTGCTTATATATCCGTATGATAGCAACCACAAGAAGCCGGACAGATAACCGGCAAAATAAGCGAATTTACCGGAGGTAACATGACAGGAAACGGCATAGGCGGAAAAACAAAAGAAGAAGCTTTGTCCACGCTTCAGGATATGACAAAAGATACTGTGGCGATTGGCAAAGAAGAGTTTGAAGCCAGGATCCGAAAAGCGCAGGCATTAATGAAAGCGCAGGGTATTGCGGCGCTTTACCTTAATGCCGGCACCAATATGACCTATTTCACCGGCCTTGAATTGTACGCCAGTGAAAGACTGGTGGGCGCATTACTGCCAGCAGAAGGTCCGGTCACTTTTATCGCACCGTTTTTCGAAATAGCTTCCCTGTCTGAACGTCAGATCATCGCCGGTGACATTGCCGGCTGGCAGGAACATGAAAGCCCATATGTCCTGTTCGCCCGCTTGTTAAAACAGACCGGTGTAAAGCCAGGTGATAAAGTGGGTATTGATGAATCAACGGCCTTTTTTATTACCGACGGTTTTCAAAAAGCCATGCCGGAGCTCCAACTGGTTAACGCCAGTCCGGTGACTGCAGGATGCCGCATGCATAAAACGGCACCGGAACTGGCCCTTATCCAGCGGGCCATGGATATGACGCTGGAGGTGCATAAAGCCGCCGCCAGTATTCTTTACGAAGGGATCACCACCACCGAAGTGGAACAGTTCATTAATCAAGCGCACAAGAAAACCGGCGCGCCGGCAGGTTCGTGTTTCTGTATCGTACTGTTCGGTAAAGCCACCTCTTTTCCTCATGGCGTGAAAGATCCACAGGTATTGAAACCCGGCGATCTGGTGCTCATCGACACGGGCTGTAAATTAAAAGGTTATCTGTCTGACATAACCCGTACTTACTGCTTTGGAGAGCCTACAGAAAAACAGGCCCGCTTGTGGCAAGCAGAAAAAGAAGCGCAGATTGCCGCGTTTAACGCAGCACAACCCGGTACGCCTTGCGGACGGGTTGATGCCGCAGCCAGAGACTGTCTGGCGGGCTACGGGCTGGGCCCCGATTATCAGTTGCCCGGCCTGCCCCACCGCACCGGTCACGGTATCGGCATGGACATACACGAATGGCCCTATCTGGTGAAAGATAATCCGCAGCCGTTGGCTACCGGAATGTGTTTCAGTAACGAGCCGATGATTGTGGTCCCCGGGGATTTCGGGATCCGCCTTGAAGACCATTTCTACATGACAGATGAAGGCCCAGCATGGTTTACTGAGCCCGCTAACAGTATTGAGAAACCTTTTAACTAAGATGAGTTATTCCATTCCTGCGCAGCGTTACGAAACCCTGCTGGAAATTAAGAAGAGTAAATTTTATGCCTGTGCCGGCTTCGCCCAGACCCGCGAAGACGCCATGCTGATGCTTGATGAAGTGAAAGCCCGCTATCCGGATGCCAGACATCATTGCTGGGCGTATCTTTTAGGCCATCCCGACCAGCCACTCAGCGTGGCGATGTCTGATGACGGGGAACCCTCCGGCACAGCCGGAAAGCCTATACTCAATGTATTGCAGCATAAACCGGTGGGTAACATCATGATGATCGTTACCCGCTATTTTGGCGGTATAAAACTGGGAGCCGGCGGACTTGTCCGCGCCTATTCTGGCGCAGCACAACAGACCATGGAAACCCTGCCGGTTATTACTCAGGTAAAACTGAATGCCTTTACCGTGACCTCTGATTTTGCTCAGGAACAATTTGTCCGCCACTGGACTGAATCGGTAAAAGGTAAAGTCACAGATTGCACTTACTCGCAGGCTGTAAACCTTAGTATTGCCATACCCGACAGCGCCGTTGAGGCTTTACGTCAATATGAAGGAAGTCTCGGTTTGACAGTAAAAGCCGTTAAAGGGTGACGGTCCGTTAACTACAAAAGCGTATGTGATATTTGGTGGAAATGAACTTAATGCAGTTCTCAGCTCCACTATTCATGCGGGTTTGACGGGGACGTTCAAATAAGCATTCTGCTAAGGAAGATGCGAATAAGTCCCCGATGTGAGATCATAGCTGCATAGTAAATCACAGCCATTAACGTCTATGAGCCATCAGTTCACCTTTGCAGATAGCGAGTTTTCAAGCAAACGCTGCCAGACGAGAAAAGAGATTTTCTTATCCCGGATGGATAACCTGCTGCCGTGGTCTCAATTGCTGGAAGTGATTGAACCCTTTTATCCTAAAGCAGGCAATGGCAGACGTCCGTATGCGCTTGAGACCATGTTTCGCATTCACTGTATGCAGCAATGGTATAGCCTCGGTGATGAAGCGATGGAAGATGCGTTATATGAAATTGCTTCGATGCGTCAGTTTTCACAACTGTCACTGGATAAAGCCATTCCTGACCGCACCACTATTATGAACTTCCGGCACTTGCTGGAAAAACACAAGCTGACTCGCCAATTATTCAAAACGGTCAATCAATGGCTGTCGGATTGCGGTGTGATGATGACGCAAGGAACATTGGTAGATGCCACGATTATTGAAGCACCCAGCTCCACTAAAAATAAAAAGAATGAACGTGACCCGGACATGCATCAGACTAAAAAAGGCAATGAATGGCACTTCGGGATGAAAGCCCATATTGGTGTGGATGCCAAGAGTGGCCTGACCCATACGCTGGTAACCACCGCCGCCAATGAGCATGACCTGAATCAGATGAAGAACCTGTTGCATGGCGATGAGGAATTCATCTCTGGCGATGCTGGTTATCAAGGCGCAGAAAAGCGGGAAGAACTTAAAGACACGGATGTTGAATGGCTGATTGCTGAGCGTCCCGGAAAAGTTCGGGCGCTGAAGAAGCATCCCCGCAAGAATAAAACCGCCATCAACATCGAATATTTAAAAGCCAGCATTCGGGCGAAAGTAGAACACCCGTTCCGGATCATCAAATGTCAGTTCGGCTTTATCAAAGCACGTTATAAAGGGCTGATGAAAAATGATTCACAGTTAGCCATGCTATTCACCTTGGCAAACCTGTTTAAAGTAGACCAGATGTTGCGACGTAAGCCTAACTCTTTCTTAAATCCGGGAATAGCCCGGATTAGGGGCGAAATCCGGCCTAAAACGGCAGTATATTGGCCGAAATAGGAAATTTGGCGTTCAAAAGTTAAGCTGGCAGTACAAAGTCTCGATCCAGACCTAAATTGCAGGGCTTATTCGCTGTTTCCTTAGTAAAAAAGTGTACGGTTCGGATAAAGCAACTGCGAGGGCATTAACGAGTAATGTTGGCGTGTTTAGCGCCTTTCATAAACAAAAGCCGGAAGGCGATAGCGATTTACTGTTCACCTTACCGGCTTGTTTAGCAATGATATCAGGCACTAGCGCTGCATTTTCTCATCATTAGAAGTTATAGGTGGCCCGCACAAACAAGCGCCGCCCATCTTCTACGCTTCCTTTGGTGTCATAATCGGACCAGTCTCGGTTAGTGATGTTGTGTACGCCTACATTAAAGCGCAAAGTTTCACTGTGATTGATCGTTGCACCGACATCAAGTAAGCCCAGCGACGGGCATGAGTCATCGCCAAAACAGCCCGGAGAAGGGCGGTTGCTGGCGCGCAGTCGAGAGCGGAAGCGATAGCTTGCCCAGGCCTGAACTTTGTCAGTGGCATCCCACCGTAATGTCGTAACCAGGTTGTGGTGAGGGGAGCCGCTGAGGGGCTGCCCTGCGTTTTCACCGGTTTCTTCTTCAGAATCCAGCCAGGTATATGCCGCTTTCCATGAAATTGTCTCGGTTAATGATGTATCTAACGTTAGCTCAACCCCGTGTGACCACGCCGAATCAATGTTAACGCGCCGTGACCAGCTGCACTCGTAGTCAACAGTGGCAAGGGCATCGGCACAATAGCCTTGCGGGTCGACAATATCACCAATAATCAGATTACCCTGCTCATCTGAATAAACTGTTTGATAACTTAAGCTATCCAGTTTGTCATTATATTCGGTTCTAAACAGGGTGACTGCGATGTTGGTACGATCAAACCCTTCCCAAATAGCGGCAATCTCATAGTTAACACTGGTTTCGGGCTGCATGTCAGAGTTGGCGTAGGTATAGGATAACGCACCGGTCGTACTGTCTTCACTGCTGGTTACCAGACCTGGGGCAACGTAATCGGCACGCGGCGCCTTGAAGCCGGTGGCGACGCCCCCTTTAATGGTGAGCTCCGTTGAGGCCTGCCACACCAGATATGCCCGTGGGCTGAGATGGCTGTCAAAATCTTCCGGATCGTCGTAGCGCAGGCCCAAAGTCAGCGTCCAGCCATCAATGAAACCCCACTCATCTTCGATGAATACCGCCTGATTTTTTTGCGTAATAACATCAATCACATCCCCCTGCACACTTTCGATATTCCAGTTGTTCACCTCGTTACTGGTTAACTGTGTACCCAATGTCGTGATGTGATCACCGGACAATTTCCAGGGCGTGACAATCTTGGCATCAAGTGTCCAATTATCCGCCTCGTTATCGCCTTTTTCTGCATCTTCTTTTTGAAACAGTACTTGGGTATTACCAATGTCCCATTTGCCGAAGTAAGAGAGCGACCATGCATCGCGCCGGGTGGTCTGCTCCCACAGGTTACCGGGTGAACGCCCGGCTACCCACGCATACATATTGAAGTATTCATGGCTTTTTTCAAAAATAAACTCCTGATCCTCATACGGCTTGTACCAGATTTTTCCAGTAAGGTTGCGGTTGGTTCGTTGGGGTTCACCGCGAGGAACGTTGTCTTCATCACGGTGCTGTTCACGACCACTGATTTGCACCCCAACCTTATCACTATACACAGGCCCATTCAGATAAAAGCTCAGCCCACGGCCATTGCCAAAATTGGCTTCTTCTTGCAGGGTGTAGTCTGCACTGATTTCACCCATCCATTCAGGAGACCCTTTTTTAGTAATAACGTTAATTACCCCACCCATAGCATCAGACCCATAAAGAGTGGACATGGGGCCGCGAATCACCTCAATTCGCTCAATTGCCGACGCAGGGGGAAGAAAGCTTTGCTTTACATTGTTGTTCCCGCGACGGGCAATGCCATTGAGGTTTTGGCGTTTACCATCAATAAGAATCAAGGTGTAGCCCGCTGGCATACCGCGCAAGCTGATGTCTACGTTCCTCCCTTCACCATTAGTTAACGCCGCGCCGGGAATTTCTCGAATAACGTCAGTAAAATCGGTGATAGGCCGTAATTCCAATTCTTCCGGGGTAACCACGCTGATACTGGCGGGTGCCTCTGACACCACTTGTTCAAAACCACTGGCACTGACTACTGTAGTATCCAGATATTCAATGTCGTCATTTTCCTGTGCTGATGCCAAGGTGGAAATGCCGCCCAATGAAATGCATGAAGCTAGCGCAAACTGCCGGCAGGCAGAAAACCCAGGCAGTTGTGTTTTTACCGCGCAAGCGAGTGTGGTTAATCTCATAAGTCCTCTTTACTTTTCTGTGCAATTTAAATTTTAACTAAAACGCTAAGGATAATAATTATTATTTACAAATTAATAAGTAACTAGCCCAAAGCCATCCTCTTTTTACAAGGAAGTGATGACCCTTAAAGGGTGAATAAAAGACTGGCGCCAGCTTCGTAGGCCCCGCTCATATTGTCCTCGGCAGAACGGGATTTGATACCGGCTTTTATCACCCAGATGCCGGCAGCGCTAACGTTGATCATCGCTATTCCAGAATCATCGGTTTTCAAACGCTGGGTGTCGCCGCTTGGGGGAATCGCTTTGACACTCGTTTGCAGCGGCTTGCCTTTGTGTAATACCTGAACCTGCATTTCATCACCTGCATTTAGTGTGGAAGGATGCTGTAACGGTACGATTTCCAGCAGTTGCCCAGATACCAGGCTTTCCGTGCTCCCACTACCCACAACGGCTTTGGCAAAGTCATCAATACGCAGTGTGTTTTTAGGCGAAGTAGCAGGCTCACCTTTTGTCATTCCCCGATAGCGGGGCGCCGCCGTGGTAAAAATCACTCCTTGTGATTGTTCGTCAGGCAGACGGTAGCGAAGCACTTTCGCATCCTCATCAGATTCTGCGACCAGCCATTGTACGCCCTTGGCAGTGACCATACGGGTAGCAAGGCGACTGGGTGTTAATGTTCTATCGCCTTCAAAAAACTTTTCCGTCATCATGATTTCCACCGTTTTGGACGTTGTTTCGGCTTTGATGAGCAACGTATGAGCGGCGCAAGTAAGTGAGAATGTCGATAAGGTTAATAGGCAAAGTGACTTTAAAAGCATTTTTCTATTTTTCTTAATCAAAGTTGTAAGAATGTGGCCGACACGCCAAGCCCAGCGATGACAATGGCCGCAATAAAAAAGGTGTTATTGGCTGTAAAGGAAAATAGCATCATGGTGGCCAGCGCTGTCGGCGTCAGCATCATCAACCACATAATGATGCCAATTGACAGCCCGTGAGGCGTTACAAACGGTAGCGCTGCAAGTATCAACAGTACGGTAGCAATAATTCGAAGCGCACTACGCTGCAAGGTAGGTAAGATTCGTTTGAATATGTCCCGCTGATGCTGAGGCATCCCCATCAGCAGCAACATCCAGCCTGACAACGATAGAAGAAGGGCCGATATCATGATTGCGCTACCGCCTTTGCTGGCCGCGAAGCGGGTTTTCTAGCCGGGTATCGCTTCAGCCAGCGTAATGTGAGCCACGCCCCCACCGCCAGAAGAAGAACAACCCCATCCGCACTGAGCAAAATTGCTAGGCCGACAGAAGATTCCATGGCGAGCGGCAGGATGACACCAACATCAAAGAGCACCAGCGCGGCGAAGGTAATAACACAGGCCCACAGACTTTCCTGCCAGCAGCGCGAGGGGTTAGGCCATACCCAATGTCGCAACCAGGCGTATGCAAAGAACACCGACCACGTGGAAAAGAAAACGATAATGTCGTTACTCACCATTCTTTGGTCGCTACCGCCAAGCACTCGATTTGCCCAGATCCCGGCGATAATACTGAGAAATAATCCAATAATGGCGGTGAGGTTTAAAACAGAAACCCAGCGCAAATTGGCCGGAAGCAATGCCCCTTTATACTTTTCTTCGCGCCGTTTACTCCACAGCACCAACCCAGATGCCACCATTAACGAACCGGCAACACCACCGACAAAATATAACCAACGCTGCACAGGTTGGGCAAAGCGCATGAGGTGCCAGGCGGTCAAAACGTTGTAAACCCCCTGTGTCGCACTGATGCTCTGGGTGTCAGGCGAACTGATTACAAGGGTGCCGTCGCTGCCATCAAACCGTAACGCTTCACTTCTTGCCCGCGTCACAATGCTATTTGCCCCTTGTTGGCTAAAAATATAGGAAGGCGTACCCAGCGGATCCATAATCTGTATACTGCTCACCCCCGCTGGCCATCGTTGCCGCGCACCTTTAAGCAAAGCGGGCACGATGTAGCGCGGGTCTGTTGCGTTTTGAGTCAGTAGCGGCGCTACCGGTAGGGATTGTTCTTGCATGCTTACCCCGCCTTTGCCGCCGCTCTCCTGACGAAATTGCTGAAAATCGCCCTCATAAGCTGCGTCAATTCCCCAGGGGATCAGTAGATACATCAGCAACAGCAGGCCGCTGAAGGTGATCATCAGGTGAAACGGTAGCGCCAATACAGACACGGCATTATGCAAGTCCAGGCAGGAACGCTGGCCCTTGCGAGGGCGAAAGGTGAAGAAGTCGGCAAAGATACGCCGGTGAATAATTACGCCAGTGATAAGGGCAATAAACATGGCTGCCGTAGCGATACCAATAAACCAGCGCGCGCCACTTCGAGGTAAGTTATACAGCTCAAAGTGCATGCGATACAGAAAATCGATAAACCGGGTTGGCTGGGGCGTAACTTGCTGCCCGGTGGCAGGCTCCAACTCTGCGCGCTTACCCGCGCGTTTTGAACGAGGCTCACCCGGCGCCAGCCATCGCACTGATACGGTGGCAGAGCGGTGCGGCAACGTGATGATCCACTGAGCAGCTGGCCCTTGTTGCTCTAAAAATTCTATGGCGTTTTGCACGCCTGCCACGTTCTCGGTATCAGTTACCTGCAACAGTTCAGGCTGTATCCACACGCTGAGTTCGTCGCGAAACACGCTGATGGTGCCGGTAACAAACACCATAAAAAGAACCCAGCCGAACAACAGCCCTAACCAGGTATGCACCCAACTGCTGCTCTGGCGCCAGTTCAGTTTGGACGCTGCTGGTATTGCACCCATTACCCCAACGCTCCCATCAAAGCAAGTATTGTTATCGCGCCCAGCCCTAATACCATCATTAGTCCGGTAATATGCCAAAGGCGCTGGACTCTAAACGTCACTATGACTAAAACAGTGAACAGAACAAACGCCAGCATGGTTGCCAATAACAGTGCATCCGGCCTGGGCAAAGGTAAGCTTACGGCAAACGCCGCGGTCCATAATGCCACCACCGCATAATTTCCTGCCGTAGCAAGCAAAACGCGCCACACAACATCAACGACAGACCGTTTCAACAAAGGTTTTCGCGGCAACAAGAACAAGTGGTATAAACTGGAGAGCAACATAAAATAAAACGCTTCACTTTACTAAGGGATAATGATTATGATTATGATTACTATTAGTAGGCAAGTGTAATCGTTGAACCTGACGACACCCTGACAAGATTACCCATTAAGAACGTTCAAGCATGAAATTATTAGTTGTTGAAGATCACAGCGCCCTGCGTGCCTTACTGAGTGACAATCTGACTGAGCATGGCTTTTCAATTGATGTAGCTGCCACGACAAAAGAAGCATTGGCGTTGCTGCAGTTGGTAGAATACGACTTGGTGATCCTTGATTTAGGATTGCCTGACGGCGACGGCATGAGCGTTTTAAAGCAGTTACGTAACACACTCGGCTTTAAAAATCCGTGTTTAATTATTTCTGCCAGAGACGCCCTGCAGAGTAAAATCGCAGGATTGGACGCCGGGGCAGATGATTATCTGATTAAGCCTTTCGAGTTTGCCGAGCTGCATGCCCGCCTGCGTGCCCTGTTGCGACGACCAAAAGAATTAAGCGGGAGTGTCGTCGAAGTGGCGAATCTGTGTTTATGCAAAGTGAAAAAACTGGCCTTTGTTGATGGCTCCCCTATTCAACTTGCCCGCCGGGAATATTTGTTATTAAGCGAGTTAGTCAACCACGTGGGCTGGGTGGTTATCAAAAATCAGCTTGAAGATCGCCTTTACGGCTTCAATGAAAACTCTTCTCCCAATGCGGTAGAGGCTTTGGTATCAAGGGTGAGGCGCAAGCTGGCCAAAGAAGGCGCTAACTGCCAGATCGAAACGGTGCGGGGCCTGGGCTATAAAATTGCGATACGTGATAACCCCGCATGCTGCTAAAGTGGTTGAAGATAATAACGGCCAGTCTCTCTGGCAGAATGACTCTGGCGCTTCTGCTGATGCTGATAGCAGGGCTTATGATTTCCACCATGTACCTCAACCAGACTATCGGCGACTTGCGTCGTTCACTTGTGCATGTGGAAGCCCATCGCCTGGTAGATGGCGTCACCGCGGATAAAGGGTTATCGACGCTTCCTTTATGGCAACAAACCACTGGCGACGTGCAATACACGCTGTATTCACCCGACGGTGAGTTGCTGTGGTATTCACAAAACCTGGAACGCCCGCGGCGTTTCAAGCCATCCGTGCTATCGACAAGCTGGTATTCATTATTATTTAATCGTATCGGCCACGTTCTCAACGTGCCTGTCGGGCTCAATGACGGCAATATTATGATGGTGTCGTTGAATGACTCTCATTTTCGCGCCATTCTTGAGCCCTTAATTAACCAACGGATTTCCCGTACACTGTGGCTAATGCTGCCGCTGAGTCTTCTACTTAGTATTATTCTGGTGCCGTTGCTGGTGCGCTGGACGTTACGTTCGGTAAATCATGCTTCTGCCGTCGCCGGAAACATTCACCCCCACGGAGACATTAAACACATTCCCACTGAGGCATTACCCTCTGAAATCCAACCTTTAGCAGTAGCGGCGAATACTGCGCTGGAAAAACTCGATAATGCGTATCAGGCAGAGCGACAGTTTGTGGCTGACGCAGCGCATAGCTTACGCACCCCATTAACGGTACTTGCACTGCAGTTTGAGAATGTCGCGCATGGAAAAAGTCAGGATCTTTCGCTAATTCACACAGAACTGGCACGTCTACAACAACTGGTTTCCCAACTTCTCCAACTGGCAAGGCTGGAACACAATGGCGATGGGAGTGCAGGTATTCAGCAAACCCAGATGTCGCGCTGCATACGACAAGTAATAAACCTGTTGTTGCCTCGTTTTGACAAACAACAACGTACGCTGAACCTGCATATTCCTGCCGAAGCGGAATATCAGGTCTGTCTCGGCTCCTCCTACCTCTTTCACGAAGTGCTGACGAATTTGCTTGAAAATGCGCTTATGCACGGTGAAGGAGACGTGAATGTAGAGGTATCAGTAACAACTGACACGATGGCCATCAGTATCACTGATCAAGGTACGCAATTAACCGATGACTCTTTAGACACACTTTGCGCGCGCTTTTACAAAAGGCAAATCGACAGCAGTGGCAGCGGTCTGGGGCTAGCCATCGTCAACGCCATTCTTCCTCATATTCACGGCACATTGACACTGCACAGTTCTCCCCAAACCCGTTTTACCCTCTCGTTTTTGCTATCGAATATTCCTTTTCAGCAAAAAATTATCTTTTGACTCACACTGGGAGATGCACTTCGGAGTTGAATTCGCGACTGCACTGTGTTGCATACTGATTTGCCCAGTTTTGTATAAGAGGAACTCTTTGGACCACCTTTTTGGTCAGGGTTTTTAATACGAGATGCTAGTCTTCCTGTGACCTTCACGCGACCATCGGTAAGTTTTACTTCTTCTCGAAATTGATTTTGTTTCCAATCCGCTTTTTCAATTGCAGGCGTTATGTACTTGGTACAAATATCTCTTTCTGAAAGTGCTTTTTTATCCATGTCATAAACTTCCTTCGAATCCCGGGGCAATTGCTAAGTTCTGCACATTATTCAGCGTAAACCGATTCTGTAACCACAACTGATATTCCGCACCTTTTAACGTTCCACGTTCAGTACAATCCACGTTCCATCGTCTTAACAGATAGCCAGCCATTGCTGCTCTCACCTCAATTAGTAGCTGTTGATTGTCCATGCTGTAATCCATTTCTATCGCGGTAGGATGCTCAACATTCTTTGGGTGCGGCACGAGTTGTAGTGGGATAAGGCGTTGCCATTCCGCATCAGATTCTGCGTTTTCTTCTGCTATTGGTGTGTCTTTAATTGTGACTTTGCTGACTCGCGTTAATACAAAGTCTCGAAAGCTTTGGCTTTTGCGATCATAAGCTCGTATGTGCCAGCGAAGTCCATTATCAACAATAGAGTGAGGAACCAGTTCTCTCGCACCTGAACCACTGGAAAGAGAGGTGTAGATAATGCTGACAGCTTTATTATTAAGAATGGCTTGCACGAGTCTCGCGACGATAAATATATCAGGTACGTTCAGTGTAGACTGTGATTCTACTGGGAAATGCATATCCCCTATTGCATCGAAACCATCAGAAATATTGTTAGCCAGTTTCGTTAGTGTACGCTTCGCGTCATGCTCAAATATTGGCTTAAAGCTTTCAGTCTGAAAGTAACGCTTTTCTCTCGAATCGTAGTTCAGATTGTCCGGCGCTATTTCCTTATACAGACTAAAATCCCTCGACCCGGCTGATAAGCCTACTTCAAAGCGGTTTATCAAGTCTTGCCGACAAATCGCGCCTTTGAAGAGTAAACAGAAGTCGATATAGGCAAGTCTCTGCCTTTGTGAATAGCTAATATCGTCGAGCATTATTATTGTGAGTTCTAGTCTTTTGGACAGTGTGGTTCATTTTGATACGGATGTAAACTTTAACTAATCTAAACAACCTTTTAAAAGAGCTGTGTATCGCAACCCCACTAAGATAATGACTAGAATGTGATGATATCTGTTACAGGATGGACTTGTTGATGCCAAGGAAAAATCAGGCATTTGTTAATACGCTACTCAACTCCCCATGGT
This sequence comes from Alteromonas sp. ABV2_168, assembly GCF_056161165.1. Classification (NCBI taxonomy): domain Bacteria; kingdom Pseudomonadati; phylum Pseudomonadota; class Gammaproteobacteria; order Alteromonadales; family Alteromonadaceae; genus Alteromonas; species Alteromonas sp. ABV2_168. Next base: position 472,487 of record NZ_JBSWYQ010000003.1, on the reverse strand, counting down.
GGATTTCGGCTTGTATAGCCGCTCTCGTATTTGCCGCGTCAGAATATGTACTTCCCAATATCTCTTTAGAAAATCATCTGATTGAGATGTTTGTCAGAGCTTTGGCGGTGCCAGCGCCTTTCTTTGCTATTGGCCTGCTAATCATTTCGTTTTTTGCATTTTTGAATGCCAGACGTAAGTCTGCATTGTTAGACACTCAAAAGAATATTGAATCAGTAAGAAGTCTTCACTGGCGAGATTTTGAAGAAATGGTCGCTGAAGCCTATCGGCGCAAGGGGTATCAGGTTACCGAAAGCACCTATGGTGCTGATGGCGGTATCGATCTGGAACTGCGCCGGGAAGGCAAATATATACTTGTTCAGTGTAAACAATGGAAAAGTCAGAAAGTCGGTGTAAGTGTTATTCGTGAGATGTTTGGTGTTCTGGCTGATAGCAACGCAGACGAAGTCATTATTATTTGTACCGCTCATTTCACCGAAGACGCAAAAGCGTTCGCTAGCGGGAAGCCCATATCACTCATCGATGGTAAACAACTGTGTACGCTAATTGAAGATGTACAGTCACCCAGCCAATTTGTTACTGAGCCATCTGCTAAGCTTTGTCCTAAGTGTGGTTCAGATCTGGTTATTAGAACCGCTAAACGTGGTAAGTATGCAGGAGAGCAGTTTCTTGGCTGCTCATCGTTTCCAAGCTGTAGATATACGGAAACTACCAATAAGGATATAAGATGAAAGATCTTGATGGACACAAGAAAATAGCTGTACTTATCGATGCTGATAATGCGCAGATAGCGAGGCTCTCAGCTATTCTGGATGAGATTTCTGCTCATGGTCACGTACTTATAAAACGCGCGTATGGTGACTGGTCAGCTGAAACGCTTAAAAACTGGAAGAAGCCGCTTAACGAGCTTGCAATACAGCCTATTCAACAGTTTGCTTATACCACTGGGAAGAATGCTACCGACGCATCAATGATTATTGATGCCATGGATTTACTCTATTCTGACCGGATAGACGCTTTTGCTCTGGTCAGTAGTGATAGTGACTTTACTAAACTGGCTTCCAGGCTAAGGGAATCAGAGAAATTCGTATTTGGTGTGGGAGAGAAGAAAACGCCAGTATCCTTTAGAAATGCCTGTGATGACTTCGTTTTCACTGAGAATCTGGATACGGCTCAGGATGCTAAACCAGAAAAAGTAGTAGCAGGCCCCTCGCCTGTCAGTTCTTCTAACGGTGCTGAAGAGCTTATTCCGGCATTTCTTAAAGCATGGGAACTCTATCAAAATGAAGACGGCTGGGTTAACGCTGGTCCTGCTGGTAGTTTCCTGAAACGGGCAAAGCCAGACTTCGATCCTCGTACTTACGGTGGCAAGAAAGTTACGGACGTCGTAGCCAGTTTGTCCGGTGTATTTGAAATGTCCCGACAGCGGGGAAAAGGGACGACAAGCATTGTGCGTTATCGTCCCAGAGTGATTGCTATAAAATAGGTCATGTTAAGCAGACTTAACATTAGTTAGCTGCTTTACACAGACCTTCATAAAGCGCCACTGTTATAAATAGTCGGCGATACTTCATAGTCTAGGTTGTAGCTTGGACTCTAGGTGAAAATCTTTAGATTAAAATCGGAAGTTCATCTACTCCTTTCCATCAGTTTGTGTGCCTAAAAAGTGCCGAATTCAAAACAAGCCAATAACTCCAAATCTTAAAAATCATGCAAGCATATGATTTTATGCAGGTTCATAACTTTGAACATAAGTTCAATGGCCCTAAAACTCACACACGTAATCCCCGGACAGTGTCATACTTCTGCAGCACTTTGAGTGTACAAGTGTACGCTGAAACTATACACTGGTTTTTATCGACTGGTAAGATCTGTGGGAGCATCACATGACACAATCAGAAAAGCGGCCTGCTGCGGCAAAAGCCTACTCTGTGCTGGAAGAATGGTTAAATAGTATCAGCCATGGTGCGGGGTTTGTTGCGGCCGTTGTGGGGCTGGTGTTTTTACTGCTTCGTGCTGAGCAACCGGTAGCCATCGCCGCAGCCGCCGTTTACGGTACCACGCTGATCCTGATGTTTCTCAGTTCTACCCTCTATCACAGTATTTCCCACACCAAAGTAAAGGGGATCCTGAAGCTGTTTGATCACAGCGCAATTTATTTGCTCATTGCCGGGACTTACACTCCCCTCCTTCTGGTCGGTATCGGCGGATGGCTGGGAATTACGATGACCGCAATTGTGTGGATCCTGGCTACAGGCGGTGTTGCCTTTAAACTCATTGCCCGGCACCGTTTCCCGAAGGTATCTGTGGCAACTTACCTGCTGATGGGCTGGATAGCCCTTGGCCTTATTTATCCGCTTTATATGGCGCTGCCGGGAGCCGGACTGTGGCTGATAGTTGCCGGGGGACTATGCTTCAGTATCGGTGTGTTATTTTACGTTGCCAAGTCAAAGCGTTACACTCACGCTATCTGGCATCTGTTTGTGCTGGGTGGCTGTAGTTGCCATTTCTTTTCAATTTATTATTTTGTGGTGTAAACGCTCAAGCATGAACACAACCGACAAACCGGCTTCTCACCGTCTGATCACCGGAACGGCCTCCATAACACTGGGAGCGGTGCCGGATGCGCAAAGCATTCAAACACTTAAACAACTGGGTATCACCCACGTTATCACATTGCAGACCTCATCAGAGCATGCTGAACAGGTGGAACGGCTGGTTAAAGATGCGGGTATGCACTGGCGCTGGTTTCCGTTCACCGAAACCCTCGACAGCACAGAGACCGGACTTGAATTACTGAGGCAGTATATCCAGGAACTGGGTAAGCTTACCACTGAAGGTAAACAGCTTTATTTTCACTGCAACGATGCCAGAAACCGTTGTATGTTGTTAATTTTTGCCTTGCTCCACCATCGCAGGATACCATCATCCAGTGCTTACCCTATGTTGCACGACTTATCATCAGGCTCAGCAAACCGCTTAAGCCGTGCAGAATTACAGTGGGCAGCCAGCCTCGGGTTATCCGTGCATTAATAAGACACCCGGTTGCCTGCGAAGTGTATTCAAAACAAGACACTCCGCAGGTTTCCGCTTACCACTCTGCAGTTCTGACCAGTCCTGAACCGGTTAAAACCGCAGAGCCGCAAGGCTTCACCGTTAAATCCCCATTGTGGCCTTTGTTTTGCTTCTGACAGTAATGAGTAATTAGTTTCTTCTCATTTTCCCGTCACGGAGTATCTTAATGCGACTATCGCCGCAATCAGTCTATGCCTCACTGTCACTTCCACGAAATCTTCGCACGTCACGCCCTTCACACTTCGTTAAAGTACTTGCGTTAGGGTTGTCCTGCCTGACTGTACACTTCGCACAAGCCGCGAGCGTAGCACCGGCTCAACCGGGCAGCATGGCGCTGGAGAAAATCGCTGCGCAAGGCGTGTCAGATTTACAAAGTGCAGAGGCATTAGTGGAAGATTTAGCGGCTTCGAAGCGCTACGGACGGATGCTGAATCTGCTTAAGCAGGACTACAACGACGAGTCCGGTGAGATTTTAATGATGATGAGTCGCGGCGAGTCACTGGAAAACACGACACTGAAGTTAGCCAAAAGAGCTGGATCTGAAACCGCGATGGGCCATGTGGTTAAATCGGCATTTATTCTGTTTCCTCTTAATCAGGCTGACTTATACCATTATTTGCAACAACACCTGGGGATACGGGATACACTGCTGAACAAGTGGGCAGAAAATGCAGGGGTCCTTACTGAACCAACTATGCCGGCTCCCGATGATAAGGGTCTGTTTATTCAGCCACTCATTGAGTCTGCCAGTATATCGGTATTTGATGTCACTGCTGACACCCGCGCAGAATTACTTTATCGCCGCTCAGGTACTGAACAATGGCAGAAAGGCAGGGATTTAAGTTTCGAACCGGTCAACGGTATCCTGACAGGGCCGGTTGTATATCTTGAAGCCGGCACAGCGTACGATGTGAAGGTAGTTCTGCATGCGCCTCAGCAGCCTGTGAGGAAAATTGAAAGCCAGTTTACCACCCGCGCGGATAAACCTGTGATTGACCCGGATAAGGTATATAAACTCTCCGACATTTATAAAGGCGGCATGCTGGATCTTGAAGCGCTGGGCATTGAAGGCAGCAAAGACGGGTACGCCAAAATTGTGGGGGACGCCGGCACAGTCATTACCCCTGACGATTCAGATAAATACGCTATCTTTACCGGCGACAACAGCTATATCTACTTTGAAAACATCACCATAGAAGGCGCGAGAGTGCATGCTATTTATGGTGAAAAAGGCCATGATATCTGGATAAACCAATGTGATATTTCCGGCTGGGGCCGGGCGCCGAACGTCATGAAAAAAGGCATTGCCTATGAAATGGAAGATGCCGGCCCGATTAACTATGACTCAGCCATTTACTTTCGTCAGTCCGGCGTGATCACGGTGGAAAACTGTCACGTGCACGATCCCCGCGCCATTGCCAATGACTGGTCTCATGGTCACCCGAAAGGACCCAACGCGTTTCTTGCACACGCAAACCATCCTGACCCGCAATTTAAAGGTCAGGTGATTGTTCGTAACAATCACTTCACCGGTACAGCAGACCACCGTTTAAATGATATCATTGAAGGGCGCAAGAATGCAGAGCCTCTTGGCGGTTTTGTCCGTGACTCGGCGATTTATAACAATGTACTGGCATATTCCAACGATGATGCCATTGAAGTGGACGGCGGCCAGCAGAATGTACTGGTTTACAACAACGACATTTCACACACTTACTCGGGAATAAGTATTACGCCGGTTCGCGTTGGCCCGGGCTTTGTGTTTAATAACTATATCCATGATTTGGGCGACTTACGGGGTAAACAGTGGGCGTCAATCAAGATGGGTGGCCTGCTCACCAGTCCGCTGGGACAAAGCATTATTCTGCATAACCTGATCACCACAAAACGTAACGGATTAACCGCTTCGCGGTTTAAAGACGACAATACATTCTGGACGCAGGTACAGAATAATGTGGTCATTAACCAGAAAGACGCGAACCGTTCCGGCTTTGCCGTTTTCGATCCGCAGGGCTACCCTGAATCAGAATATATCAACAATTACTTCTATAACCTTTCTGCGGGCAAGCCGAAAATTCAGGCGAATATTACCGTGCCCTATGAATTTGATGAGGCTAAACTGAATCAGCAAATCGCAGAAGCTTTATTTATAAAAGGCAAAACCGTATTGCTCCCAAATTCTGACAAATACCGTATAAACAACTTCACCAGACTCAATGAAGACGGCACACAAGCAATCTACGGAATTATTGAGTAACAATAAATAAGCAACATCAAGTGCAGTAACAAGGACGTCAGTCTCTATGTCGTTGAAAGCCAAGTCCCTTAAGGGCGCGTTTTTTAATTTATCCGCGAATGGCGCAGGCCAGCTGGTAAATTTTGTCGTCTACGCCATCATGGCGCGTATTCTGGGCGTTGAAGAGTTCGGTCTGGTGGCTATTTGTCTGATGGTCACCGATTTCTGTAACCTGTTCGTCACCGTGGGCGTATCGCAAAATCTCATTCAGCGCAAAGAATGGGACAATAACTTCGCCAGTTTATCCTTCTGGTTTTTGATGGGTGTGTCACTGGTCATCGCAATTTTGATGTTCGCTGTGGCAGTGCCCGTTGCCTGGTACACCTATTCCGAACTCGCCGCTCAACTTATTGCGGCGCTGGCAATTATTCCGCTGGCTAACGGTTTGCGCCTGGTCCATAAAGCAAAAATGGAACGGGATTTTGCCAATAAACGGCTGGCGGCCTACGACACAGCCGGCGTGCTGGTTGGAGGCGTAGTGTCTGTCGCCACGGCATTAACCGGCTTCGGCGCATGGGCGATTATTCTCGGAAAAGTTGTTCAGGCTTTTGTTTCTACAGCCCTGACCTGGCACGGCTCGGATTTCCGTCCCGGTAAGGTAGAGGATAAGTCCCACCTACCTGAAATCATCCGCTTTGCGAAACCGCTGATCGCCATGTCTTTCATGAATTTCTTCTCCCAGCGTACATCAAACATCGTTATTGCGGCCTTTCTCGGGGCCGCCACCTTTGCCTACACCTCAGTGGCAAGACAAGGGTTTTCAGTATTGAACAACCTCACTTTCCAGCCACTGAACAGAATTGCTCTGGCCGGTCTGGCAAGGGTTGAGGACCACAAACTACCGGCAACCTTCGCCCGTGTGGTCAGCATGACCGCCATCTTCGTTACACCGGTGTACTTCGGTGTCGGTGCTATCGCTCATCCGTTTATTGATGTGGTGTTCGGTGATAAATGGACTGACAGCGCATACTTATTGTCTATTCTGGCGCTGCAAACGCCCTGTAACGTGATGGCGTACTATCTGCCTAACTTGCTGATTGCAAGAGGCTTACCGGCTCAGGCATTTAAACTTAACCTGATAAACCTGACCTTTAACTTCCTGTTTCCGTTAGCTGCTGTTCCCTGGGGCCTGTATGCAGTGATCTCTGCGCTGGTTGTTGCTAACTTTATCACCCTGGTGCTGAAATTTGTGCTGGTGAAAAAATCTCTGAACATTAGCCTTACAGACGCATTCAGAGAAACCTGGATGTTCACCCTTACCGGTACAGTAATGTTCTGTGTGGTGTTATATGTCGAGCGCAATCACTTACTGGGACTGGATAACGTATTTCTTGAGCTACCCGCTCTGGTTGGCCTTGGCGCATTGATTTACTGCGGCAGCCTGCTACTGTTTTTCCGCAAGAAAACCCTGGCCATTGCGAAAGAATTTAAATCAGGAAAGAAAAAGAAGAAGGTGTAGCTGTCCTATCCTGCCGGACTGACCGACAGCCATGCTGAGAGATTTGCTAAGCGCAATCTCTCGGCATGTTTGAGGGACTGATCATGGCGGCTTCAGACTTGTGTACCGGCACATCGACTTTACCACTGGCAATCACTTCACCCAGTTGCCATAACCGCCATTCTCCCCGTTCATAAATATCCCAGGTTTCATCGTGAGTCAGCGGTTCTGTTGCGATAACACTCACCACGTCTGCCGGCGTGGTTTCAGAGGCAAAATCCACTTCCACCTCCACATCTTTCAGACAGGCCGGTCCGAATGGTGCCCGGCGGGTAATGCTGGCCAGCTTGGTACTGCAAAAAGTGAACAGCCAGTCACCGTTACTCAGCAAGCAGTTAAACACACCCTGCTCAGCATATTCTTTTGACAGGGCCACCAGCGAAGCAGCCAGTTGCTCAGGCATAGCATCGCGGGGCAAAGTCTGACGGATTTGATTCATTAAATCGCAGAACAGCTCTTCACTGTCTGTGTCACCGATAGCTTCGTACATACCGGCTCTGCGGGTAAAACCGGGGATCTGGCCATTATGGGCAAACACCCAGCAACGCCCCCACAATTCACGGGTAAACGGATGCGTATTAGAAAGGTTAATGTTACCCACATTCGCCTGGCGAATATGGCAGATTGCCGTTTTGCTCTTTATCGGTAACTTTGAAACAAATTCAGCGATTTGAGAAGTCGCGCAGGGTTCGGGATCGTGAAAAAGCCGGACGCCCTTTCCTTCATAAAAAGCGACACCCCAGCCATCTTTGTGAGGACCGGTTTCCCCTCCCCTGCGGGTCAGGCCGGTAAAACTGAAACATAAATCGGTTGGCGTATTGGCACTCATGCCAAGGAGTTCGCACACTGTGCATTCCTTTCTTAGAGGCAAAGGCTGGTAGCGTAGCCAAAAAATTTGTCGGTGGCAATGCTTTGACTTCCGGCAAATGTTAACGTAGTGTGAGAGACGAACGTCATTAAAAATAAGCTCTGTTGAAGTGACATTTTATGATTAATTTTGTAGTGAGGTAAAAATGTCAGAAGATTCAGTTTCAACCACCGACGATTCACTATTTACCACTTTTCTGACCAACACCATCGATGGCGCACTTATTATCGAAAATGGTCGTATAAAAAGTTGTAACGACAGCTTTCTCCGGCTTCTGCGTTACGAAAGCAGGGACTCTCTTACCGGACGCGATTTACTACACATTTCTGCAGAATACCAGACTGCAAACGTATCGTCTGAATCGATGTTCCACAGTATTCAAAAAGAAAATGCAAAAAACTCGAGCTTCAAATTTGATTGGTTATTTCAAAAATCTGATCAAACGTTGCTCTGGACAGAAACAACCATAACCAGATTAGATTCCGGCGATGCCAGCGTATTGTTGTTGATGATTCGGGACATATCTCTGCAAATGGAACTGGAACAGGAGATATATAAAAGAAATCAGGCTCTTGAAGCTTCAAATGTCGGTTTGAACTTTGTAATAGAGAATCTGGCTGAAACGCAGGGACAGCTTATCCAATCAGAAAAAATGGCCAATATCGCCCGTCTTGTTGCCGGTATCGCCCACGAAATCAACACGCCTGCTGGCATAAGCCTGACCGGTATCACTCAACTGCTGGAGGAAAGTAAAATTGTCCAGCGTCAATATGAAGATGGCAGCCTGACTCAGGATGAATTTGAAGATTTCATCAGCAGCGTCACTGAACTCTCAGAAATGGTGAAAGGCTCAATTGATAAAGTCTCCCATCTCATCTCAAGCTTTAAGAAAATTGACATTACACAGAGCGCCGATGAGGAGCAACCGGTAAATGTAAGGACACATATCGGAGATACTTTATACTGCCTCGAGAGTTCACTGAGCGCATCAATGATTGAAAATCAGATTGAATGTGCAGAAGATATTAACGTCATAATTAAGCCTGAATTGTTATCACAAATCATCAGCAATCTGGTGATAAACTCTATTCAACATGGCTACGGGCCGGACAAGCACGGCCATATCTATATTTCTGTGAAACGTGAATCTGCCAATCAGTTTACCTTGCTCTATAAAGACGACGGGTGTGGTATCGATGCGGAACATATTCATAATATTTTCTCTCCGTTCTACACCACCAGAAGGAAAGACGGGCACATCGGTCTGGGCCTGAGTATTGTGTACACCATCGTCACTCAGGGACTGGGAGGAACGATTGAATACATTGACAACGAAGGATGCGGCGCGCAATTTCTTATTAAAGTAAGGTTGAAGGAGGCACAGGCTTCAACAAGTACCGGTGCATTGGCAGATGCAAAGTCAGTGTGACACACTGACTTTGCTATTGGTGTTTACCGTCACTCTGCACCCCAGAGATCGAAGGGGAAAGCCTGATAAAGCTTATCTGTGATTGCGGTGAAATCCGGTGGCGCAGGTAAATTCATAGAGATGCCTTCCGCCAGGCTGGTCACCTTGGGAATTTCAGTACGACCTGTGCCCTGATAGTAATCTTCATATTTAAACATCGACTCGCCGCTGCCGGAATCGTAAAAAATGGCAGGCACGCCGTATGCTTCGGCAATGATGACACCATGTAATGAACTGGAAATAACCCGTTTGCTGTTCACGATAGCTTCAATGAACGAGCCGGGATACTGCATGGGTGTAACCAGATCCTTTTCATAGCCTTCATACTGCGCCATATCATCGTTCATATGGTTGATAATGATGTAGTCTTTTTTGTGCGCCTTTTCCATCAGGTGCTTTGAATAAAAATGAGGAAGCAGTAACGCCGGGTCACCGTAAACTTCCGGTACACTGATGCCACGGTTCATAAGGTATTCACGGGTAAGAGGGCCGCGTACGGCACGGACGTCGAGGTTATCAAACTGAATGACCTTATCGCCCATTTTTTTGTTATAACCAGTGCCCCACAATGTATCTCCGTCCCGCGCAAAATGCAGAACAGAACCCACACTGACCAGCTTGGTTGAGGGATCCAGTTTGTCTTTGATGAGCTTTCCTTTCATAGCGAGTACGCGCTTCACCAGATCGTAAGCCACATAATCGCCGATATTTGGCCGGTCGTCTTTCTTCGACTGCCACCAGTACACCCGCTTTTTCTCTTCTGCCAGCGCCTGTTTTTCTGCCCATTGATTTAACATAGTTTTCCTTTAATACTCACGGCGGATTACGCCGTCGTTCCACTCTTTATCTGGCTCAGAACCTGTCTGAATCAGGATAATTTTTTCGACAACTTGTGCCAGAAACTTTCACGGTTAAAACGTAACAGTTCATCGTCGCCGTCAAACTCCTGCTGAAACCGTACCTGCCATTGTTTGTTTAAAATGTTACTTTGCTTTTTGGTCACCGGCGTTGGCGGAATACGGTGACTTTCCACCGCCAAATCCATAAAGTCAGCAATTCGGAGTACAGAATTAGCGGTGTTGGCTTTGACATCTGCAAAATTCAATTCCATATATTTGCTGCCGGTTGCCGCCAGGGTGTATCGCCAGGACGCATTTTCCAGGCTGACGCGGCGCAGGCCTGCTTCAATATCTTCAAAGTTGTATTCCGGATCTGCCGCCGGCTTGCCCTGCTGTGATATCCATGCCCCGGTTTGTCTGGCTACTGCCAGCGATACAGCCTGAGCCATCACATCTTCACGGGTAAGCAACACAAAATGCGGATTCGGCAGCATTTTGCACATCGCTTTGAACCCGCCGAACTCTTCGATATGGGAATAGTGCACTTTGATACCGAACACACCATTCGGGGATGTCCGCCGCGCCCTGAGTTCATCAAGCACTTCCGGCAAAGTCCTGCGGTTAAGACGCAGTTTCCATTCGTCGAGGTTTTTTCTGTTCACGTATTCAAGGGGAAAGCCAAAAGCGCCGGTTTCGTGAAGCAAATGACCAAGCATATGACTGCCTGAGCGCACGGTTGATGCAATCACCAGTGTTTTTTGGGTTTCCGTCTGATGAGGGAAGTCGTGTTCTGAAGAAAACTGATCCTGATAGAGTTCCATGATTCTTCTCCTGTAATGAGGGCCCGTAACCCTAACTGACCCGCTGTCGCACTTTTTTTACCGTTACCGCAGCCAGGTGGTTCAATGTCACAGACAAACCGGCAATGTGAACAGACTTCATCACCCATTTAAGCTTGTCTTTTTTTAGTGGCAAATACACCAGTAATTGAGCAGCCACCCGTTTACGGTAATTCCCGTCTCCGAGAAACTGGCGGTGTTTGTCTGCTGAGCGCAGGCGCACCACCGCTTCGTCCGGCGTCATTTTCGCTACTTTGGCGCCGATGCCGTCCATATTCATGAAGCGGTACAAAAAGATGGGCTTGGGAATATTCCATAATGAATAGCCCTGCTCTGAAAGCCTCACGTACATATCCCAGTCCTGCCCGTTGGGCAGGGTTTCATCGAAACGTTCCTTTAGAGCGATATCACGTTTCACACTGAAACCGCTCATACCGCAATATTGATTACCGGTGCGGAGTACTTCGCGCTCTACCCGTCTTGAAGGCTGCACGAACAGTTGCTCACCACCTAAAACCTGATAACCGCTGACCACAGCGTCCGCGCCGTTGTCGTAAGCTTTCTTGTGTTCCCACAAATATTCCGGCAGCCATATGTCGTCGTCATCGAGAAAGGCAATGTAATCACCTTTTGCGCTGTCCACCCCAATGTTACGAGCCTTGTTCGCACCCGATGATTCTTTCAAAAAGTGATAGTGAAAATTCGGCTTTTCTGAAAATTCAGTGAGAATGTCATCATATGGCAAGGAAGATGCATCATTCACTACAATCACCTCAAGCGGCTGCTCAACTTGTGCATATACACCGTCCAGCGCTTCTTTGAGTTCTGCAGGTCGATTGAATGTTGTAATAACAACGCTGAATTTGTCGCTCATTGGTATCCCTGTGAGTTGCAATCCGAATAGGAAGTCTGCGTAGATTTCCCGAACATGAATATGATGGAGCAAGAATCATGCAAGAAATCTTAAAGCAGCAATCAGAGAAGTATCTCGCCCGATATCCGAAAATCTTTTTCTGCCACGTTCCCAAGTGTGCCGGCGTCTCTCTGTCTAATGCCATCTATCAGTCTGTCTATCCATCACTGCTGAAAGCAACCCGCTTCACCGGCCATATTGATCTCAGAGCCAGCAGGGAGTGCGAGAAGTTACTGGGAGTGGACATGATGACCGCAAGGGAAACCCAGTTAACCTTCCAACTCAGCAGCAAACACCAGGTATTTACTACCGGCCATTGTGTGGCGCGCCCTGAGGTAGTCAGTAACTTTTACAAAGACTGGCACTTTTTGACGATACTCAGAAAGCCTGCAGACCGCTTTATTTCTGAATACGTATACAACCGCTTTAAAGAATCGGAATGGCAGAAAAACGAAACTGACATCGAAGAATATCTGCAGTCAGAAAAGGCGCTTAACTCGGCGGTCACCTATGCCCGCTATTTTTCCGGATACCGCAATGCCGCTGACATTATGGCGAATGCAGATGATGTGATTGCTAAAGCTGTTGCAAATTTGCGTCATTTCTCGGTGTACGGCACGCTGGAGCAAATGGATAAATGGCAGGAAGATTTTAATCAGCGCTTCAGTACCCGTATCAATATTGCCAGCAAAAATACCAGCCCGAATCGTGGTGCCTCATCAGCCATTACCAGTAACCCGAAATTAATGGGCGTTATTACAGAGCTGAACCGCGTTGACCAGGCCATTTATGATGCTGTGTATGCAATGGTGAATGACAAACAAACCTTGCAGGCCAGAGCAAGCTGATATTTGGCTGCAACGAAAAAGCCCTGCTACGACGCAGGGCTTTTTGTTATGAAACTGAAAGAGATAATCAGGTAGTCAGTACTACCCGCCAGGATTCTCTGATAGCTTCCTCACCGTAGCGGTCTACAGCTTGATTCACTACCACACTGGAATCAACGTACTCCAGATTGGCCAGTTGGGTTTCCAGATTATCCGGTTCAATAATTTTAACGAAAGGAAACTCTCTGGCCTTCATTCGCGCGAAGGCGGAATCGAAACACAGCACGTTGGCACCTAAACTCATAGCCATGTAAAAGGTGCCGGAGGATATCATCGCGTTATCATCGTGGGCCATGATAACAAAGCGCGTGTCAGACACCGCGTCTTCCAGCGTTTCTTCTTTTACAAATTCATTATTCCAGTCCACCTGCAAACCTCTCCGGTCAATAATACTGTACAACCTGGCTGCATATTCCTTGTCGGAACAAAAGCCCATCACCTGCAATTTCTGATTCAGCGGCCATACCTCTAACAGTTTATCGAGGCGCTTGTAGGGCTTAATTGATCCAAAGTACAGAAAGTCGATACCTTTTTGGGTATCTCCGATGGCCTCAAAGAATTGAAATAAATCCCTGTCGTTGAAATAAAGCGGGTGCTTCACCACGCTTGATTCTATTCTGTCGGTCATTTCAAGAGTGACAACACGGTCCGCAATAAGCGTCAAGAGCCTCAATATGAATGTGTATAGGGTAGAGTGAGTACTTACATTATGAGGCTTGTAGTTGTGACGTACCCAAATTACTTTGCTACTGAAGAAGGGAATGGAACAGACAGTAAGAAAGAACGCGAGGAGGAAGGCCCAGCGTTTGGGCCCGCTCATGCCCTTGCGAAAGGGCTGATCTTCATACCAGTTTAATACCAGCCAGTTTTCCTTTCTGCTGAACAGGTTTGCCGGACGGAAGAGGTGTTTGAACGGGCGGATATCATATCCCAGCTCGCTGAACGCCCCTTTTATCCTGTCGACAAACCCGTTGCTATGTACAAAAGGATACAGAAACAGCTTACGTCTTTCAGTCATCAGGCCGCCGTACGTGGTTGAACAGGAATGCCCATAGCAAGGTTATTCGCAATCACGTAAGTATCATCAGAGATAGCATCCCAGTTGAAGGTGTTCAGGAACGCTTCTTTATTAATAGCCAGCTTCATATCATCCACGTGGGTGATTTTGTAGGCCAGCGCGTCAGTATCGCCAACCTTGAAGTAAGCATCTTCCGGCAAACCGATATCGGTGTTCGGTGTAATATCACTGATTATCACTTCTGTACCGGCGCTGATGGCTTCCAGTGCGACGATAGGCAAGCCTTCGTGGTAAGATGGTAATACAAATACCCGGGCGAACTTGTACAGAGCGTTCAGCTCATCCCCCTGACGGCGGCCGGCAAAAATAATTTTATCGCTGGCCTGCTTTTTCAGTTTCATAGAGTATTCATCTTCGTGGTCTGCACCACCTACAATGACCAGTTTCAAATCTGTATCAGACTTTTTGTATGCTTCGACTAAATCGTGAAAGCCTTTCTCAGGAACGAGGCGACCAACAGTAAGTACATACTTACCCGGCTCAACACCTAAATCCTTTGGCAATGCTTCTGCACCCATCTGAGTATCCATATCGGTTTTAGCACCGTTGGGTACGAACAGGATACGGTTCGATTTACCGGAGAAACGGTTCTTCAGCACGCCGGTGAGAGAACGGCCAACCACAATGGCGCGGTCTGAGAATTTCACTGCCATGGTTTCACCAAACTTCAAAATATTTTTAGCAAACTGATTCCATTTCTGTCTGTCATAGTCAGCGCCATGGTGAGTTACCATAACCTGCATACCCAGCAGCTTTGCCAGTGGTGTAAACAGAGCCGGCCCGATACCGTGAATATGCAATACATCCGGCTTTACCACGAAGCGGGCGTAAAAAATAGCCAGGAAGGTGTGTAAAAATGTCTCGATGAACTTATGCTTCAAAGTCCACACAGAACGCAGTTTTACGCCTTTGTATTCTTCAACAGACTGATCCACATACGGTGAGCGGCAAATCACAGTGACATCCATGCCCGATTTGACCAGCCGCGGATACAGTTGCTGGCAATGAGATTCGATTCCGCCCATTACGTCGGGAATTCCTCTTAGTCCTACGGCACATAGTTTCATAACTTTCTCCAATATCTCAGGACAAACCTGAGTTAAAATCAATTCGCCAAACGAGACGCAAAGGCAGGTGAGTCAAACCATGCATTGCGAGGTAATTTCACCGGTCCGATGGCGTTGCCAATTAAGATGGCAAATAAAATCAACCCCTCGATATTCCAAAGAGGCATGGTGGCGAAGTTCATAATCAAAAATCCCACCATTGATGAACAAAGCATCCAGGCAAACTGCTTGTTCTTAATCCTCATCGCCTGCACTACAAAGCTGGCAGCAGCGAAGAGGAATGTAAGCAGACCAATCAGGCCATACTCATACAAATACGATACGTAGGTGTTGTGTGCGTATTTCGGGAATACGCCGGACCATGATTCAGGGCCCCACCCCACCAGCTGATGAACAAATGAACCGTTCACATACTCATAGATATACAAACTCCAGAGGTACACCCGGGCAGAGAAAATGTCTTTTTCAGCCTCGGAGTAGTAGAACGGTGCCTTGATCAGATCGTCGATACTGGTCAGGAATACAAATACATCAGCAAAACGGTCCTGCATGGTGTACGAGGCCATGAGGAACAACATGCCCATGCCGAAGAACGCGGCAAGGAAAAACACAGTCTGGTAACGCGGTGCGATTTTTGATGACATTGCGGTGTAAGCAAAAATGGCAGCCAGCGGTAATATCGCCAGAACCGAGGTGCGGTAGTTCACCAACACCAGTACTACACAACCTAATGCAAACAGCGCGCCACGAAATCGTATCGCACCCGGAGACAACAAACCCACCACTAAAATGAAGCTGGCGATGATCATCGAAAACGCCGCTTCGTGGTTATAACCCCCGATATAGCTGGCTGAACCATCGGCTTCAGTGGCTTTCACCTCCCCCAGCAGCACTGACATCACAGCGAGAGAAACAGGTAAAAAGAAGCTCACCAGCAGTTTCTTTAATACAAAATCTTTGTCAGTTTTTCTTATCGCCATGAACATTGCACACGCTATTGATAAGAAAAACATCCACTTAACCATTACGTTGATCAGGCCGCTTACTCCGCCGTTAATTACTCCGCTGGCTACCACAGCAGCGAAGAAAGCGTAAAGGGGCAGTAAAACCCGCAACTGGTACACTTTTGGCGGCAGCATCAGTAAACCGGTTGCAGCAATGCCGATTGAAGCGAGGGCATTAATTGAAAATCCGGCAATAAGCGGGTCATAAGTGATTTGATGGAACGCAGAAAGGAAAAAGCGTAACCAAATTGCGACAACAACAAAGGCAAGATACTTATTACAGTGCTGACGAATTGTCTGCCAGACCAGCCAGGCGCTGATAAGGCTGAACAGTAATTTAACGGCCAGAAACATGTTCAGTCTCCGGCTGTGATTGTTCTAATTTAAGGGCTTTAAGCAGTTTTTCGCGGAACACGGCATTACTGAATGTAGCGGCACGTTCAGCACTTCGCTGTTCGTAACGCCGTTTGTTCTCATCCTGTGAAATATAATCCAGAGCACCGGCGACGCCTGATACACTGTTCACTTCACAGATACAACCGTATGACTGAGCTTCAAATCCTGATACGTTGTACGGATACTCACCGGTAAGAATTTCAGCAGGACCTGACTCACAGTTTGTCGCCACCACGGCCTTGCCCAGGCACATAGCTTCAGCAATGGCGTTGGGGAAACCTTCAGCGTTTGACGTCGACACAAAAAAATCTGCGCCTTTGATATAAGGATACGGATTGGACTTAAAGCCCAACAAATGCAGACGCCCGCTTAACCCTAAAGACTCAGCCCGTTGCAATAAGGCCTGCTTTTCCTCTCCCTGCCCGAGAATAACGATGTCGTGCCCGACAGAAGATGCCGCTACGGCTTGCAGCAATAAATCAAAATTCTTATTGCGAACCAGTCTGCCAGTGCCGATGATGTAGGGCTTTGACGGTAAATCGTCCACCGGTTGTTGTGCCATGGCGCTGATGTTGGCCATGTTGTACGGGTTGTAGATAGTTTTAATCCGTTCCCGTTTTACCGAAAAGTTTTCGATAAGGTCTGCTTTTACGCCTTCGCTCACAGCAATTATGCAATCTGCAGAAGGATATGTCGCTTTCACCAGGCAGCGGGAGATAAAATCTTTGATGCCACCGGACAGGTGACTGGATGTATTTACCCGTTCGCTGATCACAGCGCGATACCCGAGGCGTTTAGCCAGAGAGACATTAAGCATATTGGCGCGGGTTAAAAAACTTACGCAGGTGTGCGGCGCTATTTTTTCCAGCGCTTTTTTCAATGCGCTGTAACCGCTGTGCAAACTACCTTTCGTATCGAGTACGACCTGATTCACATACTCAGGACACTGCTGTTCCTGCGGCAAATCATCAAGCAGTATCAAATGCACGTTATAGCCAGCACTCTGAAAATCCGCTTCCATGATAGTCAACAACTTACACATCACCCGCTCAGCTCCACCGCCTTCGAGGGAGTTGATAATAAACGCGATGTTGTGTTTTGCCTGTTGCATGTGCTTTTCCCTGCTGGTCACTTCCGACACATATTTAAATGCGATATACAGGGTCTATTCAGCTTTTATGCCAGATCGTAAAATAATGCACGGGCTTTATGTCTGGCTGAAAAAATATCTAAATCCGATGTTCTCTACCACTAAACCAGAAAAGATTAACCAACTGATTTTAAATCAGTTTTAAAGTTTGGCGTAAATTTATTTTATGCTTGCAGGCGGATTGAAAATCCATGCACCAAACCCCAAATTACAACTTAAGTATAAGAAATGGCATTTCAGATCTGAATGACTGTTGCTGTGAAGCAACATTTACGCTGTTGATGGCAATTTATTCCCTGTCACATGAATTTTCTCTGCCCGTGTCTCAGTATTTCCTGAAGCAAAGCACATTTATACCGGCTTTCTTTTTGAGTTAAGATGACGGAAAGTCACATCACCGGAAGATTATTCGCCGTGGATAACACACCTCATCCTGTCCATGAGTCACAACTGATCCAAAAACTACTCAGTAAAATGCCACCGGATATTGCCGCATCTTTTTCAGAAGAACAGCTGATAGCCATGAACAAAGCGATTGGCGGGCGCAGCTGGGCCAGACATAAACTGGATGTCCGCGGCACAATCAATATATGGCGGACGAGTTTCTACTTTGTGGTGCTGGCGGGCAAGAACCGCCGCGAACTGTCCCGGCTGGAGCAACAGGTTGGACGGGCGACAATGGCTCTGATGTTTGCTCTGTTCATTACATTCAGTGTTCTGAGCGGGCTGCTTATCCTTTATTTGATCAAGTCAGCACTGGGAATCAACTTGTTTGAAAACTTCTCGCTGGGGATATGGAGCTGGTTTAAAGCTAACATTCTTAATTAGAGGCTTAACAATACAAAACCCGCCGGATGGCGGGTTTGTTATTAACATTGTATACGTCAGGCGGTTGCACCAGCCGCTATGATGTTGCCGGGCGTGGTTTTGAACAGAGTATTCGCCACCTCTTCAGATGCCAGCTCACTGACCACCGCAAAAGCCTCACCCATATCATTAGGACGTCGTTTGGTATCATGGGTATCCGATGCTACGAGGTCAATCTGATTATCCCGCAACATGTCTTTAGCAATCTTTTCTACATGCTCACCGAAGCGCCCGGTGAAAGCCCCTGCAGTCACCTGTAACAGACAACCCTGATTGCGCAGCCACTGGATCTTCTCCGGACGCTTCCAAACGTCACGATTCCGCTCAGGATGAGGGATTAAAGGCTGCACGCCTGCATTCAGTAACCAGCGAAATAGTTGATCGAGTCCTGCCGGCATATTGCTGTGGGGCATTTCCAGCAGCAGTACTTTTTTACCACGGAATTCACCCAGATAAGGTAATTTATCCTCCCTGAACCACACCGGCACCATTTCGTTTATCCTCACTTCCCCTGCACGGGATAAAGACAAGGGGATCCCTGCTTTATCGACAGCGTCTTTCAGGGCACTGAATCCTGCGGCAATAATTTCGGGGGTATTGTCAAAAGTGCCCCAGTGAACATGCGGTGTGCACACCAGGTGAGTGACTCCGGCCGCAACAGTCTGCCGCGCCATATCCAGAGCCATGTCCATGTCTCGCGCACCATCATCGATGCCCGGTATTATATGACTGTGTAAATCAATCACAATTTGTCCTCACACTAACTCAGTTAGCATTGTAACCATACTGGTCATAGAAACCACCATAGCGCTCAGACACATCTGATTTTTTAAGATCTACCTGGTTCAATACCACGCCGTCAACACGGTGCCCCACTTGCAGGAACCGGCCCAGTCCGTTTTTGATCATTTTTTCACTTGTGCTGTCAGCACGCACAACATAAATAACCGAGTCACAGCTTTTTGATACGACCATGGCATCAGAAACCGCCTGTGTAGGCGCGGTATCGACAACCACGTATTTGTAGGTTTTCTTAAGATAATTGATCAGTGCTTTGAAGCCGTTACCCGCCAGCAACTCCTGAGGATTTGAAGGAATACTGCCGGCACAAATAATATCAATACCCGATTGCTCGTCATGAACCAGACATTCTTCCAGAGAGTGGGTTTTCATGATCAGGTTAGACAGTCCGGGCTGGTAATTAGGTACATCGAACCGCTTGCCAACGGCCGGACGACGTAAGTCGGCGTCGATAAGAATGGTTTTATCCAGTTGACCCAGAGCGAAGGACAGGTTGATAGAAACCGTTGTTTTACCTTCTTTCGGCACTGATGACGTTACCAGTATCGCCTGATTCTGCTTCTCAAGATTTATCAGAGATAAACTGGTACGCAGGGTTCTTACCGCTTCACTGAACTGATGATATTTACTGTCAAAGAAGGCGCGCAGGTCCATGTCTTTACGGCGTTTTACCGAAATAACAGGGATAAGTCCCAACATGCGCTGACCCAATTTCTTCTCAACATCATCCACAGAGCGCACACCGCTGTTCATAGCTTCCAGTACAAAGGCCAGCAGCACGCCAAAACCAAAGCTGGCAATGAATGCCGCCACGATTAACAGCGTTTTGTTCGGTGCAGTGGGATTATTCGGTACCGGAGCAGGATCCAGCACACGGGCATTTGCTGACTCGAAGCCGCCCATCTCACTGGTTTCTTTCAGGCGGGTAAACATGGAATTGTACAACTGCTGGTTGATATCCACTTCCCGCTGTAATGCACGCCGTGTATTTTCCAGGTTAGACAACTGACGATATTCAGATTTAGCCTCTGCAACTTCTTCCTGCAAAGTCACAACCCGGTCCTGTGAAGCACGGTATTGTGTAGTAATACTGGAAATAAGATCGCGGATCTGGGTTTGCAGTGTGTCGCGGACGGAATCCAGTTCCGCATTGGCGGCTACCATTTGCGGGTGTTTAGGACCGAATACTTTGCTGAGCTCTGATACACGGCTCATGGCTTCCGCCTCCTGACGACGTACGCTTTGAATATTCGGATGATTCAGTACTTCCGGCAAGCGGGCCAGTGCACTGTAGTCAGCACCGTTACGTTGAGTTTGTTCGTAAATCGTTCTGTTCTGCTTTAACGTAGTTTCAGCTTTCAGCAATTGATTACTGAGTTGTTCAAGTTCTTCCGCTGCCAGTCCGACAACACCATTGGTAAGATTTACCAGCTGATTTTTCTCATAGAAGTCAGATAAGTCTTTCTCAGCAGAAGTAAGCTTATCCCGCAGGCCTTCCATACTTTCAGTCAGAAAAGAGGTTGCTTTGGTGGTCATTTCCACCTTGGCCTGCAGATAGTTCTCTACATACACATCGCCCATCGTTGTGGCAATGGCGGCAGCCAGACGCGGAGAATCACTGGTCGCAGTAATATTGATGACCTGTGTGTTTTCTACCAGTGACACATTAATAGACTTCATCAATTTATTGATTGCTGCCTGGCGACGCTTTTCTTCCCGTTCGCTTTCGGTTAACTCAGTTTTTGGCGCTTTTTCAATGAAAGGTAAATTAGCGAAAAGCCAGGCTTTTGCTTCTTTAATAATTGAGATTTCCCCATCGGAAGGCGGCATAAATACGGGATCGTTCGCGAGATCCAGCTCATCCACAGCGCGGGCTGCAACCTGCCGGGACTGGATAATTTGATACTGGGTGCGCATGTAGTCTTTGCGGGTCGTGTCAGACTTATACACTTCCTCAATAGACATCACGTTGGCCGGTTGCGATTCAATCAGCAAACTGGCTGTGGCGGAGTAAATAGGGGTCATTTTCATCACCACTATTGCCACCAGTGCAGTAAAGACAATCGCCAGCGTAATGATGCGACCAAAATAACGTTTAAATACCTGCCAGTAGTGCGCAAAGTCGATGGTTTCATCATCCAGGATGTTCGCTTGCAGCGAGTCCTTCATTTTCAACGACATACTATATCCTTAAATTCCATTAATCTTCCCGTTGTCAGCGGGGCTGCAAAATACACTACGCTCAGAAAAAACGTTGCGGAATGGTGATGATGTCACCCGGTTGAATCATGTGACTTACGTTTACCTCAAGGGTGTCCTGACCACTTTCCTGTTCACGGACAATCTGAATGTCTGAACGGGACGCCCGTTCCGTATACCCGCCAGCTAATGCTGCGGCTTTGTTCACAGTTAAACCCGGCTGATAAGGATAACCGCCGGGATGTTTGACTTCACCATCAATGAAAAACGGGCGGTACTCAACAATAGACACGGCCACGGAAGGATTAACAAGATAATCCCCCTCCAGACCGGTATAAATCAGTTTTTCTACTTCAGAAAGTGTCAGCCCGACAAGCTTTAACTCACCCAGAAACGGATAGTTAATCTTACCTACGTCAGGCAGACGGGTTTCCATCGACAAATCACTTTGACCAAACACATTGATCAGCACTTTGTCACCAACACCCAGGCGATAGGAACTCATACTTGCATTTCCTTCCTGCGCGCCGGCAACACATGCCATGGTCAGCAGAATTAAAGTGGCAAATATCCTTTTCGCATTTGTCATCATTACAAGGTTACCTTTGCTGTTAAACCGTAAACGTTTCTGTCGAACTCAATATCGCTGCGGTTACTTTCACGATCGTTCATTGAGTAGTAAAGACCGAACGTCAACCAGCGACGAAACTCGTAATCAGCCGCTAATGTCAGTTTCTTTGTATCGTCTTCACGTAAGTCTTCTACGTCGCCAACGTAATCATCGTTCATTAATGCCATGGTGGCGGTAGTCGAAAAGCGTTGAACCCAACTATGTTCCCAGCTGATAGCATAGTCTGTGCCACGAATGTAGTCCGCACCGGTGGTGTTTGTTTCGCGGGTGTCCTGTTTTGTACTGACGGTAAATTCTGAATAGGAGTATGGCAGCCAGCTCATTCCAACTTCCCATGCCAGACCAGAGAAGTCATCACGGCTTGCGGCCTCAAAGGATTTCTCTTTATAGCCAACCTTGGCATAGCTTTGCGTTACCACGTTAACATCCCAGCTGAAGCCTGCCAGCAGACGATTCTCAATACTATCCAGTGGATTGGCCGGGTTTGCATCATAGTCATAACGTATTTCGTTGCGGTCAGCATCCAGTAACAAATTCGTGCCGTCGACAATGCGATAAACAAATTCGGCACCGTATTTTGTCGTGCTTCTGTCGCGAATAAGATACAGTTCTGTGTCGCCGTCATAATCCATGTCTTCGTAGCCTACTGACAGATCAATACGGCCAAAAGCAGACAATGCACCGTAGGAATAGATGGCTCCGACTTCAGAATTTTTGTAGGTATCCACACTGGTCAGCTCGTTACCAAAACCGTTCGAATATCTGCGGCCACGCTCATCGTGTCCGGCCTCGTAGGTTGCAACGCCCTTGAATCTGTTTCTGTCATTAATTTCAAAGTCGCCCTTAAGGTGAGCGAAATGGTCGGTGTAATCGTCGGCGTCAGTAGAATAGTAGTCCCCGCGCTCAAGGCGGTAGCCCATTTCAATGATATGTCCGTTAAACTCAGTGTAAGCATCAATTTTTGGTGAAACGACTGATACCCAGCTGTCTATTTCATCAGCTTCTTCACTGGCGTACGTCACGTTATCGATATGAAGAACATCGGTGGTCAGGCCGGGTTTTATATCAAACTTCCCCACCTGAATAGCGCCTTCATCCTGCGCATGGGCAACATTGCCGGCAAATAAGGTGACAAGAATTGCGCCTGAAGTCCGTTTAATCATAGTTTCTCCCGGAGTTTGAAATTGAATAGCTACTTTTTCCTTTTGCAAGGAGGCGAGCCCGTTCGTCCGGATAGGACTATGCGATTACTGTGCCATTGCTATCAGTCTATTAGTACTTTTACATTATTTACTATCATTTTCCCAAAAAGTGGAACGGGATCTGCATTAACTCATACAGGAAACGGTTTTATCTGTGACATAAATGATATGAGATACCGGTAGTTATCCTGTAACCCATTGATTATCAAAGAACGTCACGACTCGGAGAGACTAAAAATGAAATTCAATTTGCTGCAGAGCCAGACGCTGAATAGCAACGTTACAAGAATGAGCGATGAACGCAGTGGTCTTTCAGGCTCTTATCAAAGTAGCTTTTCTACTATTTACCGGTTAGTCGACCTGACCGCTATCACATTGTGTTTCTATGTCGCGATGTTCTACTACGCCGTGCCGGTGTCCACTGGTGCTTTGATCCTTTTATTCATAAATGTTGTGGCTTTTCAGGTATCCGCTGAAGCGCTGGATTTGTACCGCTCATGGCGTTCCAGCAATACCAGCGCAATGATGAAAATGGCAGCCGTTGCCGGTATTATCAGCTTTGTTGCAACACTGGTTTTCGCGTTTGCATTTGCTCACACGTTGTCCACCACTGTTGCGGTAACCGGAATGTGGTTTGGTGGTTCTCTTATCACTCTGACAAGTTGGCGTTTTGTGATGCGTCAGTTCCTGTTTAAGGTACGCCGCAGCGGGCTTAACAGCCGCTCAGCCATCATCATTGGCGCCACCGAAGCCGGCTACAATATGGCTGTACAGATGATGGAAAACGATCAACTGGGTATTCGTTTCGAAGGGGTTTATGATGACCGTCCTCAGGACCGTGTTACCGGTGAATTTCGTAACCAGATCAAAGGCAGCATTGATGAAGCCATTGAGCTGGCGAAGACCCACAAGGTAGATTATATCTATATTGCTCTGCCTACGGCTGCGGAAGACCGCATTAAAGCGATTCTGGAAAAATGCAGTGATACCACCGCTAACGTGTATCTGATCCCCAACTTCTTTATGTACACACTGCTTAATTCTCGCTGGCAGAGTGTAGGAAATGTTCAGGCTCTGAGTATTTATGACACGCCTTTCCAGGGTGCTAACAACATTCTTAAACGTATTGAAGATGTGGTCGTGAGTACGGGCATTCTAACTGTACTGGCAATTCCCATGTTGTGCATCGCTGCCGCTGTGAAGCTGTCTTCACCGGGTCCTGCAATATTCCGTCAGAAGCGTTACGGCCTCGATGGCAAAGAAATTACCGTGTATAAGTTCCGCTCCATGTCGACACAGGATAATGGTTCTGTGGTAAAACAAGCGACTAAAAATGACCCTCGGGTTACTAAATTAGGAGCCTTCTTACGCCGTACTTCACTGGATGAATTACCTCAGTTTATCAATGTGTTGCAAGGACGGATGTCAATCGTTGGACCACGTCCTCATGCGGTCGCGCACAACGAAGAATACCGTAAACTGATCACGGGTTATATGTTGCGACACAAAGTGCGTCCGGGAATTACCGGCTGGGCTCAGGTCAATGGTCTGCGCGGCGAAACGGATACACTGGATAAAATGGCGAAGCGTGTGGAATACGATCTGGATTATATGCACCGCTGGTCTATCCCGTTTGACTTGAAAATCATTCTGCAAACAGTCACCGGGGGCTTTAGTGACAAAAATGCTTATTAACGCCCGTAAGTAAGCAACAGACTGACTAAATAAAAACGCCGCAGCTTGAAAGTTGCGGCGTTTTTTTTGAGGCGTGTGTAATCTTTGCGTTGCCAGTTGTACGAGTGCTCAACACACTTTTTTAACAACTATTTCATGCCAGAACTGTCTTGCAGTTAAAAATTGTAAACATTGGCACTGTTTAGCAGCCCTTCAGTATTCAATTTTTCTTTTACGCAATCTTCAATTTTTGATTTCTTAAACACATACACTTTATCATTTTGTCCTGACTGACCGTCCTGAACAAAATCTTTCAGCACAAAAGTCACATACTCATCATCGGGTAACGCCCGCATTCCGCCGCCAAAGCGACAAAGCGCTTCCCCTATCCCTGCTTCAAAATTACTTAAAAAGGCTTTTGCTGCTTTCAACTGTGCCTGCTTTCGGGCGTCTGCACTTTCCTGTCTTTGCTGCTCGATACTTTCTCTGCGGGCACGCAAAGATCCTTCTTTGCTACTCAGTGCCGCCAGTTCTTTTTCAAGGGTCTTCACTTCATCTTTGATAGCTTTTGCGCGCGCTTTGTCAGCCTGTCCGGCTTCAAATTCAAGATCTCTTTTACGGCGCTCAATATCTCTGCGTTCCCAGGCGATTTCCCTTTCTTCACTCCGTAAGTCATACATCTGTTCTGTGGATTCAGCGAAGGCATCACCAAACCGGGAGGCAGTCTCGTCAGCAAAGGCTTCCCATTCACGGCTTAATTCAATATCAATTTCACCGTTACTGACAATCGCCGGTACATCAGGAACCGGGGGGATGGGAGGAATACGATCAACAATATCTGTAATACGTGACACCCAGCTACCACTCCCCGTTGAGGATACCGTAAATACAACGCCTTGACCTGCCAGATACATAGCATCCAGTGAACGGTAACGTATTCCCTCTGAACGCTGTTGCTGCTTCAGTGAGGTATCGACAATTCCTTTCACAATTTCAATTTCCTTAGCCAGCCCGGAATAGTTCTCAGCGACAGCAACTCCCGTATGACATACCGCCACTGTCATTACGGCCAGTGTTGTACGGTTAATGATTTTAGCCAGTTTCGTTTTGTTCAGATTAAGCATACCCAAGTCCTCGTATTATTCGGTTACCGGTAAATCCGCGCTGTAGCCATTTTCCATCGCGTTGATTTCCTGTTTAAGATGATTTAACTGGCGGGCCATAAAGCGTTGGTCGTCGTCCCGCTGTTGATTAATAAACTTTACGAATTCAGCAAAATCTTCACGGCGCTCCTGTCTGCCGGATGCCAGTAAATATTGAGTCAGTTGCGCTGAATTCTCTCTTTGCTGGGTAGCCATAGCATCGGCATACTTGCTGAACATCAACTCATTGAGCTGCTGATATTTTTGTAATTTCTCATCGACGATGGCAGCGACTTCGTTTTCTTTGTGAGCCGGCTGACTGAACCCTATGGTCACACCGCCTTCAGTGATCTGTAGCTGAAAGCCACTGACAACCATCACCAGGGCAACCAATGACATCGCCACTGACATGGCCGGCAAGCCCTGCCATTGCCACCACCTCTGTTTTTCAGGAGCGGTAAAAGTACTGTCACGATTCCACTCCGGTACATTCATATTTTCGCCGGTGAGCGTTGCCAGCTCAGTTAAATGCCGTGCAGCGGCAACCCGTTCTGCAAAATCAATATTTTCCGCGCATAGTGCCTCAAACTGTTCCTGCTCAGTGTTAGTGAGCGTACCTTCCAGCCACCCTGCCAGCAGTTTTTCCTGTTCATGCTTTTGCATGCTCATCCTCCATCAACACTTTCAGTCTGGTCAGCGCACTGTATAAGCGCGACTTCACTGTATTTGGTGATAAACCTGTTTGCTGAGCAATCTCATCAAATGTGAATTGCCCGAAAAATTTAAGCTCGACCACTGCCTTCTGAGCCAGCGGCAGGGTTTGCATTGCTTTTAGCAGTGCCTGACCCGACAGGGTTTCCAGCATGACGGTTTCAGGGCAAGGCTGGCCACTGTCTGGTTCCGGTATATCCTCCAGCCCCTGCTCAGGCTTTCTTTTGCGATAGAATTCGATACACCGGTAATGCGCTACCTTGAATAACCAGCCTTTGAAACTGCCCTCCCCGCGGTAGTTTCCCAGGCTTTTAAATACGGACACAAAAATATCCTGCATCAGGTCAGCAGCGTCATCTCTGCTGCCTGTCATACGAACCCCGTAACTGAACACTGCTTTTTCATAGCGTTTGATCAGTGTTATCCACGCCCGCTTCTGCCCTTTCAGCGCGCTGGCCACAAGCTGGTCGTCGTGTTTTTCAAACACGTGCATTCCTTATTACTGTTTAATTGGTTTTCCGGCAGGCGGGTATGCCTGCCATGCCGCTTTTTCTCTGAAGCTTACAAGTAAAGTCGGAGTGACACAGGAAATAGTTTGAAGTGTTTTTGAATTTTTTCGAAAAAGGGAGTGGAGACGATTTTTGACTTATCCGGGAGTGGGATTACTAAAGGAGCTGACGGCCAGCAATCATGCGGATTGCGGGCCGTCCATAAAGTAGAACTATTTTAGTACCGGAACCGGTAATAAAGGTGACAGTACTTCACCAATTCTTCTGAACAAACGCATCCGTGTGGTACCGGAACGCCATACCAGGCCAATTTCCCGGTATGCATTGTCTTCCGCGGGTAGTGCTTTCAGTTCGGTATTTTTAATGATGTTCTGATTCAGTGCCAGTTCGGGCATAAAGGTATAGCCCAGTTTACTGTTAGCCAGCTGCACCAGTGTGTATAAACTGCTGGCGGCCAGACTGCTTACCTGCTCTCGATGCTGCAAATTACAGGCACTTACGGCATGACCGGTCATACAGTGCTCCTGTTGTAACAGGAAAATACTGTTGTTAGGCAGAGTCGTGATATCAAAGGGTTCCGGCAATGTGCTGGCAAGACTTTCGTGAGCCACGAGGTGAAACGGATCATGACCCAGTACCATCTGCTTGCATCCCGGAGTCTCCATCGGCAAAGCAAGGATAAGCAAATCCAACTGGCCATCAGTGAGTTGCTGAAGCAAGTTGTGGGTTGTGTCTTCCTGAAGCTCCAGACTGATGTCCGGCAGAAATGTTTTGAATGCGCCAATCATGCCTTCAAACATGAACGGTGCTATAGTGGGGATCACGCCCAGCTTCAGCTTACCTTTTTCCCAGTTACCGGCATTCTGCGCAAATTCCACCAGTTCACCGGCTTCCTGCAGCAACACTTTACTGCGCTCAACAATCTCCAGTCCCAGCGAAGTAAAGACAAACGTCTTGTGCTCCCGCTCCAGTAACTGACTACCAAAGTGCTCTTCCAGATTCTGGATCGCTGTACTCAACGTCGACTGGCTGACATTACATCGCTGGGCAGCACGGTGGAAATGCTGTTCCTGATGCAAGGTTACCAGATAATGCAGATGTTTCAGGTTAGGCCATTTCATAGTCATAAATCAGATTAGAAAACGATAATTTAATCTAACATAAAGATTAAAAGCACTACAACAATTATCCTTGTTTTCCTCTGGTTTGAAGCATCAAGTGTGCAGATTGGTGAAATGTATAAAATCCGTCACCAAATATTCATCAACAGGGACTGATGCGGGGTTATTTAAAAACTATAATTAAAAAGATAATGTATAAATGTGATCACAGCAGTTTTGTGCTTCCGGTAACACGCGACATTTTTTGCCGGAAAAGGAGGGAAAGAAATGAAAGGGCAATTTACTAGTATACTGTGCGTGTTGCACGACACACACGGCCAGGATGTGCTGGTAGAACGGGCGATGCAAATTGCAAGTAAGCATAACGCGTCACTGACAATCATGCTGGCACTTGAGGCACTTCCCCCTAATGCCCGTATGATCATGCAGTCCTTTGAATACCTGGAGTCAGATTCATCGCTGACTCAGTCTGCACAAAGCTGGCTGGATGAGCAGATTGCGGTGTGGAGTAAACAATACCCGGCCAAAGGGATTGTCAGCACCGGCCACCGGTTTATCAATATTATCCGGCAGGTAGTGTCGGCGGGTCATGATCTGGTTATTAAGCTGAATGAAAACGACGTTGTCAGTAAAATTACCGGCAGTGACGACAGGCACCTGCTGCGCAAGTGTCCCTGCCCGGTCTGGATCATGCACAAAGTACGCACCACATCGCTGCAAAACGTAGTGGCAGCCGTCGATGTGAATTATCACTACCCTCAACACGAAGTGGCTATCCGTAAACAACTGGCTCTGGATATCCTCAATACGGCCTGGCGTGTGGCTGAAGCGGAAAATGCCTCACTGCATGTTGTGCATGTGTATGACGCGGTGCCTGAAAATATCCTGCGGCAAGGCTTTATCAGCGTAGATGAAGACGCGGTGCAGCACGATTTAAGCAAAATCAAACTGGAGCGTGAAGAAGAGGTCAAACGGTTGCTGGGACTGATTGCTCTGGATCACAACGACAAAGCACCAACCATAGCGGAACCTGCCGTTCACCTTGTGCGGGGCTATCCCCGCCGTGACATTGCCGCTACAGCAAATGCATGTAACGCCGACCTTATTGTAATGGGAACATTGTCCCGTCTTGGCGTGCCCGGCTATATCATGGGCGGTACCGCAGAAGAAACCATTGAGCAGATTGATTGCGCGGTGGTGGGCTTAAAGCCTGACGGCTTTGTAACACCGGTGGATGTTGACGGCTAAACCACAACGAGCGGAAGATTTTTGGCCGGATTTGAGCGCCGGCCTGTAACGAAAAAAGCGAAACAGTGACTGTTTCGCTTTTTTGTTAGTCCGGTTTCAATTGTCTGGCAGCCAGCTTTACTGCTTACTCAACGCCAAACCAGGCCTTAAGACCAAAGAAGCAGATAATCGCCAGAATGGCACCTGCAGGAAGCGTAATAACCCAGGAGACGACGATATTGCGTACGATACCCAGATTAAGCGCTGAAACACCCCGTGCCATACCCACACCTAACACCGCGCCCACCAGGGTTTGTGTAGTGGAGATAGGCAAACCTGTGCCCGAAGCAATAACAACCGTACAGGCAGCAGCAAGCTCTGCAGCAAAGCCACGGCTCGGTGTCAGATGGGTGATCCCCTGACCGATCGTTTTAATAACACGATGACCGAATAACGCCAGACCAGCAACGATACCCAAACCGCCCAGAGGCAGGATCCATGGCGCCAGTTCCGAGTTTGCGTTAATTTCACCGCCAGAGGTAACCACACTGACGACTGCCGCCAGCGGACCAATGGCGTTTGCTACGTCATTTGAGCCGTGAGCGAAAGCCATACAGCAGGCCGTTACTACCATCAGCATTGCGAATATCTTTTCGATATTGGCGCTTTGAATATCAGCACTCTGATTTTCAGAAAATGTCATGCGGGAAATCGCATACCGGCCCAGGCCTGCCAGCATAATGGCAATAACAACGGCCAGCACATATCCCATTTCCGGAGACAGTGTCAGACCAACATGTTTGAGGCCTTTCTTGATGGTAACCAGCGACATGACGAAGCCTGCCAGCCCCATGTAAAACGGTACAAAGCGTTTGGCGTTTTTAAACGGCGTGGCCGTATCAAAAATAAGCTTATGCGCACTGATAAAAATAAGATAAGCAATGATGCCGGAAATAGCAGGTGTCACCACCCAGCTACCAACAATGCCGCCCACTTCGCCCCATTCGACGGCATCCATACTTACGCCGGTGGCAGTGAATCCGATGATGGCACCAATGATAGAGTGCGTAGTTGATACAGGCCAGCCTAACCAGGACGCCAGTCCCAGCCAGATACCTGCGGCAAATAACGAGGCAATCATCCCCAGAACCAGATAATCCGGCCTGTCGGTGAAGAACATGGGATCGATGATCCCTTTACGAATAGTGCTGGTGACTTCCCCACCCGCCAGATACGCTCCGGCAAATTCGAAAATCATCGCAATGAAAATTGCTTGCTTGATGGTTAAGGCTTTAGATCCTACCGATGTACCCATTGCATTGGCTACATCATTGGCACCGATACCCCACGCCATTATAAAGCCGACTACCGCGGCCAGGATAATAAGCGTCATGCCATAACTTTGCAGAAGTTCCACAGGTCTCGCTCCTGGATTATTCGCTGACTAAGCTAGAAAACGCCATTTGGCGCAAAGTAAAGGAGGTTTTATCTTCGCAGTCGAAAATGACAACCGGCGCTAACGGTGTGATATCTGGCATAGATTATTTTTTAAACGTTTCCAATTCGGCTGCGGCGCATGATAACGAAATTCAACCCAATGCAATAGTGTAAATTTGCGGAATAAGTTAAATCGCAATAAAACTACGCGCGTCCGCTTATTTATACACCAAATATTTCAATTTTGTGACAGATCGCCACTAACTCAGGTGCTTTAATTTCTGTTGCATGTTCTCTAATGGCGAATGCCGCACATCGGTTCCCCGCGATAAGTAAACAACATACTCGCAAATATTCTTACACCGGTCACCAATTCGTTCCAGAGAACGTAATGCCCACAGTACTTCCAGCCAGTCCTGCATATCGTCAGTACTTTTCTGCATTTCTCCGGTGGTGTATTTCAGCAACTTCTTATATTCCGCATCAATGCGGTTATCCTGCTCATACACTTCCAGCGCAGAATTTTCATTTTGCCGCGCCAGAGCATCGAAGGTACCCCGCATCATTTGCACTACACGGTCACCAATCAAAATCATGCTGCTTTTAATCGTTTCTGAAGCCGGCAGCTTATTTTTCGTTACCAGACGGGCTATCCGTTCTATCTCATCACCCATGCGCTCAATATCGGTAATGGCTTTCGACACCATCATCACCAGCCGTAAATCGGAAGCGGTAGGATGTCTTCTGGCTATGATGCGTAAGCACTCTTCATCAATCTGCATTTCCATGGCATTGATTTTAAGATCATTTAATATGACTTTTTCAGCCAGACCGGCATTATTCTGCTTAATCGCCCGCAGGGTATCCACCAGTTGCAGCTCGACTTCCCCTCCCATGGTAAGCACGGAATTTCTGAGGTTCTCCAGCTCAGTATTAAACTTGCCGGAGATATGGGTATTTAACGCAATCTGACGTGGCATGAATATCTCCCGTTAACCATAACGGCCTGTAATGTAATCTTCTGTCTGTTTATGTTCGGGCATGGTAAAGAGTGAATCGCTGTCAGCATATTCAATAAGCTTCCCCTGATGGAGGAATGCCGTGTAATCAGACACCCGCGCAGCCTGTTGCATATTATGGGTAACGATAACTATAGTGCATCGTTTCTTCAGGCCGGCCATCAGCTCTTCGATAAACAGTGTGGTCAGCGGATCCAGTGCCGATGTAGGCTCATCCAGCAACAGGATCTCCGGCTTCAACGCCAGCGCCCTTGCAATGACAAGCCGCTGCTGCTGACCACCGGACAAAATATGTGCTGATTCAAACAGCCGGTCTTTAACTTCTTCCCACAGCGCAGCCTCCTTAAGCGACTGTTCAACGGCATCATCAAGAAAACGTCTTACCCGTATTCCCTGCAAACGCAAACCATAGCAGACATTGTCATAAATGCTCATAGGGAACGGATTGGGTCGCTGAAACACCATGCCGACTTTGGTGCGCAGCTGAGACACGTTTTCCTTGCGGCCATTAATATCCCGGCCGCCGATGTAAATGCTGCCGTCATAACGACAATCAGCAACCAGGTCATTCATCCGGTTGAAAGCGCTGATAAGGGTAGATTTACCGCAACCGCTTTGTCCGATAAATGCCGTTATACGGTTCTTCGGAATACTCATGCTGATGTCCTGCAGCACATGCTTCTGACCAAAGCGCAGATTAAGATGCTCCACCTTAATGGCCGTATCGTCATCATTCAGATGATGGACATCCAGCGTTTCATGTTCAAATAACTTCAGCATAATCAGCTCGCTAAGTACCGTTTTCTTAACCGTGCTCTGAGTAACACCGCCAGAATATTAAGAATGAGCACCACCAGCAATAACAGCAAACAGGTGGCGAACATCATGGAAGCCCCTTCTGCGTCTGTCTGGCTGTGGAAAGCACCGTCGTATATCAGTACACCCAGATGCATAAATTGCCGTTCCAGATGGAGATAGGGAAACTCGCCGTCAAAAGGTAAGTTCGGCGCAAACTTCACAGCCCCCACCAGCATCAATGGTGCAACTTCGCCGGCTGCCCGCGCAATCGCGAGGATGACACCGGTCATGATGCCGGGCGAAGCCATGGGCAATACAGTATGCATAATGGTTTCCGCCTTCGTCGCTCCCAGGGCGTAGCTTCCCGCCCGCAATCCCCGCGGCACCCTGCGCAACCCCTCTTCGGTAGCAACAATCACCACAGGGAGAGTAAGAATAGCCATGGTCAGCGCCGCCCAGAACAGTCCGGGCGTACCCATAGTTGGCGAGGGTAATGTGTCTGAAAAGAACAACGAATCGATGTTACCGCCCACAATATAAACAAAGAAGCCCAGGCCGAATACGCCATAAACAATGGAAGGCACACCCGCCATGTTCGACACACTGATGCGGATGGTTGCTGTGAGGATATTATCCGGCGCATATTCATTGAGGTACACCGCGGCCAGTACACCAAACGGCGTTACAATGATGGTCATGATAAATACCATCAACACTGTGCCGAACAGCGCAGGGAACACGCCACCGGCGGTATTGGCCTGCTTAGGTGCCTGGATCAGGAACTGTCCAATATGACTCAGCGTAACCCCGATTTTACCGGCAATGCCAAGCTGACCCGGAAAAATCATTTCCTGTATGCTCGCTACCGGAATCGCGATGACTGAACCGTCAGCCATGGCAATGTGCAGTATGTAACTGTCCCGCTCGGTTTCCAGTGCAATAATTTTGCTTTGCCACTGCCGGAAGGCATCATTCAGCTTTTCCCGCGCCGGCGCATCTGCAGCCACTCCCCGCGTATCCAGTTCAGCCAGTTTCTGGTGGATCCCTGACAACCAGCGGGTACGTAAATCATCAATACTGTCTTCCAGACGGCTGACTTTTTCAGTGACCGTGCCGTAGGCTGACTCATCGAAAACATGCTGCCCGCCGGCAGTGATCTGTACCGGCACACCCAGTACGGACAGCCCGTCATTGAGGGTGATGTCAGCACTGTTTACCGATTCCACCAGCGTAAGCGTGCGATCTTCGTCTACAAGCGCCTGTGTACCGTGGGGATTTTGCTCCGACGAATACACCACCCAGCGCACGGTGTTATTGTTTTCCTTATACTCACTGAAGACCTGGGCGTAAACAGACCTGGCCTCTTTCGTCTGCTCATCGATAAACGTGAGTGAATATACCGGTGCAGGCCAGAAATAAGCGACACCCCGGTAAATGATCAGGGCGAGAATACTGACAAGCGCCAGCAATAACAGCGTGGTTAAAAATGCGGTGAAGCTGATAACAAACGACTGACGCTGTGCCGGCGTCATTATGGCTTCAATTTTGGTTTTAATCATGACGGGCATTGACCCGGAGTTTTTGCCGCAACAGTTCAGCCAACGTATTCACAATGAAAGTGAAGCCGAACAGGATACAGGCAGTTAAAAATAAGATCTGATAGTGCGCGCCCTGCACGTCGGTTTCCGGCAGTTCGATAGCCAGGTTCGCGGTAAGTGCCCGCAGTCCCTCCAGCAGGCTCCAGTCAGATACCGGCGTATTCCCTGTGACCATCAGTACGATCATGGTTTCACCAAAGGCGCGGCCAAAACCGAGCATAATCGCTGCCAGAATACCGGGCATGGCCATTTGCAACACCACGTATTGCAATGTCTGTAACCGTGTTGCCCCGAGGGCAAAAGACGCGTGCTTGAGATAATCCGGTACCCCGCTGATTGCATCTTCAGCCAGCGAATAAATTGTCGGGGAAATAGCCACGCCGAGGGCCAGCGCAACCACAATTGTGGTTTTTCCAACCGGTGTTTCAGACGATGCCGACATGGCTTCAAAACCGTCTACGCCCGCCAGACTGAATATCCATTCAGGCGCCCATTGCATGCTGACATACCCCAGACAAAATACCATCAAGGGCAAAACAACCAGTTCTGTCCCCTGACGCAATACATGGGGTAATTTTCGCGCCAGGCGGTTTTGTACAAAAGCCGCTGCAAATAAAATCAGCGGCACAACCACAAGGAAAAACGCAAAGGAAAAAAGCACCCGCTCAGCCATAGGAGCCAGCCAGATAGCGGCCACAAAACCGATAAGCACAGAGGGCACTGCTTCCAGCAATTCCAGAGCCGGCTTCAGCCAGTGCCTGAGTGCTGCTCTGGAGAAATATGCAGAATACACCGCAGCCCCCACGGCTACAGGTATCGCAATGATAAGAGCCAGCACTGAAGCTTTCAGACTGCCGATTAATAGTGGCACCAGGCTATATTTTGTTTCCTGATAATCTGAGCCACTGGTGGTTTGCCAGATGGTTCCGTCTTCCTGGTATCCTTCATATTGCTGAGGACTGAATAACGAGGACCAGGTGGTGATACCGGTGAGCCAGTTAATTTTTTCCACGGATACACCGGTGTCTGACCACAGATAAAGCCGCTGTCCGTACCAGCTGATATGATTTTGTGGCGTTGC
Source organism: Alteromonas sp. ABV2_168 (assembly GCF_056161165.1). Lineage (NCBI taxonomy): Bacteria > Pseudomonadati > Pseudomonadota > Gammaproteobacteria > Alteromonadales > Alteromonadaceae > Alteromonas > Alteromonas sp. ABV2_168. The sequence continues at coordinate 437,092 of NZ_JBSWYQ010000003.1, read as the reverse complement.
ATTCCTGAAATGGCTTACCACTTCTCCGGTGACTCTGTTCATCAGCAACACCTGTTGTTGCTTTGTGAGCAGCGCCAGACCGTTAGTGGTTGCATGGGCAGTCACATCCGCGGGGAGCTGCTTTTCTGGCAGTGTGATGGTCCAGGTAGGGTAGTAACGCATCTTACCGTCAGTATTCTGCAGCACCCAGCGTGTTAATTTCCCTTCCGGCGACGCCATCAGTACGGTGCGATCTTTTGGCAGGCTGTGCCACCAGGAAACCGGCTCTCTGGTGAGCTTTTCTTCAGGAGCGCCTTTCAGGGGATATTGTCCGAGCACGCCATTCTCATAAACCAGCGTGATACCACTGCCGGGCAAAGGCAGTACACTGGCATCAGAGGAATAATGATGATCCGTTATTTTCACCGGGTTTCTGCGGTTTACCCAGCGGACGAAAATTTGAGACGGCGTGTGAACAACGGCGACAATCCACTGCTCCCCTAATTCAATTTGCCAGCGGATGCGCCCATTCCAGATATCCTGCGGTAATGCAAAGCTGATTAATCCGGCGCCGATTGTTCGCGGCTCGCCGGCAATAAATTGTGGTTCAGCGGTACTCAGAGCCAGCGACTGTACTTCAACAATCCTTACCTGACCGGAAGAGGAGACATCTGCAATGAAATACTGTCCGGTTTCACTTACCATGCGGGTTTCATGATCGCAGGGACGAATATAGTCATGAAAAGGCTCAAAGCCTGTTTTTTTGCCGTTCAGCGCCAGCATTTTCACCCGGCATTCATCTGACCGCGTCATCAATGGCTGACCTTCCATCAGATCGCCACTGGCCAGAACCGCCTGTCCCTGCTGTATCTGTTCCGGGCTGAGTGACGCACTGGTCACATTAACCATATCAGGGCGCATAGCCAGTGGCATTGCCTGTGAAATAAGGTGAGTAATGAGCAATACCAACGTGAACAGCACCATGCCACCAAACAGTGTCACGATGAATGTCAGGCGCTTGTCTTTACGCTGCCTTTTCTTAATTTGTTTGTCCGCAGGTGACTTCATTATTGTAAAAGCAACTTTTGCCTGATTTTTCAGAAGATCAGATAGGGTTGATTGCCAATGATGTGTTATTTTAATACTTCTAATCAAGTGAAAGTTACGCAGTCTCTCTGCGCCAACCCACTCGTCAGCACCGTTGCCGGGTGCCGTCATTCAAAATAACAGGAGTGCCAATGCAACCTCTGATCATTACTATCATGGGCAAGGACAAACCCGGTCTGGTTGATGCCCTTGCCAAGTGTGTTTATCGTCACGATGCCAACTGGTTGGGCAGCAGCTTTGCTCATATGGCTGGCCTGTTTACCGGTTTCGTTGAGGTACATGTTCCCAAAGAAAAACACGATGATTTGGTATCGGCCTTAGACAGCCTGCCCGATTTAACTGTGCAGTCTGTCACTGTTGCTGAGAATTCTCAGACCTTCAGCGACACCCTTAAAGTAGAAATCATGGGTAACGATAAGCCCGGCATCGTACAGGAACTGACAAATATTCTAAACCAGTTCAACCTGAATATTGTCTCTTTTGATTCCCGTTGCGAGAGCGCCCCCAACTGGGGAAGCCTGATGTTTAAAGCTAAAGCGGTTATCGCAGTGCCGGAGTCATTTGACGACAGTGCACTGCAGACAGCGCTGGAAGGTATCGCGAACGACCTGGTTGTCGACATCAACACCAGCGTATAACGCTGCGAAAATCACCTCCGGTTCCGTGCCGGAAACCCCGCCTGTCACACGGTTGTCACGGATAAGTGGCAGGCTTTGCAACTTTTGAATTGTAAAACCGTAAGTATGGAACACAACGAACTGTATTACCCCAAAGAACTTAGCTGGCTGGCCTTTAATGAAAGGGTGCTGCAGGAGGCTGCCGATAAAAATAATCCGGCAGTAGAGCGCATTCGCTTTTTGGGCATTTATTCGAACAACCTGGACGAATTCTACCGTGTCCGCGCCGCCGACGTAAAACGTCAAATCACGATTGCAGAAGACAATGGCAGTGATGATGAAGCCAACAAACTGATGGCTTTAATGGCGGAAATTCAGAAGAAAGTGGTACACCTTTCCAACAAGTTCGATGAAATTCACAAAGATGTGCTGAAGGCTCTGGCCCGTTACAACATTTTCATTCTGCGAAAAGATGAACTGAACGATTACCAGCGGGTGTGGTTGCGCAACCTCTTCGTCAATAAAATTCTGCGCCACATTGCGCCTATCCTGATTGATAAGAAAACCGATCTGCTGAGCCGCCTTAACGGCACATCCGTTTACTTGTATGTGGCATTACGTCGCACAGGCAAAAATACCCGATACGCCGTTGTTCAGGTGCCCACGTCAGAAACCTCACGTTTCATCCTGATCCCGCCGGAAAAAAGCCGTAAGAAAAAGCACATTATTTTGCTGGATGACGTCATTCAGCTTTGTCTTGAAGAAATATTCCGCGGCTTCGTGAAATACGATTCTCTTGAAGCTTATTCCTTTAAAATGACCCGCGACTCTGAATACTCCATCAATGACGAAATTGATGAGAGCTATATGGACAAGATGTCCGAGAGTATGAAGCAACGCCTGATCGCCGAACCTGTACGTGTTATCTACGACTACTCCATGCCGGAAGACATGGTAGTGGATTTACGTAAACGCCTGAAAGTCACTAAGCTGGACACCATGCATGCTGCAGGTCATTACCGGAACTTCAAAGACTTCATCGGCTTTCCGAATGTAGGCCGCGAGTACCTGGAAAATCCAAAGCTGCCGGCCATCGACACGAAGATGTTTTCCACGCACAACACCGTCTTCGATGCCATTACCGCTCACGATATTCTGCTGTACTATCCGTATCACCGCTTCCTGCATTTCACCGAGTTTTTACGTCAGGCAGCGTTCGACCCGAGCGTAAAGTCTATTCGTATTAACATTTACCGGGTAGCAAGCAATTCGCGGATCATTAACTCGCTCATTGATGCGGTAGACAACGGCAAGAAAGTAACCGTTGTCGTAGAGCTTCGTGCCCGTTTCGATGAAGAAGCCAACATTGAATGGTCCCGCCGGATGACAAATGCGGGTATCCGCGTTGTGTTAGGCGTTCCTACGTTAAAAATTCACAGTAAGCTGTGTCTGGTAACCCGTGAAGAACGGGGATCGCTGGTCAATTACGCGCACTTCGGTACCGGTAACTTTAACGAGAAAACCGCGAAGATTTATACCGACTTCAGTTTATTTACCCGTAATCAGGAACTGGCAGAAGAAGCCGCCAGTGTATTCGATCTCATTCAGTACCCGTACCGCCGCTATAAGTTCCAGCATCTGCAAATTTCGCCGCTGAACAGCCGTAATAAAATTCAGTCGCTAATCCGCCAGGAAATTCAGTATTTGAAGGAAGGCCACAAAGCCCAGATCACCTTCAAAATAAACAACCTGGTCGACAAGGAGCTGATTGACGACCTGTACCGCGCCAGTCAGGCCGGCATGAAGATTCGTGGTATTGTGCGGGGCATGTGTTCACTGGTCCCGGGTCTTCCGGGCATCAGCGAAAACATCACTATTACCAGCATCGTTGACCGTTTCCTGGAACACCCCAGGGTGATGGTATTTGAGGGTGGCGGTGACAGAAAAGTATTTATCTCATCGGCGGACTGGATGACCCGTAACATGGACAACCGGATTGAAGTAGGTTGTCCGGTATACGATAAAGGTCTGCAACAGCAAATTGTCGATGTCCTGGAGCTACAATTTAAAGACACGTTGAAAGCGCGGGTGATTGACAAGGAACAGACGAATAAGTACGTTCGTAGGGGTAACCGTAAAAAACTACGCTCACAGATAGAAATCTATGACTATCTTAAGCGTCTCGAAGATGAGTAACGCCATTTGAGTCCATCCGAATCCGTATTTGAAGCTGTTGAAAGCCGTGACACCACTAAGGTTGCGGCGCTTGATATTGGCTCCAACAGCTTCCACCTGGTGGTTGCCCGTATTAATGCGGGCTCCGTTCAGATCCTTCACCGCCTGAAAGAAAAAGTCCGTCTGGCGGCAGGTTTAAGCGAAGACAACGTATTGTCTGATGAAGCGATTGAACGTGGCCTTAAAATGCTGCAACTGGTGGCAGACAGCCTGCGGGGCTTCGAACCGGATTCGGTACGCATTGTTGCCACGCATACCCTTCGCCGTGCAGTCAATGCCCGTGCATTTATCAATGCAGCCCGTGAAGTATTGCCCTACCCCATCGAAATTATCTCCGGTGTGGAAGAAGCCCGCTTAATTTATCAGGGCGTAGCCCATACCAACCACAGCGACGGCCGTCGTTTAGTGGCTGACATTGGCGGCGGCTCCACAGAATTCGTTATTGGCGAAGGTTTTGATCCGCTGATTTGCCGCTCGTTACAAATGGGCTGCGTCAGCTATACCAACCGCTTCTTTACTGACGGTGAATTAAAAGCCAAAAACTTCAACCGTGCCATTACTGCGGCGAAGCAAGAACTTGAAATGATTGAGAACCGCTACAAGCAGCTAGGCTGGTCTCAGTGTATCGGTACGTCCGGCACAATTAAAACCCTGTTCAGCCTTGCCCAGCGCGACAAATCAAACGGTCACGATGAGCCGGTAACACTGAAGAGTTTGCGCAATCTGATGAAGTCTTTCATCGAGGCAGGACACACCGATAAACTCACTATGCCGGAAATCAGTGATGACCGGCGTGGGGTGATCGCCGGCGGCCTGGCCATTCTTATCGGCATTTTTGAATCCCTCGGCATCGACACTTTGCAATATTCCCCGGCCGCTCTGCGGGAAGGTGTGTTGTATCAGATGGAAGATGAACTTAAACACACCGATATCCGGGAACGGACAGCAAAGAGCCTGGCCACGCGGTACGATGTGGACACCGATCAGGCAAACATGGTGCTTACCACTACTCTGAGTCTTTTCGACCAGGCGTCCGGTGACTGGAAATTCAAAAACAAAGATTTCCGCGCCATGCTGGGATGGGCAGCCCTGTTACACGAAGTTGGTTTACAAATAAACTCCCGTGGCGTTCAGCGGCACTCGGCTTACATTTTAGCGAATGTGGATATGCCCGGCTTTACCCAGGAGCAACAGGATTTACTGGCCACGCTGGTTCGTTTTCACCGTAAGAAAATTAAAGTGGCTGAGATCCCTGAGTTTCAACTGTTTGACAGCAGTGCAGTGAAACGGGCCATTTGTATTATTCGTCTGGGCGCATTACTGAACATCAAACGTCAGGAAGCGTTTCTGCCGGAAATGAAAGTGAATGCATCCAAACATGCCCTGACGCTCACGTTTCCTACCGGATGGCTGGAAAGCAAACCCATCATGTCTGCGGATCTTCAGCAAGAAATTCTTTACTGGAAAACACTGGAACTGGAGTTAGTGATTCAGGAAAACTGAGTAATGCAGAGCTGTTTATAAGCCAGATTCAGCTCTGTGCCCGTTTTACCTGATCGCGGCCTGATGCCTTGGCTCTGTACAGGGCTTCATCAGCGTGTCGGATGCCTTCAAATATAGTTTCATCTTTACCAATTTCGGCCACACCGAATGATGCTGTAAGATTAATGGATGCTTTTTCCAGTTGTATTTCGCTGCTGCGGACCTGCTCACATAGCCGTTCAGCCAGCGTACTGGCCTCCATCAGCTTGCTGTTCGGAAGCAGGATCAAAAACTCTTCGCCCCCCATACGAATCATGGTATCGCCATCCCGCAGAGATGTTTCCACAATTTCAGTAAATCGCCTCAGGGCAATATCTCCCATGGGATGACCGAACTTGTCATTCACAGCTTTGAAATAATCAATGTCGCAGGCCACAAGGGACAGGGGCTGGTTATGCCGGCGTGTATGAGACAGCATTTTCGGTGCTTCTTTGTAGAGAAAATGGCGGTTTTTCGTGCCTGTCAAAGCATCAATATACACCTGGGTGCTGAGCCGCTGAAATAAAGATTGCATCAGACTGGTGGGAAAGCCCAGCATGAACAGAATAGTCAGAAAAAAGATAGCGACAAACGCCACATTGGTACTGACCGACTCACCTTCTTCCAGCATGGAGAGATATACCGGTACGCCGAAAACAACGCCCACTGTAGTGATAGCGACTACGACGAAAATCATTTCATCGCCGCCTTTATTTTTCGGAATATACCGGTAAATGAGCTTCAGCGCCATTCCCAGCGGCACCAGCACACATGCGGAGACAATGAGTTCTCTGATAAGCACCTGGTCATTGACCAGATAGAAATACAAAGACGCGGCTTCACACAAGACCAGGTGACACACTATGCCGGCGGCTTCCAGTGGCCTGAGAGGTAATCCGTAGCGCCGCATTACCACCATCAGCAACATATACATCGCCAGTAAAATACAAAGATTCAGGGTAGCCGCGCTGGCAAGAGGATAGCCCAGCGGTTCCAGACAAATAGCCAGAAATGCAAACCAGACTGAAATGAGGAACAGCCGTCCGAAAACCGGCGATTGCGCTTTATAACGGTGATTAGGCACAGGCAGGGCGAAAGTAAACACAACACCTACCGTTACCAGCAAACCGAGAATGCCAATTAAAAAATAGATGTGTTCTGTATTGCTCACTACAACGGATCCCTTTTATTGGCGAAGTATTCCGGCGCATGCCTTCGCGCCGCTTTGTTGGAGCTTTAGCCAATGTGAAACCATAGTCCAGCCGGCTTCAATCTGTCAATTTCGTAGCATGAAATGCTTAATAAACTGCACCCGGACAGAATATAAATTAGAATCTACTAATAAAGTATAAAGCAGAACTTAAAGACAGCAAAGTGTGTGAGGAAAAAGAAAGCAAACCGGTAAGCATGATCTTACCGGTTTGTTGATATGAATTAAGATTTTGACGCCTGATAGATAGACTCAATGGCAGCATCCAACGTACTGTCGAACTCTTCCTGCGACTGCTGAGCGCTTACACCCTCGGTTAATGCACGGGAGAACGAGGCGATGATACCCGGGTTTTCTGCCAGTTTTGCATTCGCTTCATCACGGGTATAACCCCCTGACAATGCCACCACTTTAATCACTTTAGGATGATCAACCAGTTCCTTGTAGAAGTTATCCTGAGTTGGCAAGGTAAGTTTCAGCATCACTTCCTGGCCTTCATTCAACAGGTTCAGCTGCGTCATGATTTCCAGTTTAAGCAATGCTTCTGCTTCCGCCTTCTCAGGGCTGTTGATATCGACTTCCGGTTCGATGATAGGCACAAGACCTGCAGCCAGAATCTGCTTACCCACTTCAAACTGTTGCTCAACGATGGCTTTGATACCTTCATGATTAGCCAGCTTGACCACTGAACGCATCTTGGTACCGAATACGTCCTGCGCCACGGCTTTAGCAAGCAGGGTATCCAGGGTAGGAATAGGCTTCATCAGTTGAACACCGTTTGCCTCATCCTCAAGTCCCTTGTCTACCTTGAGGAAAGGAACCACACGCTTTTTCTCCCACAGGAATTTTGCCGAAGGCATGCCTTCGATATCCCTGTCGAGGGTGTTTTCAAACAGAATGGCACCCAGAACGCGTTCACCACTGAACACATCGCTGGTAATAATGCGGGTTCGCATGGCATGTACCATGTCGAACATTTCTTCGTCTGTGCTGTAAGCAGACGGATCGATCCCATAAAGTTTCAGAGCTTTAGGTGTACTGCCTCCGCTTTGATCGAGGGCTGCAATGAAACCTTTTTGGACTTTAATTTTATCCAGCATAGCCTGCTGCGCTTGTGATGCCATGAGCAACACTCCTTTTTATGTGCCGCGTGTAAAAACGGCTGTAGGGTTTATAATAATGCCGGCAAACGTCACTGTTCGCCGGACAAGTTGAGTAACGAATTTCGTTACACGAGCGCTGTTTTTATTATTGGTTTTTTTCTTCTAAAACAGCGACCGCTGGCAGGGTTTTGCCTTCCAGGAACTCAAGGAAAGCACCACCGCCGGTAGAGATGTAAGATATCTTATCTGCGATATCATACTTATCTACTGCAGCTAACGTGTCACCGCCACCTGCAATAGAGAATGCGTCACTGTCTGCAATAGCATGCGCTAACGCTTTTGTGCCTGCGGCGAATTGATCAAATTCAAAAACACCTACAGGACCGTTCCAGACAATTGTGCCCGCATTTTTCAAAATTGTTTCTAATGCCGCCGACGAATCAGGACCGATATCAAACACCATATCGTCATTGCCGATTTGATCCACTGCCTTTAATGTGGCCGGCGTGGTCTCAGAGAACTCAGTACCGGTGACTACGTCGGTAGGTACCGGAATATCACCGCCATTTGCCTGCGCCTGTGCAATGAGCTCTTTCGCTTCATCTACAAGATCCATTTCAACCAGTGATTTACCCACATTGTGGCCCTGAGCAGCAATGAACGTATTGGCGATACCACCACCAACAATAAGCTGGTCCACTTTCTCTGCCAGCGTTTTCAGCACAGTGAGCTTAGTTGATACCTTTGAACCGCCCACAATAGCAACCATCGGACGCTTAGGGTTATCCAGTGCTTTACCCAATGCATCGAGTTCAGCTGCAAGCAGCGGGCCAGCACACGCTTTCGGAGCAAATTTTGCGACACCATGTGTCGACGCCTGGGCACGGTGAGCTGTACCGAATGCATCCATGACAAAGATGTCGCACAACGCAGCGTATTGTTTTGACAGGGTTTCGTCGTCTTTCTTTTCGCCTTTATTAAAACGAACGTTTTCCAGAATAACCAGTTCGCCCGGCTTCACATCAACACCGTTCAGATAGTCTTTAACCAACGACACTGACACGTCCAGTGCACCATTTAAGTAATCCACGACTGGTTGCAGTGAATATTCTTCTTCGTATTTACCTTCTTCAGGACGACCCAGGTGAGACATCACCATTACCGCTGCGCCGGCTTCCAGAGCAGCTTTGATTGTAGGGATAGATGCTTTGATACGCGCATCTGACGTAACTTTACCGTCTTTTACCGGTACGTTGAGATCCTGACGGATCAACACGCGCTGACCGTTCAGCGCTAAATCCTGCATGCTTGGAATTGCCATAGTTTTCCCTTAAAAACTGAAGTTAATTTCCTCAACACCCCGACTGGTACATAGCCAGCGTGGTATCAATCATTCGATTTGCAAAACCCCATTCATTGTCACACCACACCAGCGTTTTCACCAGTTGACGGTGACTTACCCGGGTTTGCGTACCATCAACAATGCATGAATGAGGATCGTGATTAAAATCTACTGAGACTAACGGCGCTTCCGAATAACCCAATATACCGGAAAGTCGCCCTTCACGCGCTTTTTTCAGTGCACTGTTCACATCAGTGATGTTCACTTCGGTGTCCAGCGTGACACTTAAATCCATGGCCGTCACATTGACTGTGGGTACCCGCACCGCAATGGCTTCAAACTTACCTGCAAACTTTGGCAGAATACGTTCGATGCCGGCGGCCAACCGGGTGTCGACAGGAATGATAGACTGACTGGCAGCTCTGGCACGACGGAGATCTTTGTTATAGGCATCAATCACCTGCTGATCATGCATTGACGCATGTATGGTAGTGATAGTGCCGCTTAATACGCCGAAAGCATTATCCAGCGCCTGGATGACAGGAACAATACAGTTCGTGGTGCACGAGCCGTTAGATACCAGTTTGTGTTCAGGTAACAACGACTCTTCGTTGGTGCCAAAAATGATGGTGTTGTCTAAATCGGTGCTGCCGGGCTGTGAAAAGAGCACTTTGCCGGCACCGGCATCAAGGTGGGCCTGACCGGCCTGCCGGTCAGAAAATACACCGGTACATTCGAGCACAATATCCACCCCCAGAGAGTCCCAGGGGAGGTTGTGAATATCTGGTTCAGCCAACAGGCGGATACTGTCACCCGCCACCATTAACTGTTCGTCTTGTAGCGCCACATCAAACCCGAACCGACCATGCGTGGTGTCGTATTTGAGCAGATGGGCTATGCCTTGAGGTTCTGCCAGGTCGTTAATCGCAACTACTTTAATCAATTGATTGCGCCCTGTTTCATACAGGGCGCGCAGTACGTTACGACCAATGCGGCCAAACCCATTTATGGCTACACGGACCATAAAAAACCGCCTGTTGTCGAACTATTATAAAGACAACGCTGCCTCAACAACGGCATCTGTTGTAATGCCGAAGTGTTTGAACAGTTCTCCTGCCGGACCGGATTCACCAAAGGTGTCCATGCCCACAATTGCGCCGCCGAAACCTGTGTATTTATACCAGGAATCTTTCGCTAATGCTTCAACTGCAACTCGCTTAGTAACACTTGAAGGCAGAACTGCTTCACGATATTCAGCATCCTGACGGTCAAACGCATCAGTACAAGGCATAGAAACCACACGGGCTTTAACGCCCTTCTCAGCCAGTTGCTCGCTGGCAGCGACAGCCAGTTGCACTTCAGAGCCTGTGCCGATTAGCAGTACATCTGGTGTACCGTCAGTATCTTTCAGGATATAACCACCTTTAGCGATGTCAGCAACCTGCTCAGCAGAGCGCGCTTGCTGCGGTAACCCCTGACGGGTAAAAATTAAGGTGGTAGGACCTTCGGTACGTAAAATTGCTTCTTTCCAGGCAACCGCAGACTCAACCTGGTCACAAGGCCGCCAGTTGTCAAGGTTAGGCGTAGAGCGTAATGCCACCAGTTGCTCAACCGGCTGGTGCGTAGGACCATCTTCACCCAGACCAATAGAATCGTGGGTATAAACAAAGATAGACGGCGCTTTCATCAGCGCGGCCATACGCACTGCGTTGCGTGCATATTCCATAAACATCAGGAAGGTAGCGCCGTACGCTTTAAAACCGCCATGCAGGGTAATGCCGTTCATCATTGCCGACATACCGAACTCACGCACACCGTAGTAGATGTAGTTACCGGACGCGTCTTTCGCATCAACGCCTTTTGAGCCTGACCAGATTGTCAGGTTAGAACCGGCAAGGTCAGCAGAACCGCCCAGCAATTCAGGCAGTAACGGACCAAATGCATTCAGTGCATTCTGCGATGCTTTACGGGTTGCCGGAGCATCAGGATTAGCCTGCAGTTTCGCAATGTAAGCATCCGCTTTTTCAACGAAGTTAGCCGGTACATCACCATTTACACGGCGGCTGAATTCTGCTGCCAGTTCAGGGAACGCTTTTTCATAGGCTGCAAACGCTTCGTTCCAGTTCGCTTCTGCTGCACTGCCCTTCTCTTTGCCATCCCACTCAGCGTAAATATCCTGTGGTACTTCGAAGGCACCGTGGGTCCAGCCAAGTTCTTTGCGGGTTAATGCAATTTCGTCATCACCCAGCGGAGCGCCGTGACAATCTTCTTTACCTTGCTTGTTAGGGGAACCAAAACCGATAATGGTTTTGCAGCAGATTAGTGTAGGCTGTGTGGTATTCGCGCGGGCTTCATCAACCGCTTTACGGATTTGATCAGGGTTGTGACCATCAACACCGGCAATGACATGCCAGCCGTATGATTCGAAACGCTTCACGGTATCGTCGGTGAACCATCCCTCAACTTCACCGTCGATAGAGATGCCGTTGTCATCGTAGAACGCTACCAGCTTGCCAAGACCTAATGTGCCGGCTAACGAGCATACTTCATGAGAAATACCTTCCATCAGGCAGCCGTCACCCAGGAACGTGTAGGTATAATGGTCGACGATATCGTGGCCGTCCTGATTAAACTGTGCAGCCAGCACTTTCTCTGCCAGCGCCATACCTACGGCGTTGCTGATCCCTTGTCCCAGCGGACCGGTGGTGGTTTCAACACCCGGCGCATAGCCATATTCAGGGTGACCCGGGGTTTTAGAATGTAACTGACGGAAATTTTTCAGCTCTTCTAACGGCAGATCATAACCCGTGAGATGCAGCAATGAATAAAGCAGCATAGAGCCGTGACCGTTTGAAAGCACAAAACGGTCGCGGTTCGCCCAGTTGGGATTAGACGGGTTATGAGAAAGATAATCGCACCACAAAACCTGTGCGATATCCGCCATACCCATAGGGGCGCCCGGGTGGCCTGATTTGGCTTGCTGAACTGCATCCATGCTAAGTGCGCGGATAGCGTTGGCAAGTTCACGACGAGTTGGCATGCTAACTCCTTTAATAATTTGCTTAAAACTTTGACACTGACAACCCGGAGATTAATCCGGAAACGGATAGGAATTCCTGCTGCCGACTATGAATTTTCAAACTGGCGACTATTCTTACCTAAGCGCATAACCAGTTCAATGTGTTTTATACCGGGTGCACTTATCGAATTTAGTTAACTTATAACAATTATTCGGATAGTCGTTGCGCAAAACAGGTTCTCTGCTGACAGAAATCGTTTTTCGTCTTACTCACGTAATAACGAACCGGACTGTCAACGAAACGTAACAAATAGACTTTTAGACGTCCAGAAGTAAAGATGGTATTTTCATACGAACCCGGTACAATGCTGTTCATCGTCCGGGACGACAGAATATACCCGGGGGCGAACGAATATACCCAACCAGCCAGTCACTTAAGCTTATGATAGTGATGTATTGGTTAACCCAGAAATAACGGAGGATTTATGGCCGCACATTTATTCACATCGGAATCAGTCTCAGAAGGACATCCGGATAAAATTGCCGACCAGATTTCAGATGCTGTGCTTGACGCCATATTAGAACAGGATCCCAAAGCACGGGTTGCCTGCGAAACGTATGTAAAAACCGGTATGGTACTGGTAGGTGGTGAGATCACCACATCCGCCTGGGTCGATATTGAAGAATTGACCCGTCAGACGGTAAAAGAAATTGGTTACAACCACTCAGATGTAGGCTTTGATGCTGACTCCTGTGCTGTGCTGAATGCGATTGGTAAGCAATCTCCTGACATTAATCAGGGTGTTGACCGTGCCCGCCCTGAAGAACAGGGTGCCGGTGACCAGGGTCTGATGTTCGGCTATGCCAGTGACGAAACTGACGTATTAATGCCGGCACCGATCACCTATGCACACCGCCTGGTGCAAAAGCAGGCCGAAGTGAGAAAGTCCGGTCAGCTTGATTTCCTGCGCCCTGATGCAAAAAGTCAGGTGACTTTTATTTATGAGAACGACAAACCGGTGGGTATTGATGCCGTTGTTCTGTCTACTCAGCACAATGAAAAGGTCACCACAGAGCAACTTCGCGAAGCCGTTATGGAAGAAGTGATTAAGCCTGTACTGCCTTCGGAATGGCTGACCAAAAACACTCAATTCCACATTAACCCGACTGGTCGTTTTGTTATCGGCGGACCAATGGGTGACTGTGGTTTGACTGGCCGTAAAATTATTGTAGATACCTACGGCGGTATGGCCCGTCACGGTGGAGGTGCATTCTCCGGTAAAGATCCATCAAAAGTAGACCGCTCGGCGGCATACGCAGGTCGTTATGTGGCGAAGAATATCGTTGCAGCCGGTCTGGCGAAGCGTTGCGAAATTCAGGTGTCTTACGCTATCGGGGTAGCAGAGCCAACATCTATCAGTATCGAAACGTTTGGTACAGGTGTGGTTGATGAGAAAACACTGGTGGCACTGGTACGTGAACACTTTGACTTACGTCCTTACGGCCTGATCAAGATGCTTGATCTGGAACGTCCGATTTACCGTCCAACGGCTGCATACGGCCACTTCGGCCGTGATGAATTCCCATGGGAAGCCACAGACAAAGCAGAAGCGCTTAAAGCCTCTGTATAAAGACAAAAATAAAAGGTAGGCGGCATGTTCCCACATGCCGCTTTTTTTAATTTAAATTATTTTAAAAATAATTACATTTTCTCACTGGGATAATCATCCAAACCAACTACACTTAAGTATAAATCGCATTGCCTGCCCGATAATCAATCCCTAACTGAGCTGCAGACTCAGGCACACACATAGGAACCATGCCATGAAATACTTCTGGCTAGTGAGTTGTCTGACTTTATTAAGTACGCTGTGTCATGCAGGCGGCAGTGTGCTTTCTGATACGAAAAGAAGTCAGCCAGTATACGTTGCCTCCCCCTATCAGTCTGAAATTTCATTTCGCAGTCAGCGCCTGCCGGCCTGGCGATTTGGGGTGCGCTACAACCGCGAGCTGCCTTATCACGACCAGTGGGTTGACAAGATCAGTACATATCACTCAGTAGACTCCGTGAGGGTCTCGGCCAGCCGCTCTTTGTTAAAAGACTCCAGTCAACGCATATTCGCAGCGCTGCAAACCAGTAACGATCAACAGGCCGCCTATTCTGACTGGCTTTATCTGCCTTACAACGCAGGCACCGCCGCCAGCGTTGGCTGGCAAATCGGAGAATTAAATTCGGTGAAAATGGCAGTGGAGTACCAGTACAGGGAAGTAAGTGATAAAGACATCAATTCATTGTTGCTCGGTGTTCAGTACTATTTCTGACCCTTACTAAGACAACGGGCTGCGTTAACCCAGCATAAAATCCACAATGCTTTCGCAATGAATTTCAGTGGTATCCAGTACCGGAATACTGACATCTCCGGCCTTTATCAACATACCAATTTCCGTGCAGCCGAGAATGACAGCCTGCGCACCGTCTGCTGCCATTTGCTCAATAATTTGCTGATAAATCTCTTTTGAGGATGCCCGTGTTTCGCCTTTGCACAGTTCATTATAAATGATGTCATGAATGACCTGCCGGCCGGCCATGTCCGGCGTCAGCACATTGATCCCGAAGTCTTGAAGGCGCTCAGTGTAAAAAGGCTGTTCCATGGTAAACCGGGTGCCTGTCAGAGCTGCTTTATTTATACCCCCGCGCCTGCACACACTGGCTGTCGCATCAGCAATATGGAGTAAGGGTATGTTCAGCGCCTTTTCTACTTCAGGAGCGACTTTGTGCATCGTATTAGTCGCAATAGCAACGCCGTCTGCGCCGCCGGCTTCCAGTTGTTTTGCTGCCTGAACCATCGCCCGGGTAAGTGCATCCCAGTTATTTTCATGCTGCCACTGGCTAATCTCTGCGAAATCCACGCTGTTCATTAATATGCGTGCGCTGTGCAGCCCACCCAGACGTTGCTTCACATAGCTGTTGATCAGGCGGTAATACGTTGCCGATGATTCCCAGCTCATGCCACCGATAATACCAATCTGCTTCATTGAAGTTCCTTGTCCGTATTATCTTGCCAGTACCGGCATCGGCATGGATGCTGTAGTCATGAAGGTTTGCTGGATGAGCTCCGCATCTACACTGGCACGATGGCGTTTAACACACTGCTGATTGACCAGAGACTGTTTCACTTCATGCCAGTGTTGCATCTGGTTTTCAGATAACAGGTATTCCAGCGCTGTCAGCTTAAAGTTCATCTCTATACCAGCTTCTGCATAGAGTTTTATCAGCCAGGGATAATCCACTACCCAGCCGTCCGAATAAGCGGTACTGTTTTGCATGAAGGCATTGAGCTGAATGCACACTTCCCTGCCGTCAATACCGTATTGGGAAAGCACATCACGGGTTATGCCGTGTAAAGATTCGGCCTCGCTGTTCCAGTGCGTCCATCTCTTATAGGGTTTTATCAAACGGCAAAAACGCGCACCATCAGAACGCTTCACACCGATTTCGATGGGAAAACTGCCGCTGCCGAATCCGCTGGCTTCGACATCCAAAATGGTAGGAGGATAATGATTTTGCACGCTAATTTTGATTTATTTGTTATACGTTAAAACTAAGTCTCTATCCTGAAAGGTGCAAGTTTTTATTCTGATAAATTCCACCATCCTTTGTCTAATTGCAGAATCACATGCAAATACTAATATAATCCCGAACCCTTTTTAAACAACCGTTTTCCTTTACGTTTCCGTGACTGAATATGACCAGATTTCTATTAATCTTTCTGCTTACTCTGACAGGTGCCGGCAGCGAGGCCGTGGCACAGGAAAAAGCGCAGCTGGTACTGGCACTCGATGCCGATCTCAGTGCTGTTGCCGTGGAAGGCGGAACCGCGATACGCCGGGGAATGGAAATTGCCATCTCAGAAGTCAACGACAATGGCGGCGTTCTTGGTCACCAGCTCTCACTGGTCACAACGGATCACCGTGGTAACCCGGCCCGCGGCGTATATAACGTTGAACAACTGGCAAAGCGGCAGAATTTACTGGCTATCTTTGGTGGCGTACACACACCGGTAGCCCTGGCCGAGCTGGATGCTGTGCATAAGAACAATATGCTGTTCCTGAGCCCCTGGGCCGCTGGTACATCACTGGTCGATAATCATTACACGCCAAACAACGTTTTTCGTGTCTCCATCCGTGATGAGCAGGCAGGGGAAGTTCTGATAAAGACAGCCAGAGAACGGGGAGTTAAAGAAATTGCCCTGGTACTTGAGCGTACAGGCTGGGGTCGTTCAAATTTAACATCATTATCCAAAGCGGCTGAACAACAGGGCCTGAAAATCGTGAGCACACAATGGATAAACTGGCGGCAGACAGATTTTACTAATGAGATGTCGGCGATTATCCAGTCTGGTGCACGGGCTATTATTCTTGTATCTAATGCGCCTGAAGCTGCTGTTGTCAGCAAAACTCTGCTCAAACTGGAAGCAGCAGAAATGCCGATAATTGCTCACTGGGGTCTGGCAGGTGGGGATTTTGTCGCGGAAATAGGCCTGACAGATCTATCTAAACTCGATTTGTCTGTCATTCAAACTTTCAGCTTTTTATATCAGAACAATAGCCGCTCTGCTTATTTACTGAAAGCGTACCGCGAACGTTATGACGATATTGCTCCACAGGCAATTCCGGCTGTTGTGGGCCTTGCTCATAGCTATGATCTGGTCCATATTTTGATTGCTGCAGTGAAAAAAGCCGGCTCTGTTGAAGCTGATGCTGTTCGTCAGGCCCTTGAGAACTTGCCGGTGTTGCAAGGCGCAGTGAAACAATATGCGCCGGCGTTTACGGAAAATATGCATGATGCATTAATGGCGGAGGATTATTTTATGGCGATGTTTAACGAAGACGGACACCTTATCCCGGTTTCAGATATCCGGTGAGTACCCGCCCCTCGCTGTATACCCAGCTGCAGCAAACCATACTCCCACGGCTATTAGTCGCACTGATTGCTGTCAGCATAATCTTGTGCCTGTGTATTTTTTATGTGGTACAGAAGCAGGTGGCGAATGAACAGCAAACCTATATCTCACACCTTAAGGCAGATCTCACATTCACCCTCGACAGCACGCAACAGCTAATGGAGGGTATCGCGGCTAACGACCTGCTGATAAACAGTTTTATTGATATTCAGCAGCGGCAGAATTATCTGCCCATCTTTTTTGAGTCTTTGCGCTTTACCCGTGCCCGATCTTTCAGTCTCGGATTGTTTCAGTTTAATGGTGAACCGCTCATCACAAACAACTGGGAAGGTCAGGTGCCGGCATCGATGGCCAGCGCGTGGCAGGAAACGGTACTGAACGAATCGAAACCTTACAATAATATTTCCGGTGACGGCGCAATTATCGCGGTACCAGTATTACTTGCGGATTCAGCAGAAGGTGCACTGGTACTCCATATTCCGGCTCTGCAAGCATTAATTTATCAACGGGACAGTGATGCAAGCCAGTTAATTCTCGACAATGAAGGGAAGATCCTTTATTCAAATAAACCGGCGATGTTCAGACCAGGCAGTCTATTTGACCATGCAGCCTATTCCGGTTGGGAGTCTGAATCAGAGCAATGGCGTGGACTGACTCTTATCAGTCAGGCGCCGGCACTGGAAGCTTACTCTAATGTACTCTGGTTAATTCCGGCAATTTTGATCACCCTGGCCTTTGCAGTGATCGTGAGTGTTTACGCATCCAGTCATGCTGCAAAACTGAGCGCAGTGACCCTGCGCCAGCTTCACGATGATATTCAGCGCAGTACCAGCAGGAAGAAAGGAGGAACCAGCACCGGCAGTGAAAATGAACCTGCAGAACTTAACGAGATCCGGACAGCGTTCAATCAATTAATCATCAATTTATCTACTATCTCCCTGTCCAACAAACAATTTTCGAATGTGCTGGATTCACTGGAAGAGATCCTGGTTGTGCAGGACGAAACCGGTGACAACATTCTGGCGAACCGTGCTTATAAGCGATACGCCCTTTATTATGATTTGTCAGACAACACCCTCAGAGATATAAAAGGCGACTTATCCGGTGATAAACAGTCTCTTACCGGCCATTATGCCTCTTTAAATGACAAGAAGCCGGTCACTTTAAGCTGGCGGGTGCTTCCTCTGATAGACGATGAGCGTAAGCAGGTTGGCAGTATTCTGGTGGGCAATGACCTGACTCAGCGGCGGGTGCTGGAAAATCAGATAAATGTAATCAGTCATGCCATGAAATCTGCCACAGTGTCGATACTCATTGTCGATGCTCAGGAAGCGGGCTTCCCTGCCATCTACGTTAATCCTCATTTTAGTCTGATCACCGGCTTTGATGAAGATGAGGTCATGGGCCAGACGTTCCTGATGTTAAATCAGATGAAAGCTGAAACAAGTCAGCTGCATAAAATTAAATATGCCCTCCGACATGGTCATGCCTTTGACGAAATGCTGATTTGTCATAAGAAAGACGGTTCTGTTTTCTACAACCAGTTGATCCTGACACCCGTCTACACTGAGGATAAGCTAACGCATTTCGTGGCTTTCTTTCAGGATGTTACAGACCGTGAGCGAACAAGGCAGTATCTTGAAGACGCCCGCTTAAAGGCAGAAGAATCTGCCCGTTTGAAATCCGGCTTCCTTGCCAGCATGAGTCATGAAGTCCGCACCCCGCTGCATGGTGTATCAGGTGCACTGCAACTGGTGAATAAAACACCGCTGGACAGTACACAGAGACGCTATGTCGATTTGGCAAAGGACAGTCTTAAGAACTTGCAGCACATTGTGGACGACATACTCGATTTCTCGAAAATCGAGGCGGGTCAGCTCAATCTTGAAGCCATTCCGTTTAATCTGGAACTGCTGATAAAAACCATTTACGACCAGTTCTGTATCAGTTGTGGTGAGAAAGGACTGACACTGAAACTGGAAAGCGATCTGAATGGTCAGACTATGGTCACCGGCGATCCGGTAAGATTACGACAGGTACTGGGTAACCTGCTAAGCAATGCAGTGAAATTTACATCAGAAGGTACCATTACTCTGCGCATTGCTCTGACTGTTGGTGACAAACAGAAATGGGCGTTACGGGGAGATGTCGAAGATACCGGCATAGGTATTGCACCTGAGAATCTGGACAGCATCTTTGAAGTATTCAGCCAGGAAGACGTGTCCACAACCCGTAAATTTGGTGGTACCGGGCTTGGGTTATCCATCAGCAGGCAGTTATGTCAGTTGATGGGCGGAGATTTAACCGTCACCAGCGAGAAGGGCCGTGGCAGCTGTTTCAGCTTTGTGATGCTTCAGGGTAATGCTGAAGATACACAACCGGCACAAAGCCACAACGACTCTAAGGCCCCTGCCCCTCTGCTTCCGGCTAAAGACTTCTGCGCCAAAATTCTCATCGTCGAAGACAATGAAATAAACCAGCTTATTGCCAGAGAACACCTGAGCCAGCATAAAACCATGACAGCCCGCAACGGTAAAGAAGCGCTGGAAGCGTTGAACAGAATGAAGCTGACTTTTGATGTGATCCTGATGGATTGTCACATGCCGGAAATGGACGGATTTGAAACAACCCGGCGTATTCGCGCCGGAGACGCCGGCGAGAAATACCTGAATGTACCGGTCATTGCCCTTACCGCTAATGCCATGAAGGGTGACAAAGAACGCTGTGAAGCAGCCGGGATGGACGATTACATAAGCAAACCTTTTTCCGCAGAAGACTTACTGAGTGCTGTTGCACGGATGTGCTGAAGGTTAGCTGTTTTATCCACGTTCAGGTCATGAAAACTGCTGAACACTTTCTCAGAGACAAACAAGGCCGGAATTTCCGGCCTTTGCTACACTTTCAAAGCGTTTTAAAATGCCGCTTTCACGTTTATCGCGGCTGTTCTCGGTGCACCAATCCAGCCTGCACCGGCGACTACTGTGCCCAGATAGCTCTCGTCAAACAGGTTATTAACCGTTAAGCGTACATCCAGTGATTTAATGCCACTTGCCACATTGTCCAGCACGACACCTGCGTAGAAGTCGCTGACCACATACTCCTCAACTTCTGTCAGATTCGCCTGGTCCATAAACCGGGGGCCCACATACTTTGTGCTCAGACCGGCAATGTAATTGCTTTTCGCATAGTCCAGGCTAAGAACAGCCATGTCTTTTGCGGTGCCAAGAACAGTATTGCCTTCAATATCTTCGTAACGGGATTCTGCATATTCAGAATTGTTGTAGGTATACGATGCGTACACGCTCAGGTATTCCGTCGCCTGCCATTGTACGGATGCTTCAATACCGTCTGACTCAACACCACCGTCATTAACATAACCACCGGCACCTTCTTCAAGGAAATCGATCCCTTCAGACTGCTCGGCACTGACAAAACGAATGCGGTTATCAAATTTGATTGTGTAGTACGTCAGGCTGGCGTTAAGGCCCGGGGTTGAGTAGCGCACACCCAGGTCTATATTGTCTGCAGTTTCAGGCTCAATCACTGACAAGTCAGCGTCATCACGCTCAAGCACTGCATCTTTGATTGCTGCGTAGTTTTGCGCGAAGCCACCGAAGAATTCCAGGTTGTCAGCCAGAGGGGCAACAAAACCGGCAGAGAACAGCACATCAGAATCAGACGATACAGCCAGGTTGTTATTGGCATCAAACAAATCGTTTTTCTTTACGTCTACATTGAATTGCTTAGCACCAAGGCGTACTTTTGCCACGCCCAGGTCCAGCTCGTCTTCAAGGTAATACATGATGGTTTCAACCGGGAATTCACGGCTGTACTGCACCCAGTAAGGAATGTGGTCATAATAGAAACTGGTTTTCGAATCGATGATCTTGTGCCAGTCACGTGATTCTTCGCGGTTGTAATCTTCATACCACAAGCCTGCACGTAACACGTTGTCCATATCGCCAATCTGTGTATTCCAGATCATGTCAGCGTTGAAGCCGGTGCGTTCCTTTTTGTAATGCGTATGACGATAAGAGCCCACTGGCACTGCGCTGCTGTCGTAACAGGCAGGATCGTATTCGGCAGAACTGCCGCCGTAAGGGAATTTAAGCGAGCTGACACAGCCTGTTGCAGGCGATAACGCCGCGCCTTCAGGAGACACATAGAAAAGCTGACCTAACTGAGAACCGCCGTATACCGTGTTACCCGAAACCAGTTCAGAATTAGGCTGATTCAGCCCGTCGTCAGTTACATCAACCACGTAAGGAGGCAACCAGTCGCCCCGCCCTTCCTGATTGTGGTAATAAACGTTGGCACTGAAATCCACTGCGCCTACCGACATATCAGCTTTCAGATAGGTGAAAAAGTTCTCACGCAATGTTGACCATCCGCGGCGATATGCCTGATCCTGATAAGGCACACCCGACCAGTCACTGGTAAGCTGGTCCCATTCCGGGTTCTGGGCAAATTGTTCGTTGCCATAAATGCGCTGATAGTTGTCTTCGTGAGTATCGTCGTAAGAGACATAGCCGGTAAAATCGATACCACTCACATAGCTGATAACTTTGGCAGCAAAGTGGTCACGGGTATTTTCGGCCGCCTGATCCATCCAGTCTGAACTGTCCTGTGACGATACACTCACCCATGCGTAGGTGTCTTTTACCAGCTCTCCGGTTTCATAACGGGCATAGATTTTCTGACCTTCATATTCAGCCAGCGTACCACTCAGGATAAGACCTTCTTCTGTACCGGGGTTAATGGTTGTGAAGTTAAGCGTACCACCCAGTGCTTCGTTCGAACGGGAAGCGATATCAGCCGTTCCCTGAGACACCTCTACCGCCCGCAGGTTTTCTGTATCCATATAACGGTTGGCCTTCGAGCCGCCACCGTAGTTTGAATTACCGTTAGCGATACCGTCTACCGTCATACCGATTTGTTGCTGATCCAGATCCACCTGAAAACCACGAATGGAAATACTGGTAGACCAGTCATCGGCACCGAATGTATCGCCTTCGTTAATCAGGACACCCGGCAGGTTATCAATTGTCGCCAGCACGCTGGTCATCGCCGTTTGCTGCTGTTTCATGTTTTCGTCGGTGGCGTTGTTGGCATAAGACACGCTGCGGCCGATAACCTGAATTTCTTCAATAACTTCGCCATCACGTGACTCTGCAGCCATCTCTTCGGCAAACGCATTTGAGGTGCTTGCTGCGATTGCTGACAGTACAGACATCGCCAGTATATGCTTCTTACAAGTGAGAGTGTGTTTCATGTGTTTTCCTTGCGCTTATTCTTCTGATTAAAAGTGAATCGCGAAGAGCGTACGCAGGGAATATGACAAGGTTGTTTTGATTCGTTGACTGTTTGATTACGAAAACTTGACCTCCGGATCTGCAAGAAAGCTTCCTTCCTGTGGCTTCAGCGGATCATTCCTGATTTAATTACTGTACAATCAATCAAAAGCACATTGATGCGCGCTTTACGGAGTAGCACTGCTAAGTGTGTTGCGGCAATTCAATATCTGAAGTAGAAATGGAATGGATAACAATACGGCGCTTTATTCACTTTGCAGTGTGCCCTTGCACGGGGTGAGTTTATTTACGGATTCAATGCCGGCAATAAAGAACAAATACGCACTGCGGCTCAGTAGTGGCAAAGTCGAATCACCATCACAAGAAAGTGCGGTATGGAAACTGACCGACAAAGGTGAAAGGTATACATCAACAATCAAGCTCCACCGGGAAAATGACCGGCAGGTGCTGATGATTGATTGCGAAGGCAAAGGTGCATTCGAATTCACTGAAGAAGGCATAAAAGTGGACTGGCATGCCAATGGCACAGGACCTGCTCACTACCTGCAAACTATCGGTTTATCTGTTTTTCTTGAACAAAAAGGTCACCTTTGCCTGCATGCTAATACGCTGGTAAAAGAAGGACGGGCGCATCTGTTTCTTGCTCCCAGCAGGACCGGGAAGTCGACATTAACCACAGCATTAACTCACGAAGGATTTACTCTCACGACTGATGACATGGCAGCCCTGTTTTCTGACGGCAATGCTTTTTCAGTATATCCCAGCTGGCCTAAAGTTCGTCTGTGGCCAGATAGCACAGAGTATTTTGCAGACAGTGACTCATTAGATAAAACAACGGTTAAGAAAGTACACGATCGCTTCGCAAAAAATGAAATCACTTTCGCCGGGCAGATGTCAGAAGATAAACCCGCTCAAATAAGTGCATTGTATTTTCTAAACAGAGCTGAGAATTATACCGGACCTGTTGAAATAACACGCATAGCCAATAGTAAAGCGCTCATATTACTCATGCAAAACAGCATGCTGGGTGACGCTTATAAAGCGCTGGGAATCGACAAACAACGGGTTGGCTCACTTGCTACGTTGATAAATACGCTTCCGGTTTATGAAATAAAATATCCTGATGGACTTGAACGACTGACTGAAGTTTGCAGGCAAATTAATGAATGGATTTCAGCGAAGAACGGGTAGAGACGCAGCGCTTGAATGATGGGTACGGATACATGCTGCAGAGCAAAACAAAAAGGCCAGTCGTATGACTGGCCTTTTTTTATTCGATCAACTTAACCCTGGAATGGGTTACGCTTAGTCTGACCGCCTTGTTCGTCAGGAATGCTACCTGCGAAACCTTCAGTCAGTTCAGCCAGGGTACCTACTTTTTGCAGTTCCGGCTTTACATACTCTTGTTTGCTTTCGGAAGCATTTTCAAAAGTTTTCATGTTTTCTATCCTTATGCCTTTTTACGGCGGTTGAAGCCCATAAATCCTAGAGCAGCGGCAAAGATACCCAGAGTTGCAGGTGCTGGTACAGCTACTTTGTCTGTATCAACAACAAACTGGAAGCTGCCTGCAGCGTCCATCAGGTTACCGCTAACGCCACTCAGTGTTAAACCACCAAAAAGCTCGTCTTCAATATTCATTGAATATGAAGCATCTAACACATAACCGTCTGTAACCAGTTCACGACCAGCAAGAGATCCATTAGCACTCGCATCGCCTGAAACAGTATCAAAAACAACATCAGCAGCATATGCATCAACATAAACAGATGCAATGCTCAGGCCAGTACCGTCATAGGTGAAAGTCCATGCACCGTAAACATATGCGGCACCAGGAGGCTGATCAGCGATAGTATCGCCAGTTTGTGTTAAAGACCACGAAGTACCGGTAACGCCGCCGCTGTAACCTTCCATATAAGGTACAGTCGCGTCGCTTGAGGTTACACCCCAAGTTAACGTCTCAGTGCTCAGGTCAGAGTAAGTAACAGTCACTTCCATGCCTGCCATGTCAGCGCCGGTGACAGTGCTGATGTAGCTAGCTGAAGCTTGACCGCTTAAAAGCAGGGCTGCTGCTGCCCCAAGTAAAGCCGACTTTTTCATTCCATATTCCTTGTAAGTATAAAACTACGTGGTATAAATTATTGTTGTACACAATAGAAAAGCAAGCATCACGCCACATTTAAAAATATTAATATTTTCAATTATTTAAAAAATAGTAATGTGAATTTGATGTTAATGGATGATATTTACAAACAGATCTGTAAAAAATTCAGACAGATCCTTTCAGATCATATCTGCTGCACCGATTTTTCTCCCGAACTGACGCAGAAAACAGATTATAAATTATGAAGTTAAATTGGCAATGTTAATTTTTCTCCAGATTTTATTAATGTTAGCATTCAGGCATACTCAGCAGAACCTGTTACTTTGTCTGATCGCTCAGTAATGGTGCATTTACGCAACAAGACGGAACTTTGTGAAACCATTTCTCTTCATATACAGCCATAAGTCCCCGGGTCCGCTTCAGTCCGGCGGGCTTGAAAGCCAGCTTTTTACCCATTGCTTTGTTCGCAACGGCAGACTTAGTGGTTTTTCAAACAGTGGTGACACTAAATTACCCGTTCAGGCAGACGAGCGGACTGCAGAAAAGTTAGCATCTATAAACTGTCCATTTTTTATACAACTCGAAAATGATGCTGTTATCATCGGTACGGACGCGCTTTCTCTGACTACTCTGTACTTCGTGTCTACACCTGATTTCACCGTCATCAGTAACAGTGCTGCTCATGCGCTGAATGTATCCGGACTAAAGCCGGTACTTTCAGACACTGCGATAGCCGGATGGCTTGCCGGTCAGCCAGTCCCTCAGCTAAGTATTTATTCAGGGCTGCAGATATTGCCGGCAGGCCACTACCTGCGATGCAGTAAGGATAAGGTAACAAGTCATCAATATTGGGATATTGAACCGGAAAACCGGATCAGACTCACCAGTGATGATGAGTATGCGACTGCATTTCGCGAGCTCTTTATTTCTGTGGTGGAAGAATACACTGGAACAACAGAAGTAGCGGGTTGCCAGATGAGCGGCGGGATGGACTCTACCTCGGTTACCTCTCTTGTACACCAGTATCAGAAGCAGCATAAACGCCGCTGTATTGCGGTTTCGCATTACTATAAGCACGATCCTAAATCAGATGAGACAGAATTAATCCGTGACATGCGCGAATATCTTCAGTTAGAAGAGTTTCATTTTCAGGATGTGGACAAATCACGATATCGTAATTTTCTGAGTCTTTACCCGCCACATTTTGATCATCCGGGTATTGTTCTGTCTCCCCGTTACCGGGATGAACTCTCAGATTTAAAGCAAATGGGTATCAGTAAACTGTTTACCGGAAACGGGGGCGACGAAATTTGCTGGGGGCATGCCAGTGCATACACCCAGCGTTTGCGTGAAGGGGAATGGGGTGTTCTAACTGAAGTGTACAAAGCCTGCGTAGAAACTGGCATGTCTTTTAAATCTGTTGCCCGTGAACTCTTCATTAAACCTTTCGTACCCACTGCCTTGTTGAATATGGCCAAACGTCTGAAAGGAAAAACACCCGGTGTGCTGCCACTACCAGCCTGGTTAACAGATAAATCTCGCCTGCTGGCCAACGAAGCTTTCGGGTTCCATAATCCTTTTGATCCTGTCAAAGAACCAGCCAGCCATGCCAGATACTTTGCGCTCAAAACGACTACCACGTTCAATTCTGTCAGATCTTACGATGCCATTGCTGCCGAATTTGATATAGAGGTGAAGCATCCTTTCTTCGATTACCGGCTTGCTGAGTTTTCTTTCGCAGTGCCACCCTCACAACTGATACGCGGGCCTTATCCAAAATTCGTCTTACGTAATGCGATGAGCCGCCATTTGCCGGATTCAGTATGTTGGCGTCAAACGAAAACCACCTTTGATCATCATTTCGGCAATCTTGTCAGAGAAAATGCTGGTGAGCTCCGGGCATGTTTGTCACACCCGTATCTGAGCGATCGTGGACTGATTGATAATAAGAAAGTGCTTAAAGCTTTTGATGATGCGGTATATAACCGGCATGGCGGTGTACATGTGGACCTGTTGTTTGTCATCCTGACCCAGCGCTGGATTCAGGCATTTCATGTTTAAGTCAAAGCGCTGAGAAAAGCCTGCTCACTTCCTTTTTTCGTTCTCAATTCTGTATAAGTGCTGACAACATCATGACTATCATTAATGATTATGCCGTCATGTGTCAGCCAGCAGTGGGCCTCCGTTTTCCCCGCCGTTACCCGCACCCCGAAATGTAACCCGGGATAAATTTGAAGGTCATTGAGTAATGACATGGTCACCAGACACCTTCTCAGGCAATTCATTTTCCGGATATGATGCCTGCCCGCCTTCTCAATGACAGAGATAAACGATTCAGGAAGCGGCGTTTTCGTACTTTGAAATTGATCCGGGGTAAAAATATGTCCTTTCCATTTTTGATACGGCTGTTTTGAAATACGCCAGTCCCATATCAGAAACATCAGCCATGCCTTAATGAAAAGCTTTTTATGGCTCAACGGTAATCGAAAGAAAGCACCTGCCATCATGCTTACACTTTCTCAATGAGACCCTGTTCAAGGAGCGAAGTCACAAGCTCAGCGTAGTCCTTCCTGACTTCATCTTCAGATACATCAAAACGGGATACCATTGCTGATACCACATCATCCTCATCTTTGCCCTCTTCAAGTAATGAAATCATCTCGGTGCCGACACCGTTAACTGTAAAATACTCACCGTTCTCCGGCTCAAGGATCACCATTTCATCGACGACTTTTTGAGCGAGGACGTCTTCTTTCAATTTATAAGCTGTCATGTTATTCCTTTACTACCAATTCAGTTAATGTCCGGTTTTGCAATTCAAACAACCGGTCTGCCACATCGGCAATTGTAGGGTCATGGGAAATCATCAATACCGTATAGTGCTTAAAGAGATGTTCAAATTCGTCTTTAAAACGGTGTCTTCCTCCCTCATCCAGCATCGATGTAGGTTCGTCGAACAATAAGATTTTTGGCCGTTTCAGTAATGCTCTGGCCAGAGCGATACGTTGCCTTTGCCCGCCAGATAGCCTGATACCGCCTTCGCCGACTAAAGTGCTCATTCCTGCCGGCATCTTCGCCACAATATGAGTAAGTCCGGACAATTTGCATACTTTATCGATATCATCCGGTTCTGGTTTCTCAACACCGTAAGTAATGTTATCAAGAATACTGCCATTGCATAATACGACATCCTGAGAGACATGACCTATACAAGCCCGCACTGACGTGGTGGTGACTTTAAAAATATCCTGACCGTCAATGCTGATATGTCCCCTGGACGGCTCAAAGAAGCGCATGAGTAAGTGCAACAAGGTAGATTTACCTGCCCCGTTCTCACCCGTTATCAACGCCGTTTCACCGGCCTTTAATGTAAAAGAAATATCTGACAATATATCTGCATTGTCCTGATAGGAAAAACAGACATTGTCGAAACGCACCTCGCCTCTTTCTGCAGCCAGTTCAGCAAGCCCTGTTTCTGTAGGCTCCCTTTCCTGAGCGTGCATTGCGAGTAAACGTGATAAAGCACCACTCATCTGCATCGTCTGCCCGTATAACCCGGCGAGCGCACTTACGGGCCGTGTAAAAATCATGCCGTAAAGAAGCAAACTGACAATGTCTGATACATCAATTTTGCCCGCTTTAAACTGCAACAAACATACCCCGATAATTGTGATAATACACACTGAGGCGAGAAACTGAATCAGCGGCGGCAGCATGGCCTGATAACGAAATTGTCTGGTTCTTAATGACAGCACTTCACCTGTATGAGATTTATACCTGCTGGACTCTGCCTCTTCGCGGTTAAACGACTTTATCAGGGAAATTGTGCTGATATTCTCACTGGCAATAGCCAGTGTATCGGCCTGCTTCTGGACAATTTGTTTAGACAGAGGATGAATCTGCCTGCCAACCAGTTTGGTCACGACATAAACCAGAGGCACAAGGGTGATGATAAGCACGGCGACCAGTGGTTCAATCAGATACATCATGACCACACTCCCCACCAGCACCAGTACATTGGGAAGTAAGGTTGTCAGAACACTGGTAACGAAATAACTCACTGTTCCTAAATCGTAGGTAAGCAGCGATAACACATCGCCCTTATTCGTATTCTGAAAATACTTCATCGGCATGATTTGCACGTGGTCATATAACCTGCAGCTAAGGTTGGCCATTAACCTGGCCCCCAATACATTCAACTGGTAAGTAGAAAAGAATTTCAGGAGTGACTGAACAGCGAAAAGCACACACCATGCTGCAAGGTAAAGTGTGAGTTCGTTTAAAGAAGTGAAATTGCTGTCTACTGCGGCGGCTGATTGCTTACCAACAACATAAGGAATAGTAAGATTAAGAGCAGTTTCTGCCATCAGGATGGCGAAGATAAACAGAAAACTAAGCCTGTAGTGCCGAAATATGTTCCTGCCAAAGTACAGGCTTTTAGTCCACATGTTTATCCGATACTGTTACTGCAACTGACTTCGGGAGAAGACCCGTTAATAAACGTTTTTGCCCACGAAGCCTTTAAAGAAAGTAAAGATAACAATTTTAAAGTCGAGCCACAAAGACCAGTTTCGAATATATTCCAGATCGTACTGCACACGCATTTGCATTTTTTCAACGGTGTCTGTTTCACCACGCCAGCCATTTACCTGCGCCCACCCCGTGATACCCGGCTTGATTCTGTGACGCAGCATGTAATATTTAACAGTTTTGCGGTACATCTCATTGTGCGCGACAGCATGAGGACGGGGACCGACAACAGACATTGAGCCCTGCAAAACGTTAATAAACTGGGGTAATTCATCCAACGATGTGCGGCGTAAAAATGCACCGACTTTGGTAATCCGGGCGTCGCCTTTGGTTGCCTGAGTAACTTTATCACCATCTTCAGTAACGGTCATAGAACGGAATTTCCATACTTTAATTTTCTTCCCGTCTACCCCGTACCGGTTCTGTTTGAAAATGACCGGACCTTTAGATGTCAGCTTCACAGCCGCTGCGATAAATAACATAGGGACTGCAATAACAGCCAGAATGCACGTTGCGAGGAAAATATCTTCAGCACGTTTAATCGCAGTTGTCGCTCCGCGCATGGGCGTATCGAACACACTGATTGTTTGTAAATTACCAATATTACAAAGACGGGAATGAACCATGTTGTACATGAAGAAATTCGGAACGAAGTGAACTTCAGCGTTTGTATCACCCAACTGATGCAGAATTTGTTCAATGCGTTTGTTGGCTGTCATCGGCAATGTTATGAATATTTGATCAAACTCACCATTTCTGACTGCTGCAATGGCGTCGTTAATTGAGCCCTCTACTTTCATACCATCAGGAATCGCCAGACGGTCTGTATCACGATCATCGAAGATACCGTCGATTCTGAAACCTGTATGAGGGTTACGTTTCAGCTCATTGGCCAGCGCAACAGCATTCTCGTTCATCCCTATAATACCAACGGAACGGCTGTTAAAGCCCTTCTTGCGCACATGATACAAGAAGGCCCGCATAAACATACGCCAGGAGCACAGGAAAACAGGGGCAACGATAACCCATGATGACAACGCAACGCGGGAATAGTCGTCAGACGTTTTAGACAGGAAGAGATAGGAAAGCACCACAACAGTACTGACAAACCAGCTTACAACGGTATAAAAAATCAGTTCTTTAGAGGTACCTGAACGCCAGGAACGATACAGCCAGAATAGTTCAGCAGACAGCAGGTAGGTAGTACTTCCAATCAGGCCAAGCAAATGATAGTGCACGTCGATGGGCACACCATATAAATTACATGCAGCCAGCAAAGTGAGCTGGATGATCAGAAAATCAACAAAGCGGTATACTACGGCAAATTGATTTATGTTGTTTCTAACGAAGCCGTTTCCCATGATGAACCATCCTTGCGTGTAACGTTAAATTTTGGGTAACTATAATTCGGTTACTCACGGTATTTGTTTGAAGTCTCGTGAATGCGCCTGCTCCATTAGTCTAAGCAAAGCAAAACAAATACCAACTTTTTCAATTAAAGGCTATGTATCTCTTCCGTGAAAAAACCTTGAAGTAACTGCGTGAATTATTTTATTTATAATAAGGTGAACCTGACAGCATATTGTTACATATTGATGTATGCATCAGAAACTGACCATTTTCGGCGTGTTTTACTGCCCAAATTTTGTATCTTTAATTCGCTTTGTAAAGAATGCTGACAACAAGGTGAAAGACTCACCAAAAATTAACAAAATAAGAACATTTCATGTTGTCTTGTGAAACATTTATAAACATAAAACAGATAGTCTCAAATTAAATACTTGCAGTTAAGTAGCTGGCACAAAACAAATGTTGGGTGTTTAAAGGCTATTAATGCGAATATTCAATTTTTCTAAAAACAATTTTCCTAAGGGCTTTAATGTTTTCAGTGTAAATTTTTACGACACTTTGAGGATACAGATCCTACGTAAAGACTTAAAGTGTGTAATTTAATTACATTTGCTTTTTACCTATACCTTTCATCTAAAGCGCAACTTTTTAAATCTTTTCCCGAACTACTAAAGCTGGAATACTCGTTGCAACGGAATACGAGTTGCGAGAATGTAGATATACGAGGTAAACCGGTCGCTGTCCCGCCGGATGCCACACCAGTCTTACTTTATGGCGTACCCTATTTTGAATCAGGTCACTCTGGATAACAAAGAAAATCAAGGACTCGAGCCGCTTACCCTATCGCTTACAAGGCTAGTTGTGGCATCGGGCTCATTACTTTTTGCCGGCTGGTGTTTGTTTTTAGCGTCAGATTACGTTGAACTGCACCGGCTGACTGAAACGATTTCCGGTGAAAAAGCGTTGTCCCGGTCAGCGCTCCCGGGTCCCGGAGATTCACTCATTCCGTTTGAAAATTACAGCGAAGCATTAACCGGGTTATCAATGCGGCAACCGGGAGAAGCAGAGATCCCGTATCTGCAGGCTTCACTTGCCCTGCACAAATTGCAGATTGCACGGGTTGGCGGTGAAAACAACGTGCCGGAGTTTTTTAATGCGTTTATCACCAGAATTCACGCACTACAGCCGGCACATTATCAGGCATTTGCCCTTACCATGGCGAATGCATCTTTAAACGATCAACCTGTCACCGCATACCATAATTTACTCAGAACATGGCTACCGCTGGCGCCAAATGAAGAAGAAGTGCAAATTAATGCGGGTCGCTATCTGATTGCGCACTGGGAGGAATTACCTGCAGATATTAAGGAGCTCGCCCTTCCTGTTATTCAAAGCGGATTAAGACAACAGCCGGTGAAACGTATTCTGGTTCAGGCCATGAAAACCCATAATTTGATACGCCCTTTTTTAAAAATTTCACCTGACAGAGCAACAACGGCGAAATTAAAAGCGATTACCGGCAATCCGGATGCAAATCAATGATAAACAGGTTTGTAAATCGCGCTGCTTTTGTAATGCTGGGTAGTCTGTTTGTAGTTTTCCCCTGGTTTCACGGACTTGATTTAAAATGGGAACAGATCCTTGCTGCGGCTTGCATCAGTGTTTTTTTTGCACTTTCCGTTCTCTCATCCTCTTTCCATTTCAGAGGCAGCATCCGCTACGTTTTAATAATGTTCGCAGCATGGCTGTTATACGCAGCCTTGTATCTGATCCCGCTTCCCGCTACCGTCACTGACTTTTTGTCCCCGCACATGAGCCATTGGTACATGTTAAATGGCCCGGAAAGTGAAGTACGGATGACGGTTTACTATCAGGCCAGTCTGATTGAATGGATAAAATTTCTCGGAATAGCACTACTTTTGCTTTCGGTATGGCTTCTTTGCCATTCTGAAGAGAGATTGCACAAACTAATTATTATTCTGGTGACCGGATGCACCATCACAGCACTGTATTCTTTGCTCAATTTCTTCAGTGGAGGTCAATTTGAACTGGTGGGTAACATTCCGCCATGGGATTTGAAGTGGCAAGACGGCATAAGAGGGACCTTCAGCTATAAAAACCAATATGCACTTTACATTGCTTTGGGTATTGCACTTTCTGCAGGTATGCTGGCCGATAATATCAGAAGCCGCCGCAATCGAATGGTTACTGTAACGCTGATTCTGACTCTGATAGTGCTTACTCTTACCCTTATTAATACCAGCAGTCGTGGCGTTATTGTCGCCTTAGCCGGCGGGTCAGGAGTCGCCGGCGCATTGTTCCTGCTGCGTCATAAATCACTCGTCAAACAATGGTTGTCTGTAAAGCGCATTGCCGCCGGTGTGGTAATGTTACTGGCAGCTGCCGTTCTTTTTATGCAGTCATCTGTGTATGACCGTTTTGCTCACCAGAAAATGGCCGACAATGGCAGAATGCACCTCAGAAATACTGCTATCAGTGTTATCAGTGATCATCCGGTGACAGGCACAGGTCCCGGTACTTACCCTTATATTCAGCATGTCTACAAACCGATGGCACTGGGCATTTCTAAAATGTCTAAGCGGGCTCACAATGACTACCTCGAAACCATGGCGACAACAGGTATTGTGGGTTTCCTGATACTGGCATTACCTTTGGGGTATATGCTCTGGCGGATTTTCAGGCCTGTAGATTGTGCCTTCAATGGCCTGCTGACAGGTTGCAGGGCAGCGATAGCGACTTATTTATTTCAGGCCGCTTATGATACTAATGCAGGAATATACTTCCTGCCTTTGCTGTTTATAACGGTACTGACAGCAGCATTCGTATTGTGCGAAAAGTTTGCAGTACCGGACTCCGGAATAAAAGCAGATTAATGCTCTAATGACAGGAATTCGTAGTCAGGACCGGTGACAGTAAACACGAAGGCCCCCCAATATCTCGGATCGCGGAATCGACGCTTTGACGCCAGCAGCCCCCTGGCATTTCGCATGGCATCTGCGATGTCGCCTCCGTTACCGGCCAAAGAAACATAGAAATGTTGCATAAATTCAGCTGTTGCCCGGTCCGGCACTTTCCAGAGCGTTGAAATGGTTGCTCCGGCCCCCTGATAGAGAAATCCGTGGCTTAAACTTCTCATCCCGATCCCCTGATAGGATTTGCCCATTTCCGTTTCACAGGCGCTGATAACGACTAAACGGTTGTGAAAAACATGAGAGAACAGATTTTCATAGGAGATATAGCCCTGATGTTCATTTTCATCGCCTGTTGCAGTAACCAGCCCCACGGTTTCCGGCGACTCCGGCGAATACCAGGCATGACTGCCTACATGCAATAAGGAAGCATCTCTTGCAGCCGCAGAAGTGATGCTTTCGTTTGTTGCATCATCACCGGTAAACACTTGTAAGGGGGCTGAAGGAAAGGAAGTTGCCAGTACATCCGCAGCTCTCGCTGTCCATGGTAACGGAGGAAACCCTGCGCGCCACTGCATTGCCTCACTGTCAGACATATATTCAGGTGACGGATTAGAGGGATTGGTAAAAGCAACAATATTACCGGCGGCGCTGTTTACATCTCCGGCGCTCTGATAGTCCATCAGAGACAGGATCCTGACGATCCCCATTTCAAACCCCAGATAGCGGGTTCCGGTTTTATCATTCAAAGCGGCAAAAGAACTATTTCTCCACGGCCCTTCAGGCAGTAAATACAGGGTTTTAAAGCCATGATACTCCGTCAGCCTGCCGCTTATCCACGTAGTCAGCGCATCCGGGCTGAATGCGCATTGTTGTTCTATGTAAGGGCCTGAAATAAGATAGGCGCAACTCTTATTCTCCAGTGCAAAAATTTTCAGGATAGCCCGCTTATTTCCGAGGCTCTGACGGATTTTATCTAACGAGAATGTCTGCACAGGCTCACTATCACTAAGCTCCCGTTGCTGGCCGGCCAGTTGAACACGCTCCCAGAGTTTATCTTTGAGAAATTGCTTATCATCATTCTCTGCTGAAGATTGAGGGTCAGGCATAGCGGCGTTTGCCAACATCCACTCGCTTTGCAATGTCTCATCCACTTTTTCATAACTCTGGCTGGCCAGAGCCATTCTGTGACGGTTGAAAACGATCGCGGAGAACCTTTCAGAGATAAACAAAGCTTCCTCTATAATGCGCTCATCGTCTGAAGGCAGAATGGCCGATAGGTAATTGTTGATCAGTCTGCGGGACTGACTTAACCAGCTCATCCCGGTTTCATTACTGCTGAATTTTGTTGAAGCATCCGTAATACTGGCGAATGCATCGTAAAAAATGCCGGCGATTTCAGGAAGATGTTCGCCACCACCGGCCTTTAACAGAGTCATTCTGGCATTCGCAAGCGCCAGGCTCACTGATAGTGTCATCCGGCGGTGCTGACTGATGTCTTCTATCAGTGTTTTAGCCATCCCGTAACGCTTAACCAGTAACAGCACCTCCAGCCAGTCACTCATCAGCTGTGAACGTTGAGTCACAGAATACTGGCCGGTGAGATGTCCTAATGCTCTTACACAGGCGTCTTCGTCAAACTCTGCAGGCGACAGTCGTGCTCTTATTCTTGCAAATAAAACCTCGTATCGTGATTCCTGAAGTCTGGTGCGCTGCAGAGGAGCCAGTTCGTCCAGCCAGCTTTGAGCGGATGCAAGATCATTTTTCGAAATCGCGATGCCGGCAAGAGAGATTAGTGTATCTACGAAATCGGTAGTGAAGTTTTCTGCATTACTTACCTGCAATACCTGCTGATAATATCGTTCAGATTTTTCAATATCTCCCACCAGCATATAAGCCCGCCCCAGATTAGCATAGCTGACGATAAGCTTTTCCGGTGCCAGATTATAAGTATGGCGGTAAACCGACTCTCTGAGTGTGGCAAGGTACTCAGGCAGCTTCCCCTGATGCCGGTATACCCAGGCCAGATTGTTGGTGAGATCGTCCAGCATCTCCTGCTGTTGTAAATTTTCCGGAGCAGGTAAACAGGCAATACCCTCTTCCAGAAACTGTTCAGTGCGGGGTAAATCTGCTACCGACTGAAAATAACTCGCCAGACCATTATTTATTTGTGCACAAAGATGGGGATCGGTACCGGCCATTATCCTCGCGCTACCAAGTTGCAACTGTGCGTATCCGGACTCTCTGACTGACGAGTCCTCAGAAAGTACATCATGAAAACCACAAAAACCGTAGAATGCGGCTTCCTGCTGATTGTTTTTTGCGCTGCCCAGCAGCTCCGGGGAAGTACAAACCTGTGCAACTTTATCGTACTGGTCTATAGAAAAGGTGCTTTGAAGGTATATCAGCCTGATTGTGTTTTCATAAGCAGACCCGGCGAAAACATCCCTTGAAATAGCTTCCGCCGCAAGCGAAGCTGCTTCCCTGTAGGCCATATTTTCCAGTTTTATCAGCAGATTTCTTATCAACCACTCATGATAGTAAGGGTCTTTGCTACTGACAGACAGCGCTCCAATCTGATCCGCAAAATCATCAGGCAGTGACAAGCCGTGCTGAACATACACGGTATCAAACTTTGCCACTAAAGCTAATAAAGAGGCCTGCTGAACGTCATTGACGTTTAACGCTGACGCGGAAGGGCCGGTACATTGAAATAAAACACCATCCTGCTCATAAACCTGATTAAGCGCAGCCCATCCGGCAGGTTCCCCACACAACGTGTGCGGAGCTGAAGAGGAAGCAAAAACTGACGTCGCAAATACAAAGAAGACCGGCGCTGCAAAGCCTGCTCTGCGGAGCATACCTGCAATAAATGAATTCCTTGTAGAAAAACGCATTCGTCAGTTCCTGCCGTTTTTTTAGTCGTCGTGTTTCCAGCGATAGCTTGTCAGAATGAGCTCTGACGGATCACCGTCATTGACCGCCGGGCCATCTCTCAACCAGGCGAGTGTTGACGTGTACTCCCGTACCGTTTTTTCTTCATGCTCATATTCATAGGCAACAATAGATACCCGTACCGATTTAAAACCTGCCACATCAGTGCCTTGCGCTGTATCTAAAGGAATAGTGTTAGAAATAAAAATACCCGATTTATCAATAACCTTAAATTCGCTGAGTTTCATAATAGCTTGCGCGGTACCATTCCATAACCCGCCAAGAACCACCTGGTAAGTGCCTTTTTTCTCATCAAAGATGAACTTTACCGGATAGTTTTGTCCCAGCCCTTCAGGGTGATAACTACTTAAAGAAGGGACAATTGTGCGGTGATTAACATAGTTGACGCCGGCTTTACTGGTTTGCCAGTATCCGTCTTTCAAAGACTCCACGGTGGTTTACTCCTTTTTATATAAAATTGCAGACATAGTAAGAGATGCTGCGTTTTCTACGCCACACTGCTTGCTGAAGTGATCCAGACAAATGGCGAGTTCTTGTTGTGTTTCTTTTAGCGGGAATAACTGTTTTTTCGCGGCATTGATAGCATGCAGTAATACATCAGCGATGATTACGCTGCCCAGTTTCCCCATTCTGTGGCCAGGATTATCTTCCTGAGCGGAAGATTCGGCCAGCAAAAATGGCCAAAGCGGAAGGCGGTTTTCCCTGTGAAGGGTATAAAACAGTGATGCCTGGTTCATCGGATCCATCTTCAACTCTGTCAGCAGTGACTCGCTGTCGTCCATAGTCAATCCGCAGCCCTTAAACAGTTCAGGGTATTCTCCCTCAAGATACTGTTTACACTCCTGAACAGTCATTAATTCTGCTTTCATGCCAGCGGCAATATTACGCTCTGCGATATTACGGGAAACCGGTATCCCACCCATGCCGGACACTACAATTAAGTTGATAGGCTGAACTTCCTGAGCAAACTCGCCGAAAAACAATGACCAGTCAATGGGCGGAATGGCCTTTCCTCTTTCAGCCTGATGAGTCAGCAGTGCATGCAATGTGAAACTGTCATTTCCACGAAGTTTATAGGTTTCGCGCACCATACTGTGCCCAAAACGAAACGCTGCGTGACTGAATTCATAGGGCACTCTTGAAATGTATTCGTCGCTCCCGAGTATGGTGACAGCGGGCGGCTGTTCAGAAAAGTAATAGTCATAAACCTGCCGGTCCAGAATAGCAGGTAACCATTCATGAATAACCAGATGGTGAAACAAAGCGACAGTAATTTGTTGCGCTTTACGAAACCATGACACGTCCTCGCAGAGATGGGGCAAGTCTTGCTCCGGCGATTGACATAAGCTTCCCAGTATACGGTTGTGAATGCGCTGCCACTGACTGTGAAATTGAAGAATTATCGCATTGTCGTTATTACGGGGTTCAAACAGCAGGGGCGTATTGCAATTATCACGCAGACAATCCCAGTCATTATCAGGCAATCTGAAAAAGCCCTGTTCATCGGTAAGCCAGTGCGGAGGTAAGCCCCCTGATTCACCGTAGAGGCTGTCCATATTCAAAGCCGGAGAAACCTGCCTTGATGAATAGTGATTCTGTGCCGGATGGGTGGGTGAGATAATGTCGTGGGCTATCCACTGCCCCCAATACGTAAATCCTGCCGGTAACTTGCCGGGATTCAGAGGAATTTTGACAACTTTTTCGCTTCCTGCCGGCTCCGGAGGGTGAACAGGGTTTTCACTGACCGGTGTCAATAACGCTTGCATGCCAGCAGAGGTGTAAGGAGCCTCAGGCGTTTCGGAAATCGGATCGGACCAGGGAATAATTGCAGCCACCATCTCTGCAATTTCCTCTTTATCAGGCAGCGGCATCCGTGTTTTTCCGAAAAGATAATCCCTATCTTCACCACCCATTTTTTAGTCCTTTTTTACTTCCAGGGAGAACCGGTTGATCTCAGTATTATCATTATTGCCGCCATGACGGGACAGAATCAGCTGATAATTTCCGTTATCGATATCTCCGGCACGGATAACCATCGTGATTTCATTATTGTCATTCGGCTTCAATAGCCGCGACTCAATTTCCTCTCCCTTTGCACTGGTAAGAAGAGCGTAAACAGAGCCGCTAAAATCTGGCGGGGCATCACTGACAATGACTTTAAATTGCTCACCGTCATTGAAGTGTAAAGTCACAGGTTGAGTCACGTGACTACGAAAATCTTCAAGATAAACAATTGCCGGACTAACTTCCGGTTCGGATGTTACCAGAGCTGCCGGTAGCCAAATCCAGGCTGAGATTCCGGCGGCGAGAGCAAAAGCTCCCCATGCAGGCAACGAGGCAGTCTTTCTGACTTTCTGAGGTAATACGGCCACATCAGGTACAGCCTGACTTAGTGACTGGCTAAGTATCACTTGTTCCGTCAGCTCATGTGAATCGAGCATAGCAACTTCAAAGGCAATTTCTTCATCCGGAGTCAGCTGCTTAGCAAGATAACGCCGGGTGAATTCATCATTATATTTTTCAGACATAAAAGGCCTGGTCAGTTTTTTGGCCTGATTGTGGTATCCGGCCATTCTGTTCATTAAAGTGCTTGTGAGAGACGGAAACTCTCACCTCTTCCGTAAAAGATATAAATTGCGGAGAAAAAGCATTCTGCCCGCCTGCCGGCGCTAGCAGCATCAGCACGATGACACCATCGATAATCTGCCTGACATTGGAAGCCGCTTCATCATCACCTTCGATAAGTTGTCTGAGACGCTGTCTTGCACGAAATAATACACGGTCAAAGTGAGCCGGCGTCAAATCCAGGCTGTCGCAAATCGTGCTTTTGTCCTCATCATGCAGATAAAAACGACTGAGAATTTCCCGGTCTCTTTCTGTACCCAGTTGATTTAACACCCGGAGAACCAGATTTGACGCATCACGCTCATGCAGCTGGTGCAGCAAAGTCGGGTTTTGCGCAGCAAACGTATCGGTAAGATCGGAAACATCAGTTTGTCTGCGGGTTTGCAAACGCCGGTAGGCTATCAGCGTATTAATGCCTGTCTGGCGAATAAAAGAAGACAGCGCATCCGGATTGCGGAGATCACCGTCCCGCAATTTTCTGAGAACAACGACGAATGTATCCTGAGTGAGATCTTCAGCCAGCGATAATGAATCGGTTTGTCGGTATAAAATAAAAAGCAGCCCCTGATAGTAATTTTCTACGAGCTGCCTTTCTGCATTTTTATCACCCTGAACGATGCGTTCAATAAGTGCGGCGGGGTGCGTCACGGGTGTTCCTAATCCGGGTAAAAATTTTTGAGTGCTTTATTGCTTTTGTGCTTCCAACCATATCGGCTAACGCCAGTTAAATCAATGCCTATCGAAGATCGCGACCGCTTCTGAAAGGCTTATTTACAGCACTCTATATATAAGAAAAAAAGCACAATATGGCTATCTTGTGTCAGCTAAGCCATTGAAACACAACACCTGCAGAGAAAGCACAAATTTAAATCACCATTGATTATTTGAAAATTAATGAGATTTATTCTTAAAAAGTGTGGGAGAAACCGCCTGAATGGCTCACTGGTATCTGCATAAACACTTTAAATAAATAAGAATGTCAGAGAGGACAAGATGTCAAACCACGTTATAGCTGTTGTTATTCACGGTTTCGGTGAGCATCACAGGGCGTTTGCAGGCAATCTTATGAGCACAGTCAAACAAACCTGCCGGCAGTTAAACCCGCCTCAGCACGACATCCACTGGCTCCCGGTGAATATAGACTGGATAAATGAACTGAGAGCCACTGAAGACAATGACCCTTTGCGACTGACCAGCCGTGTTATGCCTCTCAGTGCCACCAGTGCACTTTCATTAACCGCACAAGTTAATGTATGTAATGCCGTCTTCCTTAATACCTCGTTACAAGCCGTTATTGAGGAAAAGGTTCAGGATTTAATTACAGAAAGTTGCGGCGCACTGACAAAGAAAACGCCGGTTATTATCGCATCCGGTCAGGATGGAAAGATGACATTATTCCAATTCAGCTGGCACAGTGCACAACAAAACAACGGTGCAAACAGTTCACCCGGCTATCGTTCAGTACCTGATTTCATGCTCAACAGCGCAAACGACAACACGATTCATCACAAACGCTTCCAATAAAAAATGCGCTCATAAGAGCGCATTTCTGTTAGTTTTTCAGTGAGTATCACATTATGGTGTAGTGGTACTGAACTGGTATACCGCCAGGAATGTTTCGCCTGTTTCTTCAATCTCAAATGTGTAGGTCAATGAGGTTGCCTGACCACCTGTAGGCGGAGAGTCCAGAGTCACAATCACTTCGGTGCCCTTAGTCAGTACCGTACCATTTTCGATACCACTAAAGAATGGGACAACTACGTTTCGTGAATCTGAGGCTGACACATTTGTTACGGTGAAATCGCCACCTTCGGCAAGCAACTTCAGGGTAACCAGAGTAACAGACTCAGGAGGCGGATCAGAGACTTCACGGGAGAAGTTACCGGCAAACTGAGAGCTTACGCTGAACTCATTATATGTATCCGACGAACCGCTCTTGCGGAATAATCTCACCCGTGGATCAACGGCTTCAATTTGCACGTTGTCTGCAGCACTGCTGACCGTGCCATCGTTAACCACAAGCGACAATACATAGCTACCCGCCAAATCTGTAGTGAATGTAGGATCTGCAGC
This sequence comes from Alteromonas sp. ABV2_168, assembly GCF_056161165.1. Lineage (NCBI taxonomy): Bacteria > Pseudomonadati > Pseudomonadota > Gammaproteobacteria > Alteromonadales > Alteromonadaceae > Alteromonas > Alteromonas sp. ABV2_168. Next base: position 396,118 of record NZ_JBSWYQ010000003.1, on the reverse strand, counting down.
AGTATCGTCATTCAGTGTCGCTGTACTGTCTGTGGGTTTTGAAACAAAACTCCATGCGTAAGTTAATGCATCATTATCCGAGTCAGTACTTGCAGCACCGTCCAATTGAACAGTATCGCCCGTTGCAACATTCTGATCTTCTCCCGCATTCGCTACAGGTGCCGAGTTACCACTCGCCACATTAATTGTCACACTGTCTTCAGCACTATCAACCGTGCCGTCATTTACAATGAGTGAAACAACATATTCACCTTCTGCATCCGGCGTAAAGGTCGGGGCAGCAGTCGTTGCTCCGCCAAGTACTGCAGTGTTAGCTTCAGGTGCTGAAGCAATGGTCCAGGAATAAGTCAGTGTATCACCATCAGCATCACTACTGCCGGAACCGTCTAATGTCACCAAAGTTGCCAGTGTAACGTTCTGAGTAGCACCGGCTTCTGCTACAGGCGCAGAATTTTCGGTACTGGCTGTTACAACAACGTCATCACTTTCACTGTCTGTAGTGCCGTCATTGACTGTCAGAGCAATGGTATATTCACCGTCAACATCCGGAGTAAAGGTAGGTGATGCAGATGCTGCATTACTTAACTGTGCACTGCTGCCGGCAGGTTGGGAAGAAAACGACCAGCTGAAAGTCAGACTGTCGCCATCTGCATCTGTACTGTCTCCTCCATTTAAAGTAACAACTGAAGAAGTAGGAACGTTTTGATCGGCACCGGCATCAGCAACCGGCGCGGTATTCGCAGCGGTGGCAGTTACCACGACAGTGTCGGAAGCACTGTTTACTGTGCCGTCGTTAACCACCAGAGAGACGATGTACTCACCGTCTACATCCGGTGTGAACGCAGCTGAAACAGCGGACGCGCCGGAGAGGGTTGCATCACTGCCTGAAGGCACAGATGTAAATGCCCACGTGTATGTTAAAGAATCACCATCGGCATCAGAGCTGCCTGCGCCTGACAGAGAAACTTCAGTGCCTGTCGCCACGTCCTGCGCACTGCCGGCTTCGGCAACCGGCGCGGTGTTTGTCGGTTCGCGGGAATCATCAACACTTGAACTTGAACCACCACAACCTGTTAATCCCAACACAACTGCGGTAGCGAGAATGCTTAACTTTGCCTGTCCCATGAGATCTCCTTATGGGTAAATACTTATTGTAGTAATTTGCTTCAGATAACCTCTGGCTATTCTGTCCTGCAATTTAATTTGTCCCTTTGCCTACGTATTAAAGCGCGATTTGTATTAGTTCTCTACAGCTAAATATTATCTTAACTTATACTTTATTATGAGATATTGACCGAAAACCAGCCAATTCAACGAGATAGGATCTAAAAGATTTTTTTGGCGTTTTAAGAAGTGGGAGCTGGCCGTAAGCCGGGTTCTGTCGTGGACAATCATTCCTCTAGGCCTGTAATTACTCACAGGCTCAAGCAACCTACCCGCCTTCCGTGCGGGCCGCACGTATAGAAGGCCTATTTGGTCTTGCTCCGGGTGGAGTTTACCATGCCACACACTGTTACCAGTGGCGCGGTGCGCTCTTACCGCACCCTTTCACCCTTACCGGCGCTTGCGCGCTTAGGCGGTTTACTCTCTGCTGCACTTGTCGTCGGCTCACGCCGCCCAGACGTTATCTGGCACCCTGCCCTGTGGAGCCCGGACTTTCCTCCCCTCTCTTGCGAGAGCAGCGATTGCCAGGCCAGCTCCGGCGCGCATTCTACAGAAGTTTTTAAGCGTAAGCGACAATAAAAAACTGGTTGGGAATTTCGATACGATAATACTGGTCCGGTTAATTAACATCTAACATCAGAAAATAGTCGACCCGCAGATTTGCTTAGTACTTTATAAATGCGAACGGGTAATACCAGTTAACGCACTCTCCAATGTTTTCATTTCCTCACTGTCGCAGGCATATCGCTGCATAAACGTTGCGACCCCCCGCAAGTTATCACTCATTGAAAATAAAGACTCTTGTGCATCTTTAGAAATGATTCCTAAAGCGCCATATATGCCTGCCATCGTCTCAATGTGCCCGGCGCTGGTCCCTTTACCCAACTGGGTGAATATGTCGGCATGGCGTCTGGCAATTGTATAGTGATACGTTTTACTATATGTATTGCGATATACCTCTTCCCCCATAATCGTTCGACTTATATCATCCCATACTTCGGTACGCGTAAAGTCGATAGGATCGGGGCCTAAGCATTTGGCTGCCAGGTGCTCATATGAAACAATGAAAAAACCTGTCATTGCTGTACTCATGCTAATACCCTTCAAGCTGTCTCGCATCTCTTGCTTCATGTTTTCTGGCTCACTATGCCGGCCAGCGAATAGAGACGCGAATTCCACTATGCCCGAATTAAGCGTAAGCTCAGTCAATTCGAGCATTGCTTTTTCAAAATTTTTGTCTTCCTCTGCAATAATTCGCATGTCGTTCCGGTACAGCGCGTTAATGTAAACGGCGCCATCATCACCGGCGCTAAACGGACCATTTCCTACCCTTACCCGATACGCAATAACTTCAAGTTCTGCAAGGCGGCGCTGTTTAGCATCGTTAATCACTTGCCAGGTAGAGGAGTGCTGCTTATCTGGCCGTATAAACAGGTCTGTAGTAAATTGGTTTAGTTCATCAATACTGGTAATTTTATTGATTTCATCGATAACTTTCTGGCTGGCTTGTTTAAGAAAGGGCTCACGCGCTTTAAATAGCCTGGCGAAAGTGTTGCTCACTACGGGCTGATTTCTGAATCCGACATACAAATCTTTATGTTGCTCAAACCACTTTCCGGAGGCAAGAAGTGCTTCTTCCGGCGTTGTATAGTCCGAATCCGCAGGCAAAGTATGTATCGAAAAATAATTAGTTAATAAAGCGGGAAGCTCACTGTTAATATACCCTCTGACCTCGTCCCGGGCTCTTATATTCAGATCATTCCAACTGGCCAATGTCCGCGGTTCTACGGCGCTCATCAGTGCTTTCAACTCTCCATTTTGAGCGTGTTGAATGCGCGCATTAATTTCAGCGTATACGTCTTCTCTCTGCGGCTTTTCTTTGTGCTCGACCCGCTTTGTTTCGGCCTGTATTTTTTCTTCAGGCGTTACTATTTTAGATTCACTCTGTGTCTTTTTCCTTTGTTCAACCAACCTCGTTTCAGCCGGAGTTTTTTCTTCAGGCCACAATGCATTGCGAACATAAACAGACTGCACTTCAAATTCGCTCAATGCCTCAGACTCATTCGTTTTGGCCAACTCATCCATAGTGTAAGCCTGCCACGCGGCTGCACCATCAAGCGCCATGCCACCAATGGCGGCACTCATGTAATGCAAAACCCGCGGTATCTCGCCAAAGCCGCCCGATAAGACGTTAATGTGCGATCTTCTTACCGGTAAGTTATTCTGCTGCGAACAAACACGCCCTAATTCGTAGACATACCCTTCACGCAATTCATCATCCATATCTAACAGGTTTTGCTCAAAGTAACTATTAAAGACCGAAGGCCTGAACAAATTAATCAGTTGAATAATCTGGACGCTTTGCGCCGGCGCTCCGGGATTTTTATTAAGCTCGTCTAACCACGCGGTAAGAGAAGGCATACAGCCTGAACCAGCTTTTTGTTGCAAATCTGGATGCCGGCCACTGGAAACATGCTGTAGACGGGATCGAAGCAAAAGCATTTGGTGGGTTAGCGAATCTACAGCGTCCTTGTTTCCCCCTGATTGCTGTAGCGCTAATTCTGTTTGTACTTTTTCCATTTCCTTTTTGATTTGAACCAGGCGGGCTTGTTTTTGCTGTTGTTTTTCGCGTTGGGCTTTTTGCTTTGCAGCCATAGCCTTTTGCCGCAAACGGTTCTGCTCAGCATTAATTTTTGCGCTCTCGCTAAACAAGTCATTAACTTTTTGGCGCAGCTCAGCAACTAATGCTGTATTGCCGTCGGCTCTGGCTTGTTGTCCCTGAATTCTGAGTAACTCAACCTGCTGGTTAATCAGATCTGTTTTTGCTTTTGCCTCAATACCTCGTTGTCTGATTTCATCTACATCTGCCCCCATATGCAAAGCTCTCTGCATGTATTCGGGAAGTGTTTTACCAGCCACCAGCAAAACCGGTGCTTTTTGGTTACTTTGCGGGCCGCCAAAAAACAGATAAATCTCATCTTTAGTTTTGCTAATTGCACCAAAAAGCATTACGGCTGGTTGCCTATAAGGCTGATACTGTATTTTGAGAAGGTTTAGCTCAGAAATAAGCTCACCGGTAAGCGGGTAAGTAGCGGGCGCAGGTATTGTATTCAGGTCATCAACTTTTGCGACATCGAATACTACCTTGCCACTTAAGGGGGCGCCTTTACCCAATTGCATTGCCTCGTGTTGAGCTCCCGTCCTCCCACTCCTGCGTTCCGGCGCGGTTGACACCTTAGGAACTGGTTGTGTGGACGCAATGTTCTCATCTAAATGCAGGGTTATTCGTTTTATATTGCCTTGTTCAACAGCCAGTCCTATCCAGTCTTTGGGCAGCTCAGGTAAGGATGTTTTTCCAAAGCTTAATTGACAAAAAAATACACCTGCTAAAAAGACTGACACAATTAAATATCTGTTCAATTTAAATCCCTTTAATTTATGGCCGAGCGTACTTACAAGCACTAATTCCTGAGCTCAGTAAGCAATTTTGTGCAAATAACAGACTAGCCTTAACTGTCTCCAAAAGAAAATTTTTAATCAAAGGTTGAAACTCATACGAAGAGGAGTTGCTATCTCATGCTACTGATATTTTTTTGTAGTTTTCCAGACGGATTTAGTGAATTAGACGGGTTCAGGGGAGATTAGCTGGTTGTTGGTGCTTCCGAATCCAGATCAGCCTGATGCAACATAGTCATGTCTGACTATTAAATAAAAGCTGAAACCGAATCCGTCGATTTATAAATGAGGAAGCCCACTGACGTGGGCTTCCTTAATCTAGAATAGCTTATTTTCTTTACAACTTAGTTTGGCGTGATGGCGTTGTGATAAACGTCCTGCACGTCATCGCAATCGTTCAGCATATCCATGAATTTCTCAAACATGGGCATATCTTCTTCACTGATCTCTACTTCAGTCTGCGGAATAAAACTGATTTCTTCAGCATCTAATGTGATATCAGGGTACGCTTCAGTCAATGCAGTTTTCACACTGTAGAATTCTGTATGGGGTGCATAAACAGTAATTTTACCGTCTTCACATTCCACTTCAGTCACGTCTACATCGGCTTCCATTAATACTTCCAGCACAGCATCTTCATCATCACCGGCAAACTGGAAAATCGCCTGATGGTCGAACATGTGAGCTACTGCACCGGGACCACCGATTTTGGCATTGGTTTTAGTGAAGCAATTACGCACATCGGTAATGGTACGGTTATTGTTGTCAGTCAGACAGTCAACAATCACCATGCAGTTACCCGGACCGAAGCCTTCGTAACGTGCAGGTACGAAATCTTCACCGGCACCACCTACAGCTTTATCAATGGCTTTTTCGATAACGTGGCTCGGCACCTGATCTTTTTTCGCTTTTTCCATCAGACGCTTAAGCGACAGATTGGTATCCGGGTCAGGACCACCGTTCTTCGCGCACACGTAAATTTCTTTACCGTATTTAGAATAAACTTTGGTTTTTGCGCCAGCCGTTTTGGCCATGGCGTTCTTTCTTACTTCAAATGCTCTGCCCATCTTAGGTCTCTGTATCGTACTTTTATCTGACAATGCCCGTGAAAAAATTCAGGCACAGTTTAAAAAATTGTCGTGCAGTTTACCGGCTTTGCCGCTGAGTTAACAGTTTTGCGTGACTTCCGGGCGCCGGGGGCTGGCGGGAGCGAGCGCTTTTTCGCCGGGTCGCTTTGGTCACCCTACTGCGAACGCTGCTGACGGGTAAACTTATTGCAAATGAAACCGTCTGCCGCATGGATGCGGCAGCCGAGGCCCCAGGGATGGGTTCACGCCGTGTTTCATTTGCAATAAGTGTCCCGGCTAAAAAAGTGTTCGCCCCGCCAACTCAGGGCAAATGTTCCCTGGCCAGATATTCTCTGGATTGCATTTCTTTCAGGCGGCTCAGGCAACGGCGGAACTCAAAATTCAGCCGGCCGTCAGTGTAAAGCTGCTCCAGTCCCACTTCGGCGGTCATTATAAGTTTAACGTGACGTTCGTAGAATTCATCCACCATCGCAATGAAACGGCGGGCGGTGTCATCGTTGTTTGCTCCCATTTGCTTCACGTTGGCAACCAGTACCGAATGATAACAGCGGCTCAGTTCAATGTAGTCGCTCTGGCTGCGCGGCCCTTCACAAAGTGCAGAAAACTCGATAGACAATACCCCTTCAGCACTGCGGCGGGTAGGGATTTTACGGTTGTTCACCTCTATCATCTCGCCGGTCTGGTAATTTTCCGGCGCCAGTTGCTCAAAATACTCATGCAGGTGCCTATCGCCATCGGCATCCAGCGGTGAATGAAAAATTTCTGCCTGCTCCAGAGTACGAAGCCGGTAATCAATACCACTGTCCACATTAATGACTTCAGTGTGTTTATTAATGAGATCAATAGCCGGTAAGAAGCGGGCCCGCTGTAAGCCGTTCTTATACAGTTCATCAGGCACAATATTCGATGTCGCTACCAGGGTTATTCCACGGGAAAACAACTCCTGCATCAGTGTGCCAAGGATCATGGCATCGGTGATGTCGGACACAAAGAATTCATCGAAACAGATCACACGGGCTTCACTGGCAAGCCTGTCAGCCACAATTTTCAGCGGATCCGGTTCATTAGGCAGAGTTTTCAGCTCGTCATGAACGCGGTGCATAAAACGGTGGAAATGCACCCGTGATTTTTTACTGAAAGGCAAACATTCAAAAAAGGTATCGACCAGATACGTTTTGCCCCGGCCTACACCGCCGTAAAAATAAATACCGGTTACCGGCTTTGATACTGGCTGCTTGCCGAACAGTTTTTTGATACTTGCACCGAATCCGGAAGATGACGGCGCTTTGATGAGATCATCGTATAACCGCTGAAGCGCTCTGACTGCATTTTCCTGCGCAGGATCATGTTTAAACGTGGGCAACTGCAAATCTTGCTGATATTTTTCCCATGGCGTCATCGCCGAAACTACTCCCGATAGAAGGTAGGCAGAAGGTCCGCTGCACCGACCTCCTTGAAAAAACAAAATCTGATCTTAAATTCCGGATAAATACAGGTAGAATCGCAGCGCTGTGTGTTATGCGGGGTGGTATTGGTCGAAGTAAAACCAAATACCGTATAAACCTGAATAAGCCACTATCATAACGCAATGCCGGGCTGCAGATAAGGTTTACAGGCAATGATTTGCTTTGAATCGTCGAAAAAAACGACGAAATCAAACTTTATCGCCATATCCGCATTTTGCAACAATTCGCAATGCGCATTCACGCTCATTACTTGCTATAGTCGGCATGAGTGATTGTTTTACTGTGCTTAACTCAAATAGTTATGAACACAGAGATTTTTGGAGAAATGAATGGACGTTTTAATTCCTGTTGCCCTGCTGATTGCGGGCCTGATTATCGGCTTCTTTGTTGCCCGCTATATGTATACCCGTGACGGCGCTTCCGGTTCGGCAAAACAGGCAGAGCAAAACATTAAGGAACTGATGTCACAGCAAGCGACACATCACATTCACCAGACCCGTCAGGCGGTTGAGTCAATTGAAAAGCAATGCCAGGCATTGAAGCAACAGGTTGCTGATTATGAAACCTTGCTTACTCAGGCCGAAGACGGTGATGCGCCCGGCGTACCTTTCTATGGTGAGCAGGCTACTACCTATTTACGTAACAATATGCAGGGGAGAGAAAAGTCCAAACCTGCACCGGTTTCTGACACTCAGCCTAAAGACTTTGCTAACGCAAGTTCCGGTTTGTTTGTCGGCAACGCCGGTCGTTCTACCGCAGAAAAGGACTGATTCAGGAACTTTTTCTCACTTACCTGAGTCTGTCAGTGATAGTAACCATATCGCATGAAACATGAGGAGTGTAAGCGAATATGAAGAAATCTCTACGCCAGATGTTGGTTGTCTCCAGTGTTGTCGCCAGTACTTTGGGTATGTCTGCCACGGCAGGCGCTGCGTTACCTTTCTTCGGCGATGATAAAAAACAGGAAGTGCCTTCACTGGCACCCATGCTTGAAGAAGCCATGCCGGCTGTGGTGAGCATTTCCGTTGAAGGTACGCAAACTGCCACGCGGCAGGTACCGGAAATGTTCCGCTACTTCTTTGGCGGCCCGCAGGAGCAGGTTCAGGAAAGACCATTTAAAGGGCTAGGTTCCGGCGTCATTATCGATTCGGAAAAAGGCTACGTAGTAACGAATAACCATGTCGTTGAAAACGCCGACGAGATTACCGTAAAACTGAGTGACGGCCGCGAATTTAAAGCCAAAAAGCTGGGTGCTGATGAACAAAGTGATATCGCACTTTTGAAAATTGAAGCGGAAAAACTCACGGCATTACCCCTGTCCGACTCAGATGAAATGCGTGTTGGCGACTACGTAGTAGCTATCGGTAATCCGTTCGGTCTGTCACAAACCGTTACTTCCGGTATCATTTCAGCCATGGGCCGCTCCGGCCTGAACATTGGCGGTTATGAAGACTACATTCAGACCGATGCAGCCATCAACCGTGGTAATTCCGGTGGTGCCCTGGTAAACCTGCGTGGTGAGCTGGTAGGTATCAACACGGCCATTTTCGGGCCCAACGGTGGCAACGTAGGTATCGGATTTGCTATTCCAAGCAATATGATGAAAAACCTCGTGGATCAGATTGCTGAATTTGGTGAAGTGCGTCGCGGACTGCTGGGAATTACCGGCAATGATGTGGATGCCGGACTGGCAAAAGCAATGGGCGTAAGTGCTAACCGCGGAGCTTTTGTACGTGAAGTAACGCCGGAGTCTGCGGCTGAAAAAGGCGGCCTGAAAGCCGGTGATATTATCACTGAAGTGAATGGTCGTGGTCTTCACAGTTTCCGCGAAATGGCTGCCAAAATTGCCAGTATGGGTGCCGGCGCTGAGGTTGAGCTGACGATTATTCGTGACGGCGAAGAAAAAACCGTGAACGTGGTGCTCGACGACGCTGCAGACAGCAAAGTGACTGCCGCAACCATTCACCCTGCGCTGGAAGGTGCAACACTGGTGAACGGAAAAGACGAAGCCGGCAACGATGGTGTGAAAGTGTCTGAAATCGAGCGCAACACGCCTGCAGCACGTATCGGCCTTCAGCCTGAAGACGTGATCATTGGTGTTAACCGCCAACGAGTGACCACTGTCGCGGAGTTCCGTGAGAAACTGGATGATTCCGGTGAAAATGTCATTGCACTGAATGTCAGACGGGGCACAGCCACCATTTATCTGGTCATTCGCTAAGCAATTAAAATGCAGTGAAGATACAGCGGGCCGGCAGCAAATACTGCCGGCCCGTTTTGTTTTTGCTAAACCGATGACCTGATTGGTATTCAATCATTTAGGTGATATCCTTAACATTAATGAACCCCGCCTCGTTCATAGTTCATAATGTTAAGAGGCAAAATGGAATGAGTCAGGCGTGGCAGGCAAGCAATTCTTTTTATTTATCGTCAAATCTATCGTACTGGGCCTTGTAGTAGCAGCACTTATGCTGGTCTTCATGCCGGATTTAAGAAGCGGTACAGGCTTTGGTGACAACTTTTTCTCCGGCAACACTACCCGTCCGGCAAGGCAATCTCACTACACTGCATTAAGCCGGTCCGCGCCTGCGGTTGTAAACATCTACAGTGTCAGTATTGAAAACGACACCGGTATTTTCCGTAACCGTGCACGTGAACGGGCCAGTTTGGGGTCCGGCGTCATCATGACAGAAAATGGTTACCTGTTAACCTGTAACCACGTAGTCGAAAACGCCGACAGCATTTTTGTTGCTGTGCAGGACGGCCGGGTTCTGGAAGCACAGATTGTCGGTACTGATCAGCTTACTGACCTTGCCGTGCTTAAAGTGAATGCGGACAGCCTGCATGTTATTCCTCAGATGGACGAGCCTGATTTGCACGTTGGTGACATGGTCATGGCCATCGGCAACCCTTTCGATCTCGGTCAAACGATTACTCATGGTATTGTCAGCCGCGCCGGACGCAACGGACTGTCTAACTACGTTGATTTTATTCAGACAGATGCGGTACTGAATCAGGGTAACTCCGGCGGCGCACTGGTCGACAGCAACGGTACTCTGGTAGGCATCACCAATGCCAACTTCCAGGTCAGGGATTCCCGTAACGGCGTGCGTAACGTGGACGGTATTAACTTTGCTGTCCCTTATGAACTGGCGCGACGGGTAATGGATGACATCATCCAGAATGGCAAGGTGATCCGCGGACAACTGGGCTTCCTTGGAAGCGAATATCGTGGAACGCCCGGTATTGAAGTCACGGCAGTGGCCAACGGTAGCCCTGCTGATCAGGCAGGTTTACGGGCCGGAGATGTGATTCTGGCCATTGACGGCATACAGTTGGAAAGTGCATCGAAAACACTGGATATGATTGCCGAAACAGACCCCGGTACGACACTCGAGCTGAACGTCAGCCGTGGCGGGGAGAATATGATGATTTCAGCAACGGTGGCAGAGCTGGGGCAACCGGCATCATAAGACCGCCTGATGCTTTCCGGTTGTTGCCGGAGACGTTCGTCTGAAACAAAAAACCGGAGCTTTAACTCCGGTTTTTCATTGTCTGGCAGGGAAGATTGTCAGGACAATGCCTCTCTGTCTGTGCTGTTTTCTCTAAATCAGGCTCTTTAGCCAGTGCATAAGGCGGCTCACCGATAAATACGATAGTGGCCACCATCAGGCTGAACAACACTGCTGGTATAGCATCCTTTGGATCAGTACTCAGTACCCGCCGGAACTGTTGCCGGACTGAAATTACATTACTCACGCGCGAACCCCAATAAATTCAATCTTATCCATTAATTTTGACACTTCCCTGAACCACATACTTGTATTGTGTCTATACAAACAAATTGAGATGGATTCGTCAGGTCTATCTCTGAAATGCTTAACCGGGTAATCAGTTACCTCTTAATACAAACCAGAAATGCCTATGGACTTGTTATTTTTTTGTCTTTTTCGACCGGTAGACAGATTAAAAAGATAACTGTCAACTCAGACAAAAGTATATGTACCACAGATTGCAAAAAATTGACAGCCAGCAAAAGCAATTCAGTATTATTTAATATTCTTTTCAGTGATTTTCCCGAACTATCCCGTAACGTTTACTGACGATGTAAACCACTTGTTAATTCAGTTTAAGAAGATGTGCAGCCAGCATACCTGCCTTGACACACTTCGTCAGATCCAAAGCGTACAGATTTGTTTTAAATTGTAACTGCCCCTTTCTTGCAATCCGCCGGCAGGCTAATCTGTTGGCTGCATCAGATTACCGGTACGTCACCTGAAGAGTTTTGTTTGTTGAAAATTCGTTTGTTCATTCTCATTTGCACCCTTTTCACTGGCCCTGCCCTCGCGGCGAGTGGATGCAACAGTAAAGGTGAATGCATTGATACAGGTCAGTGGCGGGTAGCCGCGGCCGTTGGTGCAGGCGGCCGGACTAATCCGTTGAGAGGCGGCAATACACAGTCACTGATTCTGATTGGCGATATAGCCTGGTACGCTGAGTCCTTTTATTTTGATAATTTTGAACTCGGTTATCAATGGCAAAGTAACCAGCCGGGTTTGTCTGTTGATGCCTATCTGGTTATCGATCGTGAAGCCCGCCCTTTCTTTTCCTATGAAGGTTTCGATGCCACCCCGGCAGAGCTGTTTTCCCGTGAGCAGCTGGCTGTCACTCCGGCCGCCGAAGCCAATACAGAGATCAACGTAGACAGTATCGCAGATCGCCGAAATGGCGGACATGCAGGAGTACGGTTCCACGCCGGCAGCTCACCAACCAACGAGTGGCAATTTTCAGTAGAGAAAGACATCGCAGGGATCCATCAGGGTGTAAAGGCCCGTATTGCCTGGCGTTTCAGTCACCGCTGGCAGAAATGGCTGTTCAGTGTCAGTCCGCAACTGGTATGGAACAACAGGACATTTAACGACTATTACTATGGTATTGATGGAAAGGACACTCCAGATAAGCGGCTCTGGTACAGTGCCGGCAGCGGATTCAGGCCGGGTGTCAATGTAGCGGTAACCAGGCAATTTAACAAACATTGGGGCTTACTGGCCTTTACCCGTTATCAGTATCTTCCCGACGCGGTGACGGAAAGCCCGTTGTTGACCGGTCATGATATTCTCACGGTCTTCACCGGCCTGACATACCAGTTTTAGCGGAGCCGGGTGTGTCAGGGAAGATCATAACAATAATACTCGTATTTACTTTTCTGCTCTGCAACACGGCACGGGGAGAAAGCTGGGAGATCATGCCCCAGATATGTGTTGGAGAACAACAAACAGAGCCCTGTGAAATGCGCATCACTATTCATGTACCACAACATGCGGTTGACAATGAATTTTGTGTTTATGCAGATGAGAAACAGCTTTTCTGCGGTACAGGGATCCTGCCGCCTCAGACTGTCCGGCTAATGCAGGACAGCTGGATTTTTATAAAAAATACCCGTGGCGATGTTATCTATTCCCAAAAATTGCTGGTGAAATGGAAACAAAAAGAAAAGCGAAAACGGGTTCGTGATCCATGGAGTCTGTTCTGATGTCACATATTGTCCTGGTGGAAGATGACGCCCGTTTACGCACGCTGGTCAAAGATTTTCTTCAGCAGCATCATTTTGAAGTCACTGCAATGGCTGACGGTAGTCAGCTTATCTCAACAGTAAAGCTGCAGAAGCCGTCACTGGTCATTTTGGATGTGATGTTACCGGGTGATGATGGCTTTACACTCTGCAAGCATCTGAGACGTCATTATGAAGGCCCGCTACTGTTTATGACCGCCCGGGATGATGATTTCGACCAGGTGCTGGGACTGGAAATCGGCGCAGATGATTATGTCACCAAGCCCATAGAACCCAGAGTTCTGCTGGCACGTGTTCATGCACTCCTGCGTCGTATCAAATCTGCCGGACGGCTCAATGAAGCGGGACGTGAACCGGTTTTGACTTATGGAAACCTTACCGTCGATAAAGCGGCCAGACAGGTATTATTACACGGTGAAGAAATCACCCTGACCAGTCACGAATTCGATATGTTATGGCTGCTCGCCAGTCACCCCTCTGAAGTAGTGGACCGGAACACCATTTACGAAGAGATCATCGGCAGAGAATATGATGGCCTTGACCGTTCCGCTGACGTTCGGGTGTCGAGACTCAGGAAAAAGCTTCACGATAATCCCAGCAACCCTTACCGTATAAAAACGATTTGGGGTAAAGGCTTCTTCTTCGTTGCAGACGCGTGGGATTAAAGTGACCCGCCTTTTCCTGAGCCTTTATCTTTTTATCGCGCTTGCTCTGGCGGGGTTAAGTGCCGCGCTGGAGCCGTTATTTTTTACATCAGACGAAGGCCTGAGTGACGAGGCAACGGATATTGTCAGAGCACTTGAAACTGTTGCCAGGAAACCGGAGGAAAGAGCCGCCTGGCTTGCCGGCGCAAAACTGGAACCCAGAGTGATCCCTGCCGCTTCACTGGCTTTCAGTCCGGCATCGGAACAGGCGCTGGCAAACGGCGAAGTCGTTCCTCTGTTCTATCAGGACTCAATACAGTTATACGCCCGCGCAGACGACACCACGTTGTATGAACTGACCCTGCCGGTTACCGGCTCTCTTTCACGCGCCCTGTGGTATTCAACGGTTTTCTACGTTCTGCTCGGGGCATTGATTGCGCTCTGGCTCTGGCCACTCTGGCGGGATCTCACCACCATTACCCGCGGCCTGAGCAATGTGAACGCCGATGGGTCTTTCGGGAAAATATGGCTGCCTAAACGCTCGGTGGTTGCGCCTATCGCTAAAGCGTTAAATCAGCTCAGTGCACAGGTAACCGAATTATTTAACCGGCATAAAGAAATGACCGGTGCAGTCGCGCACGAACTGCGTACCCCGCTGGCCCGGCTTAAATTTGCGCTGGCAACAGAACGTCCCGCTGATGAAGAAGGATGGAAGGCGATGCGGGAAGACGTGAATGAACTTGAGCGTATGGTACAGGAAATGCTGGACTATTTGCGTCACGACGGACGTCAGCCTGAACTGAATGTCAGCCAGATCCCGTTAAGGGCGATGGCGGAAAATTTAGCAGAACGGACTGCCGGAAATACCGCCATCTCAGTTTCAGTTACTGCGGACAATGACGGTTTAGTGGTTCTGGGAGACGATTATTACATTGGCAGAGCTATTGAAAATCTGCTGCTAAATGCCATCCGCTACGCCCGAACGGAAGTGCGGCTCCGGGTGAGCGACAACCGGGCCCATATTGTTTTGCATGTGGAAGATGACGGACCCGGGGTAAGCGAAGAAAACAAAGAGAAAATTTTTGTCCCATTCTACCGTCCTGATACAGCAAGAAGCCGTGAGCGTGGCGGTGCCGGTTTGGGTCTGGCCATCGTCAGGCGCATTATGCTGTGGCATGACGGGGAATGTGAGGTACAAAAAAGTCAGCTTGGTGGCGCTGACTTTTTATTACGTTTTCCGAAGTTCCGGTAAGGGCAATCGTAAACAGGCAAACTGTAACGATGCCCTTGTCAGGTTATTCTTTTTCGCGGGTAATGTTAGCCCCTAAACCACTGAGCTTTTCTTCAATGCCTTCGTAGCCACGATCAAGGTGGTAAATACGGCTCACGTGGGTTTCACCGTCAGCAATCAAACCTGCAATAACCAGACTTGCTGATGCCCGTAAATCTGTGGCCATCACCGGCGCACCTTTAAGTCGCGATGCCCCTTTCGTCAGCGCACTGTTACCTTCAAGCGCGATTTCAGCGCCCATACGTTGTAACTCGGGCACATGCATGAAACGGTTCTCGAAGATAGTTTCAGTAATCACACCGGAACCTTCTGCCACGCAGTTCAGCGTGACAAACTGCGCTTGCATGTCTGTCGGGAAAGCCGGATGAGGGGCGGTTTTCACCTGCACCGCTTTAGGCTTTCTGCCCTGCATATCCAGTTCAATCCAGTCATCACCTGTGGTGATGACGGCACCAGCCTGTCGTAACTTATTAAGTACGGCTTCCAGCGTGTCCGGTGCAGCATCCAGGCATTTAACTTTGCCACCTGATACCGCAGCAGCGACAAGGAACGTTCCGGTTTCAATACGGTCCGGCAATACACGGTAATCACAACCGTTTAATCGTTCCACGCCTTCTATGGTGATATGATCGGTACCTGCACCTTTAACTTTTGCCCCCATCTGGTTCAGACAGTTAGCAAGGTCGACAATTTCCGGTTCACGTGCAGCATTTTCCAGCTCGGTGATACCGTCTGCCAGCGCTGCTGCCATCATCAGGTTTTCCGTGGCACCAACACTGACCATATCCATGAAGATTCGCGCCCCTTTCAGGCGGCCGTCTACTTCAGCGCGAATATAACCTTCGTCGACTTCAATTTTTGCCCCCATCAGCTCCAGGCCAGACAAATGCAAATTCACCGGACGTGCGCCGATAGCACAGCCTCCGGGTAAGGAAACATTCGCTTTTCCCTGCTTCGCAAGTAAAGGCCCCAAAACCAGAATGGACGCACGCATGGTCTTTACCAGGTCATACGATGCAGTCACACTGTTCAGTGATGCAGATGAGATAACGACTTCATTCGTTGCCGGCCGGGAGACTTCTGCACCCAGTTCTTTCAGTAAAGCCGTGGTGGTATTGATATCTCTGAGTGCAGGTACGTTAGTAAAACGACACGTGTCAGAGGTAAGAAGCGGGGTAAATAATAACGGCAGCGCAGCGTTTTTAGCACCACTGATACGTACTTCGCCATTCAGTGGCGGGCTCTTTTTTATTACGAGTTTATCCACAGATGTATTTACCGTTATTGAGGTACGTGGAACTGACGCTCACGCTGCCAGTCTGCTTCAGAGAAGGTTTTAATAGAAATGGCATGCATTGAGCCATCAGCAATTTTGTCCTGCAGCGGACCGTAAACAGCCTGCTGGCGCTGCACGCGGCTCATTTCATTGAAGCTGTCACTGACAGCAATAATTGTGAAATGTGAACCTTCGCCTTTAACGTGTACTTCAGTTAAACCCAGCTTGTCTTTCAGCAAAGTTTCGATATCAGATAATTCCATGGTCTGCTAACTCTTAGATTTGGAAACGTATTATTCTACGGGCAACAGGGTGTCGACGTCGCTGATTTTAGCCAGTTTCAGTAGTTTCTCCGGCACCTGTGCCAGTAATACATCTACGTGATTGCCTTTGCCGTCACGCACAGCGTTGATCAACCAGGCGAGACCGGCACTGTCGATTCGCTCTACATCCCCTAAATCGAGTATGCAGCGCCCCTGCTTTGCCAGAGCGGATTTTTCGGTGGAACTTAACATGTCCCACCAATTTTTAGCGAGTGTATCACGGTCGAGGTGACCGTGAATATGCACAATACCATTTTCACCTAGCTGAAAAAGACTCACGCAGCATCCTTATCTTGTGCCTGCTTAACTTGCTCGCCCACAGGCTGTTCAATTTTCTCGCGCATTAATTTCAGCACGGCATCAATGCCTTCCTGACGCAGAATAGGTTCGAATTCACTGCGCTTGCTGTCCAGCAGGCTGATGCCTTCAGCGACCATGTCATAGGCTTTCCATTCATTAGTCCGGCTGTCCTTACGAACCTGGAATGCCACTTTAATGTCCGGGCGACCGGGATCCTGAACGACAGCACGTACAGTCACAGACTTCTTATCTGAAAAGTCTCCTTCAGGCTCGAAAGTCACTTTCTGATTATCGTAGTAACCCATTGCTACCGCATAAGTCGTGATAAGGTACTGTCTGAATACCTGAACGTATTCTGATAATTTATCTTTGGGTACTGACTTGAAGTATTTACCCAGCACTTTAAAAGCCGCGAACTGATAATCGATATGAGGCAACAGCTCTTCTTTCATGATGGTGCGCAGTTCTTCAGGATCTTTCTCGATCTGCGCCTGACTGGCTTTGATGCGATCAAAGGTTTTCTGACCGGCTTCTTTAACCAGTGCGTACGGGTTTTGTTCGTTAACTTCCTGGGCCTGCACCCCGCCAGTTACACTTGCAACCAGTAAGCCGGCAATCAATAAAAGCTTTTTCAACACTTAATCTCCTAAAATTGTGTCCTTGTTGTGGTGCGGTAGCCTTAAGGAATCAGACCCCCGCATCACGGAATTTGTTTCAATTATTCGTTACTGTCGCTGCTGCCGCCGCGGTTGAACAGGAACTGACCAATCAGATCCTCAAGCACCAGCGCAGACTTGGTGTCTTGTAAATAGTCACCGTCTTTCAGCTCTTCAACCCCGTCGAAGGAAAAACCGGGCTGAAATCCGACGTATTGCTCACCCAGCAGGCCGGATGTCAGTATGGATACCGAACTGGTATCAGGAAATCCTTCGTAACTGGTAGAAATGCTCAGCGTCACAACCGGCGTGTAGTCTTCTTTATCCAGATGAATATCTGTTACACGACCAATTGTCACACCGCCCACTTTTACCGCAGAGCGCACTTTCAGGCCGCCAATGTTGTCGAATTTGGCGTAGAGGTTATACGTGTCGCCTGCGTTGGTCATGGTCTGGTTTGCCACTTTCAAAGCCAGCAATAAGGTGGCTGCAATAGTCAGCACCACAAATACACCAACCATCACTTCCGTTTTGTACTTATTCATTTCTATCCTCTACTCAATTCCGAACATCAGGGCAGTGAGTACGAAGTCCAACCCCAATACAGCTAATGATGAAAAAACAACGGTTTCCGTCGTGGCTTTACTGATGCCTTCTGAGGTCGGAACCGAATCATATCCTTTAAATATGGCAATCCAGGTCACAACCAGGGCAAACACGAGGCTTTTTATGACGCCGTTGACCACATCTTTTTGCCATTCAACCGTTGATTGCATCAACGACCAGTAACTACCGCCATCAACACCCAGCCAGTCGACACCAACCAGGTGACCACCCAGGATACCAACCGCACTGAATATCATTGCCAGTGACGGCATAGCGATCATGCCGGCCCAGAAACGGGGAGCAACCACTCTGCGAAGAGGATCCACCGCCATCATTTCCAGACTGGATAATTGCTCTGTGGCTTTCATTAACCCGATTTCGGCGGTTAATGCAGAACCTGCACGACCGGCAAATAGTAATGCGGTGACCACCGGTCCCAGTTCCCGTAACAATGACAGTGCGACCATGGGCCCCAGGCTGCCTTCAGCTCCATAGCCCACCAGAATGGTATAGCCCTGCAAAGCCATTACCATGCCAATGAACAGGCCTGATACCAGAATAATCAGCAGTGATTGCACACCTACAACATAAAGCTGACGAATGGTCAGTGAGATATTCTTAACTTTGGGAGCTGCAAATAAGGCACCGGAAAGCATGATGCCTGCACGGCCAATTGCAGCGACTTTGGCAATGGTTGCAGCGCCGGTTTGTTGAAGAAACTTCATGACTTACCCCCGAACAAACTGTCGGATAAGTCTTTCGCCGGATAGTGAAATGGCACCGGTCCATCGGCTTCACCATTCAGAAACTGCTGAACCAGCGCAGAATCGCTGTTTTGAATTTCTTCGGCAGTGCCCTGACCGATAATGCGCTTATCCGCCAGGATGTATATGTAATCAGCAATGGTAAGCACTTCCGTGACATCGTGTGTCACTACGATACTGGTGACATCAAGGGCATCATTCAGTTCACGAATCAATTTCACCAGCACCCCCATGGAGATGGGGTCCTGGCCAGCGAACGGCTCGTCATACATGATGAGATCCGGATCCAGAGAAATAGAACGGGCCAATGCAGCACGTCTGGCCATACCACCGGACAGTTCACTGGGCATCATATCTGCCGCACCACGTAACCCTACAGCCTGTAGCTTAAGTGCGACAATGGTGTTGATAATATCATCGCTGAGTTTTGTATGTTCTCTGAGCGGAAACGCTACGTTGTCGCGTACCGTCATGTCAGTAAAAAGCGCTCCGCTCTGAAACAACATGCTCATGCGACGACGGGTTTTGTATAACTCGCTGCGACTCATAGAAACAATACTGTCGCCATCGAAGCGGATATCGCCTTCATCCGGCGGGAGCTGCCCGCCAATCAATTTCAGCAACGTTGTTTTGCCGATTCCGCTCGGGCCCATTACCGCTGTAATCTTGCCTTTGGGAACAACAATCGACACTCCGTCATAGATAACGCGGGATCCGCGCCGGAATGTCATGTTGTCTATTTCCACTAAATTTCCCATATTCTTGAAGACGCGCCTTCCCTTTATGTTCTTTGCCGGCAGTAGCAGAAAATGCTACTACCCGATTTTACATACACCATTGTATCTTCATTTGAGGACAGCCGCCAAAACGAAAAAGTTACAAGGTGTGTTCGCATTTTTCGAAAACTTTACGCTTGCTTTTATTGCCACTGTCTGCACAAATTTCTCCGGTTCCGGCAAGTTAGCCAGCGAGAATCATGCCATCAGAGCCAGCCTCAAGACTGACCACTCTCTTTTGTACGTAAAAAAACCCGTCACAGCGCGATTACACTTTTGTCATCATGCTGACAGTTTTTGACAATCCGGATGATTTATCACATTGATGTTGTTGATACAGAGCAGAAATATGCTTGCAGATAGCGGAAAAGCAACAGCAACTGTTGCACTTATAACCAGTTGCAACCGTATTAGCAGGTATTCTATCTAAACCGTATGCAAATGCTGTACTTTTTGCGACAATCCGAAAAAACAAAGGACGAATGGTAACTTGTGATACTTTCTATCTGTATTTTCCTGCTGGGTCTTGCTGTACTTAGCTGGAGTGCCGACCGCTTCGTTTATGGCGCTTCCGCACTGGCGAAAAATATCGGAATCTCCCCCATGATGATTGGTTTAACCATTGTCGCTATGGGGTCATCAGCACCGGAAATTGTTGTATCGGCTATCGCCTCCTCAAATGGCAATATGAACACAGCGGTAGGTAATGCGCTGGGCTCAAATATTACTAATGTTGCCCTCGTGCTGGGTATCACGGCCCTGGTAAAACCGCTCGTCGTCTCTTCCTCTACATTAAAACGTGAATTCCCGGTTCTGCTTGGTGTAACCGTGCTTGCCATGTTCTTTCTTAATAACGGCAAACTGGCTCATCTGGAAGGCATGATTCTCCTCGGCCTGTTTGTATTTGTACTCGCAGGTATGGCCTGGATATCGTTACAGGTAGATAAGGAAGATCCGCTGGTGAAAGAAACCGACGGAGAAATCCCTGACGGTGTAAATACCGGTTCTGCAGTGTTGTGGGTTGGCGTGGGTATTGTGTTACTGCCACTCAGCGCCCATTTTATGGTGAATGCGGCAGTAGATATCGCCCATTTTTTCGGTGTGTCCGACCTGATGATCGGCCTGACAATCATAGCGCTGGGCACCAGCTTACCGGAGCTGGCCGCCAGTGTGGCCGGTGTACTGAAAGGTGAAAGCGACCTGGCACTGGGAAATGTTATCGGTTCGAATATCTTTAATCTGCTGGCGGTATTGGGTATGCCGGGACTCATTGCTCCCGGGCTACTGGATGAGAATGTGTATAACAGAGACATGTGGGTGATGTTTGGTCTCACAGTGTTATTATTTTTCCTGAGCTTTAATTTTATCGGCAAGCGCCAGTTAGGCCGCCTGGAAGGTGGCATCTTTGTACTATGCTTTGTGGCGTATCAATTCTGGTTATTTGGTTAAATGAGTAATTCACCGTATATCGCGTCAGCCAGACGGGTCATAGAAATTGAAACCAGCGCTGTAAGTGCGCTGGCATCCCGGCTGGACAATAAATTTGAGCAAGCCTGCACCTTGTTGTCTGAATGCAAAGGCAAAGTAGTCGTATGCGGCATGGGGAAATCCGGCCACATCGGGCGTAAAATTGCTGCGACACTTGCCAGTACAGGCACACCGGCTTTTTTCATGCACCCGGGCGAAGCCAATCATGGCGATCTCGGCATGCTTAGCCAGACAGACATATTGCTGGCCATTTCAAATTCCGGAGAAACCGGCGAACTGGTGAACCTGCTTCCCGTGGTCAAGCGGCTGTCTGTGCCTGTCATCGCGATGACGAACAGCGAATCAAGCACCCTCGGCCAGCATGCCGATGTGGTACTCAACATCAGTGTGGAAAAAGAAGCCTGTTCGCTGGGGCTTGCACCGACCTCAAGTACTACGGCAACGCTGGTAATGGGTGACGCGCTGGCCATTGCACTGCTGGATGCTAAAGGATTTACGTCAGATGATTTCGCCCTCTCTCACCCGGGCGGCAGTCTGGGCCGGAAACTGTTACTCAAAGTGGGCGATATCATGCTGACCGGCGACGCTCTTCCTCTTGTATCGTCTGCCGCGACCATTTCACAGGCTCTGCTGGAAATATCTTCTAAAGGTCTGGGAATGACAGGTATTACAGATGACAGCGGCAAACTCGGCGGTATTTTTACCGACGGCGATCTGAGACGAATTCTGGACGCCAGAACCGACATTCATACCACTCCGGTAGCCAATGTTATGACCCGCGGCGGGAAAACTACCCGCTCCGGTACACTGGCAGTGGAAGCGTTAAATTTAATGGAAAAACACAAGATCAGTGCGCTGATGGTGGTGGATGAAAATGATCACCCCGTGGGCGCATTCAACATGCATATGTTGCTTAAAGCAGGAGTTCTCTGATGGGACATGAAGTCACTTTTTACGGTGTGATCAGTGAAGAGCGGTTTGAAAAACTCAAAGGGCTGAAACTGCTCGTTTGTGATATCGACGGCGTATTTTCTGACGGCAGAATTTATCTTGGCAACAATGGTGAAGAGTTAAAAGCCTTTCACACCCGCGATGGCTATGGCGTTAAGGCATTAATAAACAGTGGTGTGGACGTTGCTGTCATTACCGGCCGCGACTCGGCCATTGTAAAGAATCGCATGACCGCCCTGAATGTGAAGCACATTATTCAGGGTCAGGAAGATAAAGCCACGGCTATGGCTCAGTTGTGCGAAAAGTTGAATCTGGCGCCATCAGAGGTCGCAGCCATCGGTGATGATATGCCGGATCTTGGCATGTACCGGTTTGCCGAAACAAAAATTGCGGTGAAAGATGCCCATCCGGCCGTCACCCGCGAAGCGAACTGGATCACCACAAAAAATGGTGGATTCGGCGCAGTACGGGAAGTCTGTGATGTGATTTTACAGGCGCTCGGCACGCTGGACACCATACACGGGGCCAGCGTATGAACCGTTTAGGGATCAGTATTTCTGCGCTGTTTGTTATGGCGCTGCTGATGTACCTTCCGGTCTGGATGGCAGAAGAGCAGGCTCCGGCGAAAAAAGCCGGTGCAGACGCCTTACGCCCTGCCTATAAAGCAAAGAATTTGACAACTACGCTGTATAACGAAGAAGGCAAACTCAACCACGAAGTCTTTGCCGCCTCTATGGAGCATTACGACCAACTAGGCTTTGTGTTATTCGACCAACCCAAATACACTGTCTATGTGAATGATGACGAGGCCCCATGGCAAGTCACCGCTGATGAAGGCACACTCTACAACGATGACCTGATCCAGCTGGAAGACAATGTGCTGATAAAAAGCCTGAACCCTGAAGAGTTTATCCAGACCATCACAACCAATTTTATTAAGGTGAATCTGGATGACAAAACCATGACTTCAGACCAGCCGGTAGATATACGCGGTGTACAGACCATCATTAAAAGTAACGGTTTCAATGCAAACCTGCGTACCCAACAATATGAGTTAATTGATCATGTGCAGACAATTTATTCCCCGGGCAGTTAGCCTTTTCGCAGCAATAGCGCTGCTTGCTGCTGCCGGTGAGGCAATGGCCGGCTCCGGTGATTTTGAAAAGCCTATTACCGTGGATGCTAAGTCACAGTTTATTGACGGTAAAAAGAAGAAATCGGTTTTTAAAGACGATGTGAAGATTACCCAGGGTTCACTCATCATTGCCGCAGATGAAGTTGAAGCCATCGCCAGTGAAGGCGAAGGGAAAGAGGTTTTTATTGCCCGCGGAAAACCAGCCACTTATTCTCAAACGCTGGATGACGGCGCAAAAGTAAAAGCCAGCGCAAATGAAATTCGCTACGAAGTAGCCAAACAACTTATTTCCTTGCAAGGTGATGCGAAAATCCAGCAAGATACCAGCATGGTCCAGGGAGATAGCATCACCTATGACATGTCAAAAGAGCAACTTCTGGCAACCGGCGGTGAAAGTAACAGCAACGGCCGGGTAACCACGGTTTTCCGTCCTGACACAGTTAAAGAGCTGAAGGAAGAGAACAAGACTTCAGACAGCAACGAAAACGAGGGTAACTGAGTTACATGGCAACCCTGAGTGCGACTCACCTGGCAAAGTCGTATAAATCACGCCAGGTCGTCCGTGACGTTAGTTTATCGGTTTCTACCGGACAGATAGTAGGTCTGCTGGGTCCTAACGGTGCAGGTAAAACCACAACGTTTTACATGATTGTCGGTCTTGTGCCGCTGGACAAAGGCAAAATCCTCATTGATGAGCAGGAGCTGACGCACCAGCCAATGCACGAACGTGCCCGCCGGGGAATTGGCTATTTACCCCAGGAGGCATCCATTTTCCGCAAGCTGACCGTACATGAAAACATCATGGCGATATTACAGACGCGTAAAGACTTAAAAAGTCATCAACGTGAACAGGAAGCGGATGCACTACTTGATGAATTTAATATTAATCATATACGTAATAGTACAGGTATGAGTTTGTCGGGTGGCGAACGCCGCCGGGTTGAAATTGCCCGCGCACTGGCAGCCAATCCGCAATTTATTTTGCTCGATGAACCCTTCGCCGGAGTTGACCCGATTTCGGTTAATGATATAAAGAAGATCATTCAGCACTTACGGGACAGAGGTATCGGTATCCTCATCACCGACCACAATGTCAGGGAAACCCTTGATGTGTGTGAAGAGGCCTATATCGTCAGTCATGGAGAACTGATTGCTCAGGGCACCGCAGAACAGGTATTAAGTAATCAAAAAGTTCGTGATGTATACCTTGGTGAGCAATTCAGGCTATAGTTAAGATATCGGGATGAGCATTTAGCGGAGATTTCGCCACCGGCACTCACACCGCTACAACCGGATGTCCTTTTTAGAGTTTATATAAGACGTAGATGAAACCATCTTTACAGTTAAAATTTAGCCAACAACTAACAATGACGCCTCAGCTTCAGCAGGCGATCAAGCTATTGCAGTTGTCTACGCTGGACTTACAACAAGAAATTCAGGAAGCTCTCGATTCTAATCCTTTGCTGGAAGTCGACGACAGCTCCGACAACGATGTAATTGAGAAAAATAACATCGACAATGATGACAGCATGCAAGAGTCTGCAACAGCCTCATCTTCTGACAGCATGGATACCGGTGAAGCACTGGAAAAGAATGATTTACCGGATGAGCTGCCCATCGACAGTACCTGGGATGAGTACATTTCTGCGTCTTCTGCCCCCGCGCCCGGCCCTTCCGGGGGTGATGATGAACAAATCTTTCAGGGTGAAACCACCGAAAATATTCAGGACCATCTGCTGTGGCAAATGCGTCTGACACCTTTTTCTGACACAGACCGCGCCATCGCGCTGGCGATCATCGATTCCATTGATGAGTCCGGCTATCTAACGGTTACCGTTGACGACATTCTGCAAAGCGTAAACAGTGAAGATATGGAAGAGCCCGTAGAAGAAGATGAGGTTGAGTGCGTACTTAAACGTATTCAGCTATTTGATCCTCTCGGTTCCGGCTCCCGCACACCGCAGGAGTGCTTGTTAGTTCAGCTGGCGCAATTTGCACCGGAAACACCGTGGCTGGAAGAAGCCAAACTACTGCTCAGAGAGCATTCCGATCTGTTAGGCAGTAAAGATTACCGTACGTTAATGCGTAAAACCCGCCTGAAAGAAGATCAGTTACGGGAAGCGATGCGTTTGCTGCAAACGCTTAATCCCCGTCCGGGCAGTGCATTAATTACGAAAGAACCCGAATATGTCATTCCGGATGTATCGGTTGCGAAGAAAAATGGCCGTTGGGTTGTAGAATTAAACCCCGACAGCCTGCCTAAGCTCAGTGTTAATCAGCAGTATGCTGCAATGAGCCGTAAAGCAAGAAACAGCAGTGATTCACAATTTATCCGCTCTCACATGCAGGAAGCAAAATGGTTTATTAAGAGCCTTGAGAGCCGGAACGATACGCTGCTGAAAGTAGCAAATTGTATTGTTCAGCAACAGATGGGCTTTTTTGAGCATGGCCCTGAAATGATGAAACCAATGGTGCTGAATGATGTCGCAGAAATGGTAGATATGCACGAATCTACTATTTCCAGGGTAACAACGCAGAAGTACATGCACACGCCCCGTGGTATTTTCGAGTTGAAGTATTTCTTCTCCAGCCACGTTGCCACTGAATCAGGTGGTGAGTGTTCATCTACAGCGATTCGCGCCCTGATTAAAAAGCTGGTTGCCGCTGAAAAGCCAAGCAAGCCACTGAGTGACAGCAAGATTGCTTCGTTGTTGGCCGATCAAGGCATTATGGTTGCCCGGCGAACAATAGCAAAGTACCGGGAATCCTTGTCGATCCCGCCGTCTAACCAACGCAAAAGCCTTATCTAACTTAAGGCTGCTCAAAATAAGGAAGACGAAATATGCAAATCAACCTTTCTGGTCATCACATTGAGATCACTGATTCTTTGCGTAATTATGTCGATACTAAGTTCAGCAAACTGGAACGTCATTTTGACCACATATCAAATGTGCACGTTATTTTAAATGTTGAAAAGCTTAGCCAAAAAGCAGAAGCAACGGTTCATCTTAGCGGCGCGGAAGTCTTCGCCTCTTCCGAAAATCAGGACATGTATGCTGCCATTGACAGCATGGTCGATAAGCTCGACAGGCAGGTCCTGAAACACAAGGAAAAGCTTAAAAAGCACTAATTGAATTCATGGATATACAAGCCATAGTCAGCCTGGACCGCACCGAGTGTGCGGTCCAGTGCAATAGCAAAAAACGCATTCTCGAAATCATCAGCGGGATTGCAGCTAAAAATAACCCCGATGTTGATGAAGCCACCGTGTTAAGTAGCCTGCTGGCCCGTGAGCGAATGGGCAGCACAGGTATAGGTAACGGCATTGCCCTCCCCCACGGTCGCCTGGCCGGACTGGAAAATGTCATCGCCATCGTAGTTACCAGCACACCCGCCATCGATTTTGATGCTATCGACAACAAACCTGTGGATATTTTCTTTACTCTGCTTGTCCCTCAGGAACAAACCGAAGGACATTTACAAACTCTGGCCATGGTTGCCGGAAAACTCAGCGATAAAGAAACCATAAAAACTATCCGCAAAGCTCAGACAAGTGATGATATTATTCGCGCATTACAGTAACTTAGTGTAATACGCACCGACAACACGTGACTTCAGGAGAAACGGCGTGAAGTTAATCATCATCAGCGGACGTTCCGGTTCAGGAAAATCAGTAGCACTTCGTGCCCTTGAGGATCTGGGGTACTACTGCGTCGATAATATTCCGGTTAATCTGTTACCAGCCCTGACACACACTGTCGCCGATGAATACGAGCAGGTAGCTGTGAGTATTGATGTCAGAAACTTGCCTAAAGAGCCTTCTGAGCTGGTTGAAATTCTCGACTACCTGCCGGAGTCATGGACTGTCACCATCGTATATATTGACGCAAGTGACGATATGCTGGTGCGCCGGTTCAGCGAAACCCGGCGGTTACATCCGCTGGCCAAACTGAATAAGTCATTGTCAGATGCCATCCAGACAGAACGTGAACTGCTGGCGCCTGTAGCGGAAAGAGCGGATTTGAATATTGATACCGACTCTCTGAGCATCCACCAGCTGGCAGAATTAATCCGCGAGCGTATCCTCGGTAAGAAAAGCTCACGACTTGTTCTGGTATTTGAATCATTCGGCTTTAAACACGGTATTCCCAAAGATGCAGACTATGTGTTTGACGCCCGTTTTCTGCCAAACCCTCACTGGGAGCCGGATTTAAAACACCTGACAGGCCTGGATACACCGGTTCAGGTTTTCCTCAGTTCCCAGCCTATAGTGACCAAATTTATCTGGCAGATTCAGAACCTCATCACGACCTGGTTGCCACACCTTGAACGGAACAACCGCAGTTATGTGACAGTCGCTATCGGATGTACAGGCGGACAGCACCGTTCAGTTTATGTAGCGGAATCACTGGCGAAAAACTTCCGGGAATCTCATCCTGATGTCCAGATCCGCCACAGGGAGCAAAGTAAATAATGCGCATAGAGAAATCTCTGACTATTGTTAATAAACTGGGCCTGCATGCCAGAGCTGCAACGCAGTTGGTGCAACTGGCGAATCAGTTTGATGCCGAAGTTATTTTACAAAAAGGCGATAAGCAGGCTAATGCCAATAGTGTGCTGGGACTGATGATGATGGAAAGTCATCAGGGGGAACAGGTTACTGTGATCTCTGAAGGTCCGGATGCTGAAGCTGCAATGGATGCCGTCGAGGCATTAATTGCAGGCAGATTTAACGAAGATGAATAGCGCCGGCACACCACTGAGTGTGCAGTGCCGGCGAAGGCTTAAAGGCAATCCCGTTGAAACGTTTCATCAGTTTAATCATCTTTTTGACAGTGATGGCTTCTCAAAGCTCAGTATGGTGTGCTGAGCACAGAAAAAGTCTGATAACCGGTGGTACGGCCTGGCCTCCTTATCTGTACATAACAGACAATAATGAGCCGGCCGGTGAAGACTACCAATTGTTGAAGTCGGTTTTAGGCAAGCTGGATTATGCACTGGAAAGCCAGATCCTGCCTGAAAGACGGGTCACTCAGCAAATAGAACTGGGGCAAATTGATGTAGTTACAGGTGCAGCTTTCACACCGGCGAGAGCACTGAAAAACTATTTTTCTGTTCCTTACCGCAAAGAAACCATCAGCTTTGCCTTTCATCCTTCCCATCATGACGAATATGCCGGCAAATCTCTTGAAACCTTACTAAGGGAAGGCAAAACCCTGGCGTTAAATACCGGCGGATGGTATGGCGACTGGTTTAATGAAACAGTCACTGAGCAGTACAGCGCGCAGCTTATTCATCTGGATTCCATTAACCGGCGGTTACAGTTTCTGAACAGAGGCCGTGTCGATTTGGTGCTGGACGATATCAGAGTGATTAGCTTTAATGCTGAACTGCTGCATCTCGAACTGGAAATCAGTGATAATCCCGTGAACGTGCAGGACGTCCACTTCATGTTCAGTAAACAATCTGTGGACCCGGGCTTCATCGATAAATTCAATCACGTCCTGTCTGGCTATGTTAAAGACCCGGATCCTGCGAGCTGAGCCTTCAACCTCACACCTTATTCTGCTGCCGTATTATCCCTGACATTTTTTTGCACCGTTATCGCGGCAAACAAACTCAGGACGAATGCCATTCCATAGAATCCTTTTTCACTCAGCAACAGGTTGGCGTTTACCAGACCAATCACTAACAGTGCAATAGCAGCACCAAGGCCAAACCAGCACAACATCAGATATATTTTCGTTGTCTGTATGCCTTCCATTTTGTCCCGCACTGTTTTTTGAACAGACACAGCAGCAAACAGTCCAAACAGAAATACAGCAAAGTAGTAGCCTTTTTCATTGAGTGGCATATCGGCATTCAGGAGTCCGGTTATGTAAGCGGCAAATCCTGTCAGCAGTGCAATAACAGAAGCAATAAAAAAGGCTTTCGTAGGTTTATTTGCGTTCATGATGATCTCCGTTTTGTATCAGTGACTGGCATACAGCACGGTTTGATGTGCCACCAGTTGATTGTTTTCCAGATAATTAGCAATAGTGGTGAACGTAGCGGTTTGTATCGCGCCCGGATGGTCGCTTAACGACACGCCGCTGCTCACCCAACTGCCTAGCCGCAACTTCATTTTGTTAACCTTCACCGGCTGTGCTTTAAACCATGCCTGCGTATTGTTTTTAAGGCGATGACTGTCAGTGGTGTCGTAAATAGCAGCATTCAGCACATCAAGGGTGTACTCAGTGCAATTTTGCTTTCCTTCCGTAAACGGACTCGCAATAACGGAATAGGCCGGTTCGTGCAGCAATTTCGCTTTGTCCTGCGCATACAAGGCAACGATTTTCTGCTGCACTTCCCAATCGGGAATAATTATGCCGGTTTTTAACTCCGTTGCTCCCCAAAAGAAATCCACCGGATAATCCGTTTTCAGTACGCTTGTACCCGGCTTATCTGCCAGCTGATATAAATTGTGTATTGCATACCCCTGCTCTACCGTGCCGTCATCCAGCGTAATATCGGAATACAGTGCAATTGCCGTATGGGTAAATGAAATACCTTCAGGCAAGTCTTCAGGTGCCCGTCCAACCCGCGCAATAATGGCCGCATAGGCTCCCTGCTCAGCCAGGTAATGCTCAGTTTGCTTTGCAAACTTTATAATCGCCTCCGGCGCATACCGGCGGGGTGCTTCTTCCTGACTGCCGGCAAATACAGGCAACGCCAGACATGCAAGCATTGCTATCGCGGACCTCATTGAGCTTTCCCCTGTGTCACGATAGTCTGGTTTATCACCACATTAGGTGCCGGGTCTGCAGTAATCACCCGTTTTGTCACCGGTAAAGGTTTATTGCTTTTCTCAATGCTATGGTGAACGGAGTGCGCTGAATCTGCCGCAATCACTGCCACTCCCACACTTAACACGACCGGTGCAACCGATACCGCGCTGGCCACTGATGCTGTTGTTTGCACACTTTCCGTTGCTGCAAGCACACTGTGTTTACTTGCCTGACCGCTGTGTTGTATTGAATCGTCGGCCATTACGCCGCAACTCAGTGTCAGTATTGCTAAACCTGATATCAATCCATGTTTCATTTCCAGTTCCTCAGTAGTGACTGTGTATTCACAGTAGTCCGGAGAAGAACATTAATAAACTCAAATAATTGATGTAGACTATTTCAACACCAAAAGTATCACTTATTAATACTATGCAGCAGATTAAGCAACTCATCGGTACCCTGAAGCGCTGTTTGAAGCAGCGGGGTTTTACTTATAAATCTCTGGCGGAGCGCCTTGACCTGAGTGAGGCAAGCATTAAAAGATGTTTTGCACAGGAAGCCTTTACTCTGGAGAGACTGGCACAAATTTGCGATGTGATGGACCTGACCCTCAGTGAACTGTTCCAACTCAGCGAACGGGAACAGCCCGCCCTGTCCCAGTTAACTGAAGAACAGGAAAAAGAGTTACTGGCTAACCCGAAGCTTTTGCTTATGGCCGTGCTGGTAAGGGACGGATGGCAGTTTGACGATATCACCGGGCATTATGCGATAGACCCTTTGGAAGGTGTCAGGCTGCTGGCAAAGCTCGATAAACTCAGGCTGATAGAACTTTTACCCGGCAACCGCTACCGTCTGCGAATTGGCCAGAATTTCCGCTGGATCCCGGGAGGACCGTTAGCACAGTTTATGGAACAGGAAGTTATGGTGAAGTTCATGGCGCCGAAGCGGGGTGAACCCTGGCTGTTCAGGTTATACATCCGTGGCCGCTATTCAGAGGAATCCATCCGGATCATTGAAAAGCGCCTGAAGCAACTGTCAACGGAAGCGGCAGAATTAAACGATGCTGACTCATCTTTACCGGTTTCAGAACGAACGCATATTGGTATGTTGCTGGCGATGCGTCCCTGGGAACCCTCCCTGTTTGAAAAGATGCGCAGAGAGCAAAGCGAAGCGCAGCAGCAATAAATCGACCCGATGCTCACAATTTGCGCAAACGGACGGTTTGTGGCGATTCGCAGGCAGATATACGCCGCTTTCCCGATGACAGTTTCCGGAGGGTAAGGTATTCTTTATTTACCTCCCTGTTTGTTTCTCAAAGGATTTCCGTGGCAGAAGCACTCGAAAGCAAATCAGCACAAAGCCAGCTATGGGCTCTTAATGCGGCGTTAAATGACGGCCGTTTTGTTTCTGTGCGCAAAATGCTGCATGAGCTGCCACCCAGCGATGTTGCCCTGATTCTTGAGTCCAGCCCGACCCGAACCCGTGATGAACTTTGGGACCTCATAGACGGCGATTTTCACGGCGATATCTTAGAAGAACTGTCAGAAGATGTACGTAACGGTATTATCAGCAAGATGGTACCCGAAAAGGTTGTTGATGCCCTTGAAGAAATGGACACCGATGACCTGGCGGAAACTTTAAGCAGTCTGCCGGATGAAGTATTGCAGGACATTCTGCAGTCCATGGATACTCAGGACAGACACCGGGCAGAACAGGCACTGTCTTACGGTGAAGAAACCGCCGGTTTTATCATGAACACCGACACCATTACGTTGCGTCCTGACGTAACTGTTGATGTGGTATTGCGCTATCTCAGACTGAAAGGGGATCTACCGGAAAACACGGATACATTTTACGTGGTCAACCGCACGGATAATCTGGTTGGCATTGTGCCGGTAGCACGCCTGCTGACTGCGGATCCCGACGATAAAGTGTCAGAGGTGATGGATGATGATCCCGAAGCGATCCCTGTTAATATGCCTGATGGTGAGGTTGCCAGTCTGTTTGAACGTTACAACTGGTTGTCAGCCCCTGTTGTGGACGAAAAAAACCGCCTTGCCGGTCGTATTACCATTGATGACGTGGTCGACATTATCCGCGAGGATGCGGAGCACTCGATGATGAGTATGGCCGGTCTGGATGATGAAGAAGATACTTTCGCGCCGGTGTTACAATCTACCCAGCGCCGCTCCGTATGGCTGGCTGTGAATCTGGTCACCGCCCTCCTTGCCGCAGCGGTCAGCGACTTATTTGAAGCAACACTGAGCCAGATGGCCGTGCTTGCTATCCTGAATACCATCGTTCCCAGCATGGGTGGTGTAGCCGGTAATCAGACACTCACTCTGGTTATCCGTGGTATGGCACTGGGCCATGTCAATGGCAGCAACGCAAAGTGGCTGGTTAATAAAGAGCTGGCAATCGGCCTGTTAAACGGCGTGATGTGGGCAGTACTTATTGCTTCTGTAATAGGTCTGTGGAAGCAGGATCTTATGCTTGGCCTCGTTATCGCCTTCGCCATGCTCGTCAATATGATTGCCGCTGCGCTATCCGGTGCAACCTTACCCATGATCATGAAACGTCTGAAAATCGACCCTGCCCTGGCCGGCAGCGTTATTCTGACAACCATTACCGATGTAGTGGGTATCTTTGCCTTCCTGGGAACTGCGTCACTGCTTTTAACCTGAGCATATTCACGCCCCGGCAGCCACGTCTTAAAATGTGGCTGCCGGATATCTGTCAGCCGGCACATGATGCAGCCGGCGACTACTTACCGGCGGCCGGGGCGTAAAGCGGTATCCCACTCCCCTGACGGTTTCCAGCATAGCAGCCACGCTCTTATCTGCAGCCAGCTTACTTCGGAGCCGGTTAATGTGTGACACCACGGTATGTTCGTAGCAGTCGAGCTGATGACCCCACACTGTTTCCAGTAGCTGATTACGGCTGAATACCTGATTGGGATGACGGACAAAATGCGTAAGCAACATAAATTCCGTAGCGGTAAGCGGCAGAGTACTTTCGCCGATCCTTGCCTGATGGGATCTGATGTCCAGAGATAACCTGCCAGACTGCAAAAGATGGCAACCCGGCGTAGTTTCCTCATGTCCAGGACGATAGCGGCGAAGCTGCACTTTCACTCTTGCCTGTAAAACCCTGTCGTGGCACGACAACATCACCACATCGTCGGCGCCGAGTTCCAGCGCGAGGATATGGTCAGTTTCACTTTGAGATGCGGTAACAATAATGACAGGCAGCAGAGGGTATTGCCGGCGTATTTGACGGCAGACGTCCAGTCCGCAGCGGCCGGGCAATACAATATCCAGAACCACCAGACTAAACTGATTTGCCGCGATTGCCTCACAGGGGTCGCTAAGCGTTGTCACACACTGGTGTCCCAGTGCCTCCAGACACTTGCGGATCCGCTGTGACTGAGCCTGATCATGCTGAGTTAACAAAATCATCTTCCCTCCGGCTGTTTTCATATGCAATGACTCGCATAGAAACAGACCGGAGGTGCCTGTATTTTATTCCATCCGGGTGATAATTAATTTCATCACCGGATTGTCAAAACGGTGTTCTGAACCGAGAACAGAGTCTGTCAGTCCACCCTCTGCACTGACAACGCCGCCATGAAATGTGACAGCATCAAGGGCCTCTCTGCCGTCGCTGACACCTTCCCCGCCATCTGCCGGACCAGGTATAGTGCCCGCCGACTCCGTATTTTCTTCTGTACCCGCATCGTAGACATGGGGAAACATGGTAAGCGTGTCATTTGTCACCAGCGCAGATAAATCCAACCCGGTTATTCCTGTGAATCCGTCATTGGTATTTACCAGCATAGTGACCACACTCAACAAAGCAGAATCACTGGCTTCCATGGTAAGCATAAAGGTTTCGCTGCTTCCGGGCATCAATGGCTCAGTACCGGCTTCTGCAACCAGCGTCTCGTCCTGTGCTGTCAGTGCACTGCTGTCTCCTCCTTCAGCAAGCATGGCTAGCCCGTCCGATGCAGCGCTGCCGGTTTGCCACAGAGTCACAGAGTCACTGGCAATCACCGCGACCGGCGAGAATGGTTGTGCAGCTGTCAGATTGGTTACGGTTATTTCATAAGTCCGCATTTCAGGTGCCGGGGGTTCAACGATGGTTTCATCATCGTCATCTGAACACGCCGCCAGGGTGAATAAAGCGACGGTCAGTGCGCTGAGGCGAATTATCCGTTGATTCATCATATCCACTCCTATTCACTTACCGTAACAACCACTCTGGCTACGGGATTGAGCCAGCGCTGTACCGTGTTTTGAACATCACTCATACCACCGCTGAGCATATCGTCTCCCAGATTGCCGGGATGGATATGAA
Organism: Alteromonas sp. ABV2_168; assembly: GCF_056161165.1. Classification (NCBI taxonomy): domain Bacteria; kingdom Pseudomonadati; phylum Pseudomonadota; class Gammaproteobacteria; order Alteromonadales; family Alteromonadaceae; genus Alteromonas; species Alteromonas sp. ABV2_168. The sequence continues at coordinate 362,039 of NZ_JBSWYQ010000003.1, read as the reverse complement.
CGGTCGCATTGGTGATAGTGGCATTCACCCCGGTGCCGTCCGTACCGACTAACGCTTCCAGAGGAGGAGGAACCGGCATACCTGCTTCACCGGGTACGCCGCTCCCGCGAACTTCATCATTGGCCTCGGTACCGGCATCATAGGCATTTAAGTAAATCATGTAGGTGCCGGGAGTTTCCGGTATGGTCCAGCTGTCTAAACCGACAAAGCCATCATTGGTGGGCAACAACATGGCTACCAGACTCAGTTGGGTATTGCCGTCAGTGGTGGTCAGCATGGCAGATGTGGTCATTGCCGGCATAAGTAATCCGCCAGCGGGATTACTGACCATATCAGCAGATGCTCCGGCAGCCATTGTTTCCAGCCCTGAGATATCACCGCCTTCCGCCATAGCCTGCAATTCTGTGCTTGCTGTTTCACCGGTCACGAACAGATGGGTGTCGCTACTGTGTGCTGCTATGAATAAAGGTGTGAATGCGATACCCCGGGTGAGGTTTTCCAATGATATTTCTACTTCAGCGGCGCTTAAAGTAAATGCCGGCAGGGTGGCCATGCAGAGGGTTGTGTAGCGAAGGGTTCTGTTTGCCATGATAAAGCTCTCTGTTGTTGTATGGAGCATTTATCCTGGCGCAGGATCCTCCCGGTTTGCTCACGGCCAGATCACAACAGCAGCACTTTTAAGAAACAGTATTAAAAAGAATTAAAAAATCCGGCGCGCAGGCCGGATTTTTTTATTTAATGATTTTCAGCGTAGGTTTGCCTTTCTTCGGCGGCACCGGCGCGTTCTCAGAATCGCCATCGGTAACGTCGGAAGACGGTCCGTTCAGCGTGTCAGTATCGTCATCGCTCAACTGTTCAGGCGCCTGCATTTCATCTTCAACAGCAAAAACAGTTCCTGCGCCATTCTCACGGGCATAGATTGCCAATACAGCATGACAAGGCATATAGATCTGGCGGGGTTGCCCACCAAAACGAGCCTGAAACGAAATAGCGTCCAGATCCAGCGAGAAGTTAACGCACGCAGAGGGAGAAACATTAAGCACGATCTGGCCGTCTTTAATGAATTCCTGCGGAACATCAACACGCTCCACCGTGGCATCTACCACAATGTAGGGCGTTAACTGGTTGTCTACAATCCATTCGTAAAATGCACGCAGCAAATACGGCTGATTGGATGTCATTTTACTCATAACGGATTATGAATTTCGCGTTCCTGATCAGTCAGAGAAGCTTTGAAAGAACTGCGGGAGAAAATGCGGTTCATGTATGCATTCACTTCTTTACTGCCATTACCGGTCAGAGTGATCCCCAACGCAGGTAAACGCCACAGCAGCGGTGCCAGGTAGCAATCAACCAGGCTGAATTCTTCGCTCATGAAGAATGGCATTTCAGCAAAAATAGGACCTAATGAAAGTAACGCTTCACGTAATTCGTTACGGGCAGCTTCTACATCACCTTCATTACGGAAAATACGTGCAGCCAGAGAATACCAGTCCTGTTCGATGCGGTGCATCATCAGGCGGCTCTGACCACGGGAAACGGGGTATACCGGCATCAATGGAGGATGAGGGAAGCGCTCATCTAAGTATTCCATGATGATATGGGATTTATATAACACTAACTCTCTGTCAACGAGGGTTGGCACAGTACCGTAGGGGTTCAGATCAATCAGATCCTCAGGCAGGTTAGTTGGATCAGTGTAGCTAATTTCAACACCCACACCTTTTTCCGCCAAAACAATACGAACCTGGTGACTATATATGTCAATAGTATCTGAGAACAACGTCATGATTGAACGCTTATTCGCGGCTACGGCCATTCATTTTCCTCCGTCGAGAGTGTTACCTTGCCCGGCCGTATAGCGACCAGAAACAAATGCTAAAAAAAGGGGGCGGAATGCCCCCTTGCGTATTATACACAAATTAACAGAAATTAGTGCACTTCCTTCCAGTATTCTTTCTTCAGTAAGAAAACGAAGATGAACAGCACAATAATGAACACCAGTACCCACTTTCCGATAGCTTCGGATTGCAGGCGGAACGGTTCGCCACTGTATGCCAGGAAGTTAACCAGGTCAGCAATCGCCTGGTCATACTCTTCCGTGCTCAGCGCACCGTCACCATCGGTTTTAATACCCACAAACTGCTCTTTCATTTCACCGTCTACCATGGTTTCTTCATGGGTTAAACGGGGTGTGCCCTGAAGCGGCTGAAGGACATGTGGCATACCTACATCTTTGAATACCACATTGTTCACACCAAACGGACGGCTTTCATCAACATAAAAGCTGCGCAGGTAAGTATAAATCCAGTCGGAGCCTCTCACGCGGTTCACCAGCGTCAGGTCAGGCGGCGCCGCACCAAACCAGGTAGCTGCAGCTTCTTCAGGCATTGAGCGGGTGATGTAATCCGTCACCTTCTCACCGGTAAATTGCAGGTTTTCCTGACCAATCTCATCAGGAATACCTAAATCGGTGAAGGTACGCTGATAGCGCTGGTATTGCATAGAGTGGCAACCCAGGCAGTAATTCATAAAGATTTTGGCACCGCGCTGTAACGACGCTTTATCGGTTAAATCAACTGGCGCTTTGTCCAGATGGACATTTCCGCTGGCAGCCATCGCCATACCCGGTACGAGGAATGCCAGTAACAACATTAGTTTTCTCATTTCGGGATCCTCGCTGGTACAGGCTTCGTTGTTTCATTTTTGCTGTATAAGAACAGTGCCACGAAGAAACCAAAATACAACACGGTAGCCACCTGAGAAGCAATGATTTTCCAGTTTTCCTGTGGTGTACCGCCCAGGTAACCCAGGAATACGAATACCGCAGCGAAAAGCAGCAAGTTGACTTTGTGCAGGCCACAGCGGTAACGCCATGACTTCACCCGTCCACGGTCAAGCCACGGCAGTGCGAACAGGGCCGCGATGGCACCAAACATAGCAATAACACCAAACAGCTTATCCGGTACCGCTTTGAGGATGGCGTAGAAAGGCGTGAAGTACCACACAGGGAAAATATGCTCCGGCGTCTTCAGCGGGTTAGCAATTTCAAAGTTTGGATGTTCAAGGAACTTGCCCCCCATTTCCGGCGCAAAGAACATGATGTAACAGAATACGAAAAGGAAGATACTGAACGCCACTAAATCCTTAAGCACGATGTGCGGGAAGAAGGGCACCACATCATCAGCGATGTCGTATTTACTGGTGTAGTACTCGTGGATTTCGTATTTCGTCTTTTCACTTTCAGGCAGAGAACCCTTCTTGTGTTTGATGGCCACGCCGTCAGGGTTATTAGAGCCCACTTCGTGCAATGCAATGATATGCAGGAACACAAGAATGACGATAACCAGTGGCAGGGCGATAACGTGCAGGGCAAAGAAGCGGTTCAGCGTAGCACCGGAAATAACATAATCGCCCTGAATCCAGATGACCAGGTCAGGACCAATCACCGGAATCGCACCGAACAGAGACACGATAACCTGTGCTCCCCAGTATGACATTTGTCCCCAGGGAAGTACGTAGCCCATAAAGGCTTCAGCCATTAACGCGAGGTAGATAAACATACCGAAAACCCACAGCAACTCCCGGGGTTTCTGATAGGAGCCGTAAATCATGCCGCGGAACATGTGCATATACACCACAATAAAGAACGCAGACGCGCCGGTACTGTGCATGTAGCGGATGATCCAGCCGAAATCGACTTCACGCATGATGTACTCAACGGAGAAGAAAGCCCCTTCCGCCGTCGGGTTAAAGTTCATGGTTAACCAGATACCGGTTACGATTTGGTTGACCAGCACGATGGTGGCCAGAAAACCAAACACGTACCAGAAGTTCATATTACGGGGGGCGGGATATTGAATGGCGTGCATATTCGCCACACGCATCATCGGGATACGTTCTTCAATCCAGTTTAAAAAAGCATTCATAATTAAACTGCCTCCGCTTCTGAACCGATGATAACGGTGGTGTCGTTAACATACTGATAAGGCGGAACCACCAGGTTAAGTGGTGCAGGTACGCCCTGAAATACACGACCGGCCATATCAAATTTGGAACCGTGACAAGGACAGAAAAATCCGCTGGGTACACCCTCTACGGCTTCTTCGAAAGCCCCATCTTTCAGGTATTGCGGAGAGCAGCCAAGGTGAGTACAGATACCTACCAGAATGAGGTATTCCTCTTTCAGAGAACGATAACGATTTTTGGCAAATGCAGGTTGCTGCTCTGTTTCAGACTCAGGGTCGCGGAGACTTTCTTCATGAGTGGCCAGTTCTTCCAGCACTTCCGGGGTACGGCGTACAATCCAGACCGGTTTGCTTCGCCACATAACACGAATTAACTGTCCCGGCTCAATCGCACTGATGTCCACTTCAACATCAGCGCCGGCGGCTTTGGCTTTCGCACTCGGGTTCCAGGAAGTAACAAAAGGTACCGCTGCACCTGCAACACCAACAGCACCAACCACCGAAGTTGCTACCGTTAAAAAACGGCGGCGGGTGTTGTCCGGTTGGCTTCCGTTGAGTGCAGAGTCTTTTGCATCTACTGATACGTTACTCATCCACAATTCTCCAGATTTGGATTTTGATACCGGAGCAACTTTTTAACATTAAAGTTACGTACCGGTATCAGTCGGCCTGTCTTGATTTGCACTGTCAGCACCCGTCTGCTGTGAGCGTCACGATGCTTTATAATTATTTCGACCAAAGATGATAAGTGAAAAGCCCTTATTGTTACAAGGTTTTATCAACGATTAAAAAACGATAACCTGCGCTTAATCAAAGACCTTTTAAAAATTTAATGATTCCTGTCCTGTTATTATCATTGTAGTGACATGATGTATGGTGATTGTCACACAATGATGAAACCCGAACGGATTGCCGTTCAATTTCAATAATAAGCCGGAACAGGAGTCAAATCTTCAGCCGGACTTCAGTATAGTCTATCAGTTCCGGAAAACCGTTTTTCCGGCGGGAATTTAATAATAATTAAACCTTAGCCCCGAAATGCACAATTAACCGGTTAATTAAAGCAAGGAGCGTCACTAATATCATGAGAACACTCAGTAAAATTCTCTGGGTTACCCTGCCCTTTTGCACATACTTCACTTTTGCTGCGCAAGATGACACAACGTTTGTTAAAAACGCCATTGCTGATCATCAATCTCAAATGGAGAACATTTCAGACTCGTTGTGGAACTGGGCCGAAGTTGGCTATAAAGAAACACAAAGCTCAGCTTTAATGCAGACTGTCCTCCGTGAGCACGGCTTTAACGTTGAAGCCGGTGTGGCTGGTATGCCTACCGCTTTCGTAGCCACCTGGGGTCGCGATGGTCCGGTCATCGGCATGCTGGCAGAAATGGATGCTCTGCCCGGACTGTCTCAACAGGCGATTCCTGAGAAAAAACCACAAAGCGGCATGCACAACGGTCATGCCTGCGGCCACCACCTGTTTGCCGGTGGTTCGGTGGGAGCTGCGCTGGTTGTAAAGGACTGGCTGGAAGCCACCGGTAGCGCTGGCCAAATCCGCGTGTATGGTACGCCTGCGGAAGAAGGTGGTTCCGGAAAGGTGTATATGGCACGTGAAGGTTTGTTTGATGATGTAGATGTGGCACTTCACTGGCATCCGGGAGACGGAAACTCTGCCGAAGCTTCTTCCACTCTTGCCAACAAGAGTGCAAAGTTCCGCTTCCGTGGTATTGCGGCTCACGCTGCGGCTGCGCCGGAACGGGGTCGCTCCGCGCTGGATGCAGTAGAAGCAATGAATATGATGGTGAACATGATGCGTGAACATGTACCTGACCGCACCCGCATCCACTACGTGATCACAAATGGTGGTGCCGCTCCGAACATCGTGCCCGATTTTGCTGAAGTCTATTACTATGTGCGCTCCCCTGAACCTGAAGTGGTGCTGTCTTTATGGAAACGTCTGGAAAAAATAGCAGAAGCCGCAGCACTGGGAACGGAAACAGAAATGGAAGAGGAAGTCGTTGGCGGCACATGGAACATTCTGCCTAATCTGACGCTGGCCCGCCAGATGGATAACAGCATGCACGCATTCGGCGGGATCAGTTACAGCGCTGAAGAAGAAAACTTCGCTGATAAAATTCGTCCGTCACTGGGTAAACCGGCCATGAAAGCGAAAGGCCAGCAAAGTGAGGTTGCTGAGTTTTCAGAGGATATCCCAGTCTGGTCTGCATCAACAGATGTGGGTGATGTAAGCTGGCAGGTACCTACAGCCGGATTGCGTGCAGCAACCTGGGTTCCGGGTACACCACCCCACAGCTGGCAGGCGGTTGCTGCCGGAGGCATGTCCATCGGTAAGAAAGGTATGACGCTTGCGGCCAGCACACTGGCTCTCACTGCGATAAAATTATTCGAACAACCTGCGGTCATTGAAGAAGCAAAAGCAGAATTCGACCGTCGTGCATCAGACGTGGAATATGAAGCTCTGCTGGGTGATCGAAAGCCAGCGCTGAATTACCGCGATTAACGCGACCAATCAGAGTATTTCCGGTGTTTCAGCGTGCAGCAGAAACACCGGACAAACTTATCAGTAAATAAAATACAGGCATAAAAAAACCCGGTCGATGACCGGGTTTTTGATAACAGTAGTAAGCGAATTAACGCTTGGAGAACTGTGGCTTCTTACGTGCTTTGTGCAGACCAACTTTCTTACGTTCAACGCGACGAGCGTCACGAGTAACAAAGCCAGCTTTGCGCAGTGCAGGACGTAACGCTTCATCATACTCCATCAGAGCACGAGTCAAACCGTGACGAATTGCACCAGCCTGACCGTTTGAACCGCCACCTTTTACAGTAACGTAAACGTCAAACTTCTCAGTCATTTCTACCAGCTCAAGAGGCTGACGAACAACCATGCACTCAGTCTCACGACCAAAGTACGTATCCAGCGCGCGTTGGTTAACTACGATGCTGCCTGTACCCGGACGCAGGAACACACGAGCAGTAGAACTTTTGCGGCGGCCTGTGCCGTAGTATTGAGTATCTGCCATGTCAAATGCTCCTTAGATGTCCAAAACTTGTGGTTGCTGAGCTGCGTGCTTGTGTTCTGCACCAGCGTAAACTTTCATTTTACGGAACATTTCACGACCCAGAGGGCCTTTTGGTAACATTCCTTTAACTGCTTTCTCAATAACCATTTCTGGCTTGTGAGCGATCAGCTTTTCAAAGTTTGTCTCTTTCAGACCACCAGGGTAACCAGTGTGCGCGTAGTACATTTTGCCCTTCGCTTTATTACCGGTTACAGTCACTTTCTCTGCATTGATAACAACGATGTAATCGCCAGTATCAACGTGAGGAGTGTACTCAGCTTTATGCTTACCACGCAGACGGCGTGCAATTTCAGTCGCAAGACGACCTAAAGTTTTGTCAGTGGCATCTACCACGTACCAGTCACGTTGTACCGTTTCTGGTTTAGCAACAAAAGTTTTCATTTCAAAATCACCCGAAAAATTCTTCGTTACAGATTACCGGAACAGCCGGAAATCTAATTAAAATCAATGACCGGACCCCTTCGAGCCCATTGATTCTTCCACCTTCCCAAAGGTGGGTGTAACTGGGCAGGGCGCGAATTATACAGGATTTGAATAAAAAGCGAACCCCTGACGGGAAATTTCTGACAATTAAATAAAAAATTGGCATTGCTCAATTATTAAGCTAGATTAAATAGTGTTTACGCACACATCCGGCAGACAACAAACTTTGCTTATAAAAATACGATATATCTGCCAGAGGCTGCTTCTGTGCATTACTCTACTGTGCTCTTTCATGTGCAGCGCTCCCGCGTTGTCTCAAACTTATACCTTTACTCAATCCTTCGCCGGCCCGACCTACGGCGTGTACCATATAGATGTGCTGCGCGCGGCACTGCGCGTCACTGAAAAAGACTACGGTGCTGTGACCCTTGAGAGACATCCTTTCCCCATGCCGCAGGGGCGACAAATTCTCACGCTGCTTCGGGGTGAAAGCGACATCATGTGGAGTGTGACCACTGATGAACTTGAACAACAACTACTGCCGGTAAGGTTCCCTTTACTGCAAGGGTTAGGCGGTCACCGTATTTTCGTAATCAATAAAAATAAGCAAAATGCCTTTGGCCCGGGACAGACCCTTGATGGTATTAAGTTGATGACATCGGTTCAGGGGAGTGACTGGCCGGACACCAAAATTTTGCAGTATCACGATTTTACAGTTGCCAGTATCAGTTGGAGTGACTGGTACACCACCATGTACCGCAGTCTCGAAGAAGGGATCATCGATTATTTTCCCCGTAATGTGGTGGAGGTATACAGAGATTTGTCCTATCACAACAGCGATAAGCTGACTATCGAGCAGAATCATCTGATCATTTACCCCAGCTACGAATATTTTTTTGTCGCCCCCCATGCGCCCGAATTACAACAAAGATTGCAGGACGGACTGACAAGGCTGTTGAAATCCGGAGAACTGGCGAAAATATTTAACCGCTACCCTGAGCACCGCAAAGCATGGGACATGGTAAAAAAGGGGAAGCGGGTTGTGCATCTGCTGGAATCAAATGTGTTGTCATACTCTTTTGAAAACCCCGACTGGATAGAAGCACCTTACGCGTTACTTAACGAGATTTCTGCTTTGCAACCTCAGCCGCTTTAGCTTTTACCCAGAAGGATTCTAAAGACGGCAAGTCGTAACCGGCTAGTGCCCGGCCTTCTTCATTGGCCAGCGCAACCACGTGTTCGAACCTGTAGCGGAATTTTTCACTGGCTTCACGCAGCGCCTGATCGGCATCAATATCCATATGGCGGGCTAAATTGACGATGGCGAACAAAGCATCGCCAATTTCTTCCTGAAGCCGGCCTTTGTCCACTGGGCTTGCATCCAGTTCCTGCTGAACTTCATCGACTTCTTCTTTTATTTTATCCAGCACCGGCTGTGTTTCATGCCAGTCAAAGCCCACGTCCCGACAGCGCTGCTGCAAGGCCTGCGCATATTTGAGCGCAGGCAATGTGGGATCGGTGGCTTTGAAGAACGCCTCAGCATTACCGTTAACCGGTTTTACGTTTGACATCAACCACACCTTTTAACTGCAACAGCCGGGTCATCACTTTTGATAAAACCTGACGGTCCGGCACTTCTACCGAAATAGAAATCATCGCCGTCTGGCGGGTTTTATCACTCAGACTGTTAACGCCAAGCAGCGCCACACTCTCGTTTGCCAGTACAGTAGTGATATCTCTGAGCAGACCAGTCCGGTCTGAACAGAAAATGTCGATACCGGTTTCAAAACCCACATTTAACTGTGTCGACCAGCTGACTTCAATTTGTCTTTCAGGATGCTGTTCTAACAAATGCTGCAACTGATCGCAGTTTTCTTTGTGCACACTGACACCCCGCCCCTGCGTGATATAACCCATAATGGATTCACCGGGTACAGGCTTACAGCAGTTCGCCAGCTGACTCATCAGGTGACCAACCCCTTCAATGACAACTGTATCCTGCTTGCCTTTAGAGCCGGCATTCTTGCGGGTTTTCACCTTCGGACTGATTTCCGGCTCTTCTGCCGGCTCCGGCTCCAGCAGGTGCTGAATATGATTCACCACCGTCATCACACGGATATCACCCACACCGATGGCGGCGTAGAGATCGTCCACGTGCTGGAGATTGTACTTCTCACACGCTTCGGCAGGTACTTTCACCGGCAAGTGGGCACGGGATAATTCCCGTTCCAGCATTTCCTTTCCGGCCAGCAGGTTTTTCTCTTTATCCTGCTTTTTAAAGAACGAGTGAATAGTCGCTCTGGCTCTGGATGAGTGCACATAGCCAAGCCCGGGATGCATCCAGTCACGGCTCGGGTTGAGCTCTTTACCGGTATGAATTTCTACCTGGTCTCCGCTTTGCAACTGGTAGGTAAATGGCACAATACGCCCGTTTACTTTAGCGCCGATACACCGGTGACCGACGTTACTGTGAATGTAATAGGCAAAATCCAGCGGCGTTGCGCCCTGTGGCAGGTCGACAACATCCCCTTTAGGGGTAAACACATACACACGGTCATCGAATACCTGACTACGTAATTCTTCGACCAGGTCGCCGCTCTCCGCCACTTCTTCCTGCCAGGCAAGAATGCGGCGCAGCCAGTTAATGCGTTCATCGTAACCGGATGCCTTTCCGGTAGACCCTTCTTTATATTTCCAGTGGGCTGCCACACCCAGTTCTGCATCCTGATGCATTTGCTGAGTACGGATTTGAATTTCAACGGGCTTGCCTTCCGGCCCCACAATGACCGTATGGATAGACTGGTATCCATTCGGTTTTGGTGTGGCGATATAGTCGTCAAACTCTTTGGGAATATGTTTATAGTTTGCGTGAACGGTACCCAATGCGGCATAACAATCCTGCAACCGTTCAGCAATGATGCGTACCGCACGAATATCAAAAAGCTGCTCAAAAGTAAGGTGCTTTTTCTGCATCTTTTTCCAGATGCTGTAGATATGCTTAGGGCGGCCGTAGACTTCCGCTTTGATGTACTCGTTATCCACCAGTGCCTGTAAGTCAAACACGACATTCTGAATGTAGGTTGCCCGCTCCTTGCGCTTACCATCGAGCTGTTGAGCAATATCTTTATAAGTTTTCGGATGCAGGTAGCGGAAAGCCAGGTCTTCCAGCTCCCACTTTAACTGACCGATACCCAGACGGTTTGCCAGCGGCGCATAAATCGTCGCACACTCTCTGGCAACCAGCACCCGGGTCTCTTCGTCGGCTTTTTTAACCTGTTGCAGTGCACAAATCCGTTCAGCCATCTTAATTACCACGGCGCGGACATCTTCCACCATAGCAAGTAACATCCGGCGGATGCTGTCGATATGTTGTTCGTCAGGAACAGACAGGGAAGATTCGTTCCGGCGGCGGCTGTGCAGAGTTTTGATAGCGTCCATGCGGCGGACACCATTGATCAGATCGCTGATCTCTTCACCAAATTCCGCCAGCACGTCAGTATCGGTGAGATTATGCTTTTCACAATACGGGTACACCAGTGCCGCCTGCAGCGTGGCATCATCCATGTTCAGCTGATGCAGAATTTCCACCATTTCCTGCCCGACCAGCAGACGGTCAGGCATATGGGACACTGCTTTTAATTTTTCTTTTGTAGTATCACTTAACGACAGACTATTTAACCAGGCTTCAAATGAGGGTCTGTCAGGCTCATGTACTTTTCGTGTTGATACCATAAAACATCAACTCGCTTATGCTTTGTTCTTGTGGTCCGTTAATAACATCATGACTTCCAGATGTCGGGTATGGGGAAACATTTCAATGAGCCCCACGCGCTCGATTGCATACCCGGACGCCAGAAGGCACTGCGCATCTCTTGTCAGAGTACCCGGATTGCAAGAAACATACAAAATTGATTTTACCCGTTGTCGTGTCAGGATTTCACATACGGCATACGCGCCTTCCCGCGAGGGATCCAGCAACAGTTTATCAACACCGCCGCTCAGAGCCTGAGCTACCACCTGTTCATCAGACAAATCCAGATGTAACCAGTTCACATTGTCTACGCCCTGTTTTGACGCATTTTCTTTAGCCCGCTGCACCATTTCAGCCACGCCCTCAACGGCCTGCACCTGTGCTCCCCGTTTTGCCAGCGACAGGGAAAAGTTACCCAGCCCGCTGAACCAGTCGGCAATTTTTTCACCGGGCTGCGGATTCAACCACTCCATGGCCTGTGCCACCATCATAGCGTTAACCGGCCCGTTTACCTGAACAAAATCATCTGCCGCCGGAGACAAACTCAATCCGGGTTCTGTGGTGCAATACAGCTCCGCTTCTTTATGCAATGTAAGCGTGCCTTCCTGTCCTTCCACGGTCATGTTTACTTTATGCTCAACAGCAAATGCTATCAGTGCATCGCCGAATGCCGGGGACATGGGTTTAGTCAGCCGCACAGAAACAGCATTCACATTATCGCCGGCAAGTAAGGTGACATGGCCCACATGTTTACGGGCAGAGTGACCCGACAGAAGTGCTTTTAAAGGCGCGATCAGCGCAGATAATCCGGGTTGCAGTACAGGGCACAGGTCAACATCCACCACCTGCTTACCCTGCTCTTCCCGGTAACCTAACTTAAACTGTTTGTCATTTCGTGCGTCTGTGGCGAGCCGGGCCTTCCGGCGATAACCTCGACGTTCTCCGGTAACCGCTGCGGTCCAGGGAATGTGATCTAACCCAAACTGTAATTTCCACCAGCTATCCAGCGCTTCCTGACGATATGTGAGTGCCGCACCGGCATCTGCATGTTGCAACTGGCAACCGCCACATCGATCAGCGAGGTCGCAAAAGGGTGTTACCCGATGAGGACTGGACGTGAGGATTTTTTTTACCGACGCTCTTGCGAAGCGCTTTTGTTGTTGTGTAACCAGCACATCAACTTTTTCGCCGGGCAGCGCACCATCTACAAACAGTACTGGTTTGCTGTCGTTACACACACCTTGTCCAGTCATGTCCCAACGTTGAACGGTGACTGTTTTACCGGTTTGTGTTTTTTTCGACGACTTTGCCGGCTTATAGAAACTGACCATAATTATGATTCTAAAATAACAGTAGCAGTAGCGTAATGCTGCTCATCAGAAATGGAGACATGACTGCGAACAACGCCCTTTTCTTTACAGCGTTTTGCAAATTCATCACTAAAGGTCAGAAAAGGGGCGCCGGACTCATTGTTACTCACACAGATATGATGCCAGCTGATCCCCCGGCCAATCCCCGTGCCCAATGCTTTGACCGCTGCCTCTTTCACCGCGAACCGCTTAGCCAGATATCTTGCCGGTTCAGGGCTCGCTCCGAAGATAACCATTTCCTGCTCAGTAAGTACACGGCTGGCTATCCGCGCTGAACGGGACAGAGCGTCTTCTATACGGGCAATTTCGACAATGTCCGTGCCCATTCCCACAATGGCCATGCTCAGCCTGCTTTTCCTGCACGGGTTTCCTGCATCAGCGCACGCATATCAGCGACGGCTTTTGCCAGACCATCAAACGCCGCACGGGCAATAATGGCGTGACCGATATTCAGCTCAATGATTTCAGGAATGGCGGCGACAGGCTTCACGTTATGGTAGTGCAGGCCGTGACCGGCGTTAACTTTCAGGCCTTTTTTAGCGGCATAGTGAATACCTTTTTTAAGCCGTGCCAGTTCCACTTCCTGTTCACGCTCATTTTTTGCTTCAGCATACTGACCGGTGTGAATTTCGATATAAGGCGCACCACATTCAATGGCCGCATCAATTTGCTTCTCGTCTGCATCAATAAACAGGGAAACCTGAATACCCGCTTCACCCAGCACGGTACAAGCGTTTTTCACTGCATCAAAATTACCGGCGACATCCAGACCACCTTCTGTGGTCAGCTCTTCACGCTTTTCCGGCACCAGACAGCAAAAAGCAGGCTGTGTTTTCAACGCTATCTGCAGCATTTCGTCTGTCACTGCCATTTCCAGATTCAGACGGGTGTTGATCGTTTGTGCCAGTAAATCCACGTCACGATCTTTAATATGACGGCGATCTTCCCGTAAATGCACAGTGATCCCATCGGCGCCTGCCCGCTCGGCCACGTCAGCGGCATGTACAGGATCGGGATAATTCGTACCCCGTGCGTTTCGCAGCGTGGCAATATGGTCAATGTTAACGCCCAGTAAGATGTCGTTCATGGATAGATAACCCTGGCAATAAAGTGTGAAGATTGTAGCAAAGAAGTTCCCCGCTGACTCAGGAAAATAGGCGTCAGCCACCGCCTAAGCGCGAAATAATTCTCTGCTTTTTAACGGTTTACCGCCCAGCAATTGATGCAGTGCCTGGCGGTTGATTAATTTCGCAGCCCGTCGCGACAGCGCGGTCCATTCACCGTTTCCTAATTCGATAAGCGTCGTTCCCGGCAACCGGTGTTTATGCCCGGGCTGATGACAGGCCACAAACCCCTGTTCCGGTGAATACAGATACCAGCCATCAGGCTCAATGGCTTCACCGCTCAGCCCGTCAGTAAACCAGTCCGCGAGCATACCCATTTCTTCTAACAGAGAAAACTCAAACTCACGTAATGTTTTTTCAATATCAGGTTGAACGATAAGGGAATTCAGGGCGTGCTCATATTGGGCATACACTGTATCACTGGCGAGGCCCGCCGGCATGACACGGTTAAGTATTTCATTTAAATACATGGCACAAAACAAATCGTTCCCTGCCAGCATGGGCACCGGCCCGCCACTTTCAATTTGTCTGAGGTTTTTAAGATCGGTTTTTCCGCTGAGCTGGATGCGCACTTTACGGAAGGGTTGCAACAGGCTTTTGCGCTCATTCTTGCTGCTTCTCACGCCTTTCGCTACCGCGCTGACCTTACCGGTTTGCAAGGAAAAGAAATCAACAATATAAGACGTTTCCCGGTACGGACGGCGGTGGAGCACATAAGCATCTGACCAGTCTGGCTGACTCATCTGGGGGTTAACTCCGCTTGATCCGGACCACTTTCATTGTTTCAAAAGGGATACCCGCCACTTCCTCCTGCTGACGATAATAGGTCAGGTTGACCCTGGCCCCTTTGAGTGACTGATACTGTTGTTTACGCCGGAAAATGAAGGGCACGTCCACACCTTCGAGCATCAACGTATGACGCACCCACTCGCCTTCTTCACGCTGAACGTGAGACACGACTTTGCAGTTTTCACTATGGGTCAGCGCCTGATGCTTCTCTGTGAGTGCTTTACCGTCATTCACCGGGCACGATCTCTTCAATAAGCAGTTGAACGGACTCCCGTCCCCGGAAGGTGTTAATATCGAGCTGATACACCACCTGTGCGCGCAGGATACCGGCATTTGGCCATACTGTGGTGTCTACACCAAATGCAATGCCGTCTACTTCTTCGCCGTTTGCCTTACGGAATACCAGCTTAAGGTGATTTTTGTTTTCGCCTACCATGCGTTGATCAACAATATCCAGCACACCGTCAAACTTAGGGGCATCAAAGCCCTGACCGAACGGGCCGGCCTGACGCAAGGCATGAGCCAGACTTAAATCTATTTCGTCAGCAGCCAGCTCACCATCAGACAGTATTTTTCTTTCGCAATCAATATTCGCCAGATGACGCAGGGTGACATGATGAAACGCCTTTTCAAACTGACCCAGCGCATCTGTTGCCAGGCTTAAACCCGCCGCCATAGCATGGCCGCCAAACTTGTCGATCACACCCGGCCAGCCGGTATTCACTTCATCGAGAATATCACGGATATGCAAACCGGGAATGGAGCGCGCAGAGCCTTTAATGGTGTTGTCGTCCTGGTTGGCAAAGACAATAACCGGCCGGTGATGCTTTTCTTTTAAGCGTCCGGCCACAATGCCAATGACGCCCTGATGGAAATGGGGCTGGTACATCACCAGTGCAGGAGGCAGGTCCTCGCCCACAGAAACAGAAGCCAGTGCCGCTTCTGCCTCTTCTTTCATTTCGGTTTCTATGGCCCGCCGTTGTAAATTCAGACGGTCAAGCTCGGCTGCCATATGGCGTGCCTGCAACGGATCATCGCAAAGTAAACACTCTATTCCCAGCGCCATATCGTCCAGCCGTCCGGCTGCGTTCAGCCTGGGCCCGATAACAAATCCCAGATCGGTACTGGTGAGGTAAGCCAGCGGCTTATTGCGGTTAGCAATTTCGAACAGAGCCTGAATGCCCGGCCGGCAATGTCCACTGCGAATGCGTTGCAGGCCCTGATACACCAGAACACGGTTGTTCTTATCCAGCGCAACAACATCGGCAACGGTGCCTACTGCAACGATATCCAGAAGCGTCGCCAGGTTAGGCGGCTGTTTGCCTTCAAACCAGCCTTGTTGCTGTAACGCTGCCCGTAAAGACAGCATCAGATAAAAGGCTACACCAACGCCGGCCAGATTCTTTGACGGAAATTCACAGCCCGGCTGGTTGGGATTCACAATCGCATCGGCATCAGGCAGCGTGTTTCCCGGCAAATGGTGGTCCGTCACGATAACGGTGAGCCCCAGCGCTTTCGCCCTCTTCACACCGGCAAGGCAGGCAATACCATTATCAACGGTAAGTAAGATATCGGTACCCTGCTCATACGCGACATCAACAATCTGCTCACTGAGGCCGTAGCCGAAATCAAACCGGTTAGGCACAAGATAGTTCACCTGCTGCAAGCCTAACTGGCGCAGCGCCAGTACACAAACAGCGGTGGAAGTTGCACCGTCGGCATCGAAGTCACCGATAATGGTGACCCGCTTTTGCATTTTGATAGCGTCAACCAGGCAAGCCGACGCAGCGTCGATGCCTTTAAGCAGGTTGTAATGGGAGAGTTGTTTTACAGCGTTATCCAGCTCGTCAATATTCCGGATAGCGCGGCCGCGGTACACCCTGTCAAGTACAGGGTGCAGTTGTGTGCTCAAACGGAAGTCAGAGCAAAGCTCCCGTCTCACAATGGGTAACGACATATTATTCAGTTTGTGCGATTTCTTGGATCAGGACGTCTGCAGGCTTATAACCCGGCAACATGGTTCCGTTATCAAAAATGATGGCAGGCGTACCACGGATCCCCAGTTTACGGCCGGCAACAAATTGTTCGGCGACAGTGTTATCGCAATCTTCTTTTGCAAAGGTCGGGTTAGCGATTGATTTCGCGCGGGTTAACGCTTCCTGCGGATTCTTTGCACACCAGATAGAAACCATGTTTTCATAGTTCTCTGTACCCAGTCCGGCACGGGGCCAGGCAAGATAACGTACAGTGATACCGGCCTCATTTAACTCGTCTACTTCACGATGTAACTTCTTGCAATAGCCGCAGGTGTAGTCTGTAAACACTGTCATTACGTGTTTTTCGTTTTCAGCTTTAAATTCGATGCCCTGATCAGCGAACGGTGCAATGGCATCAAGACGAACCTGACCCAGCGCCACTTCGGTAAGATCTTTCATACCCGCGTTCACATCGTACATGTGACCGAACATCATATAATCTGCGTTTTCAGTTACGTAAAACACCTGATTCGCCGCAGTCACTTCCAGCAAACCATCGACAGGAGAATTAGCAATAGCTTCAGGTTCAACACCCACAATGCTTTTTACTTTATCGTTGACCGCCTGCTCTGCACTGCTGTTTACAGTCGCCGCAGGCTGACTTGGCGCCTTTCCGGTGGATTCAGATGATGCATCAGATTCTGCCGAGCACCCTGTTGAAAGCACAATACCTAACGCGACCATCACGGCATAACGAATATTCTTCACAAAAACTCCCGGAACGCAGGCCAGCCGCCCGCATGTATCAATACGTAAACAGATTCTTATGCAATACTATCACAATCTCACCCCGGCAAAAGTTATCTGAAAGTCCGTGATCATTCTTTCACCGCAGAAAGCGTATGAGAATACCTTCATCCCCTCGGGTGATGGGTATGAATGAGGTTTTGCAGCCGCTCGGTGGCAACATGGGTGTAAATTTGTGTGGTAGAAAGATCACTGTGACCAAGTAACATTTGCACTACCCGCAGATCAGCCCCGTGGTTTAACAGATGTGTAGCAAATGCGTGGCGCAACGTGTGCGGCGATAAATGTTGTGTGATACCGGCAACAGAGGCGTAGTGCTTGATGCGGTGCCAGAACGTCTGCCTGGTCATCTGCACGCCCCGCAGGCTGAGAAAAAGTACATCTGTCTGGTGTTTTATCAGTTCAGGTCTGGCAGTTTTACAGTAGGTTTCAATCCAGTCGACAGCGTCCTCTCCCAGCGGCACAAGACGGTCTTTATTGCCTTTACCGGTCACCCTGACAACACCTTGCTGAATACTCACCTGATCCAGCCGTAAGCCAATGAGTTCACTGACCCGCAACCCTGTGGCATAAAGCACTTCCAGCATACATTTGTCACGGCACTCTACCGGATCTTCGGGGTTTGGCGCATTGAGCAAATCATCCACCTGAGCTTCACTTAATGACGAAGGCAATTTTTTCGGCAACTTCGGATTAGCCAGCTGAGTCACCGGGTTATCGGTACGTACCTGCTTTCCGATAAGGTAAATATAGAACGCCCGCATGGCAGACATGGCCCGCTGGGTACTGCGGGCAGACAGGCCGGCCTCATGACGGTACTGTAACCAGGCCTGCACTGATTCAGTGTACAGCAGGCTGATATCGTCTATCTTTTCCTTCGCCTGACAGAACAGAGCCAGTTTTGATAAGTCAGTGCGGTAGCTCTGCTGGGTATGTTCACTCAACCCTTTCTCTAACCAGAGCATATCGGTGAACTCGTCAATTAACGCCCGGTTTTTGTCGCTCAGTACCTCTTTTGCCATGCCGGATCAGAACCCGCGCTTTTCTTTGATAAGTTCATAGGCAGCCTGAATATCCTGCGCTTTGGCTTTGGCAATATCCAGCGCCTGTTGCGGTAAGCCTTTTGATACCAGTTTGTCCGGATGATGCTCAGACATGCGCTTGCGATAAGCACGTTTTATGGTTTTCTCATCATCCGACGCGGTTACACCGAGAATACTGTAAGCATCGTCCAGAGACTGGGTATCAGAATATGACTGCGCCCGTTGCTGATGACCGTGCTGACCACCCTGCCCGCCGCGCTGACGGAATCGAATTTCCGCTTCATAAGCAGAAATCAGAAAATCCAGATCTTTTCGCTTGAAATTCAGCACCATGGCGACTTTTTCCAGCACTTTGTATTCTGGTGTGGACAGCGTGCCGTCAGCAAACGCGGCCTGAATCAGGATTTCCAGGAACATTTGCAGTATGTCCCGGCGGCCATGGCAGGACTCAACCAGGCCTTTAAGTGTATCTGCCAGCGGAAAAGCGGATGATTTACCTTCACGGAATGCCTGCTGGGCTTCACGGCGGGCATCGCCGGTCAGCTGCATATCATCCATCAGTACTGTAGCAATTTTTATCTCCCGCTCGGTAACCTGACCATCGGATTTAGCCAGGTGGCCCAGTGAAGAAAAGAGCGCATGGAAAAACACTGCCTGCTGCTTCATTCCGGACTGGTCAGTAAAGAAACGGCCAAATCCGCCCAGCTGATTAAAATCCTGACTGTAAGCCTTATCGAAGAAGTGCCCCACGATTAGACCCAGAATCGCTCCCGGTATTTTCAGGAACATAAAACCAAATACAAAGCCGAGGATTTTCCCCCAAAAAGACATACAACCTTTCTCCTGATTGACGTAAAGCAGCTGATGAATACTGTATAGCAATGCTGCCTGACTTGATACTCTGCCCTGACGGCACAGTAAACGGAATTTATGACATTAACGATGAGATATGGCGTCAAACCGTAAAGATCAAAGTCAAAAAACACTGAATTGACAAAAACACTGTAAAACTTTTCAATTTTTTAGCTTTGACGGTTGGCTCAGACACCAGAAGTGCTTAGAATTGCTTACTTTATGGTTCGCTGGCGAAAGCATTAGTGAACCCACGATTCAGGACACCGTCACATATCATTGTGATCACGAAACAGGCCTCCCACAGACGCATGAAAAAAACCTGTGCCTCCTTTCTGCTTGTCGCACTGAGCAGCACCGCCGCGCTGGCGCAAGAATCACGGTCTCCGGCCGAAAAAAATGACGATTCGCCCGGGTTTTGCCCTGTGCCACCGGTCAGTTTTTCCAGTAAAAAGCTGATGCAGGCCGGTGAAGTGAAAGTTGAGGCTAACCGTGCTGAAATCATTGAACGGGAAGTTGCTCTGTTTTCCGGCAACGTCGATATTACTTCAGACTCTGCCACTATCCGTGCCGATCAGGCGCAGATCAATAACAACGGCCAGCAATTGTATGCCAAGGGCGATGTTGAATACGCAGATAAGCAGTTGCATGTGGCATCTGACAGCGTGGATGTTGATTCCAAAGATGAAAGCCTGACTATGTCAAACACGGTTTATCATCTTAACGGTTCAAACGGCCACGGCGATGCCAGTACCATTGCGTTAAATACTCAGGATGGCCTTGTTCTGCGTGATGTGAGTTTCACAACCTGTCCTGAAGGCGAAGAAGAGTGGCTGATCCGCGCGTCTGAAATCAGTATCCGCCGGGGCAAAGCCTGGGGTGAAGCCAAGCACACCCGCTTTTATCTGGGCAATGTGCCGGTATTTTATCTGCCTTATTTTGCCTTCCCGATCACAAATCAGCGTCAGACCGGCTTTCTGTTTCCTAAGGTGTCTAACTCCAGTAATACCGGCGTTGATTACGAACAGCCCTTCTACTGGAATATGGCACCCAACTATGACATGACGCTGTCCCCCAGGGTTATGAGTGCCCGTGGCGTGCAGCTGAAAACGGAATTCCGTCATATGTCAGCAGCCAGTTACAGCCAGCTGAATATGGAATATCTGCCACAGGACAATGACATGGCAGAGAATCCGGACCGCTATTTCTACCGCGTATTCCATGAAGGGAACTTCGCAGATAACTGGACCGCCTCAGTGAATGTTAACGGACTGAGCGACGACAACTACATTGTTGATTTAGGCAGTGATTTTTATAACCGGGCTGATACTCACCTATTCCGGACAGGCTCTGTCAGTTACAGCTCTGATGAAGTGCTTTTCTCGGTGAACGTGAGAGACTTCGAAATTATTGGTGATTACACAGACACCTACCGTGCACTGCCTGAAGCCAAATTGAATTATGTTCATCCGCTGGCCCGTTATCTTGAGTTCCGCCTGGATTCAGAGCTTGCCTGGTTTGACAATACCTCACCGGATGCGCCGACGGCGATGCGATTCCACGCTGCGCCCACACTGGCGATACCTTTTCAGCGACAGTGGGGAGAATTTTCCGCAGAAGCCAGCATGCTGAATACATATTATCGCCAGAAAAATATCGAAGGAACCGGACTGGAAGAGAAAGTGAACCGGACGCTGGGACAGGGAAAACTTTACGGCGCATTGTATTTCGAGAATGACGAAAGCTGGTTCAGTAAAGACATGTCGATGACCCTTGAGCCGCGGATCCAGTATCTGTATACCAGTTACGAAGATCAGAAGGGGATCGGATTCTACGACACCACCCTGTGGCTGACTGACGTTGAAGGTCTTTTCCGTGGTCAGGAATTTACCGGTCTTGACCGTATCAGCGACAATAATCAGGTTACCGTGGCGTTAACCAGCCGCCTGCTGGATAAGACTAACCGGGAACAATTCGTACTCAGTGTGGGTCAGATATTCTACCTCGATGAAAACAAAGTCATTGCCGCGACAAAAGAAGGTGACCGTTCAGCACTGGCCGCAGAGCTGGACTGGCGGGTAAATGATGAATGGTTCTTCCATACTGATTTTCAAATCGCCACAGAAACCGATAAAGTAGAGCGCGCAAGCACCACGTTTGAATACAGGGAAAGCAGCAGTAAGCTGATTCAGCTGACGCACCGCTATGTGAGGGAACTCTCCGGCGAAACCATTGACCAAGTAGGACTGTCTGCCGCCTGGCCTTTATCCGACCGCTGGCAACTTGTCGGCCGGACATACCGTGATTTAGACCTGAACCGGAGTGTAGAAAACTACTTCGGCGTGCAGTATGAATCCTGTTGCTGGGCCATTCAGATTGTTGCCCAGCGTCAGTTAAGTAACCGTTATGCCGCCGACGGTGCGCAATCTGTCGATGAATTCGATTCCGGTATTTCCATGCAATTCATTTTCAAAGGAATGGGTTCAGGAAGCACCGGCAATAATATGTTGTCGAACGGATTATTTGGCTACCGGCAGCCATATAGTTTAAATTAATGCGCCCGGCTGTTAAACGCAGCCGGCAGCAAAGCATAAACCGATAAAAAGAGTGATTATGAAGTTCATTATCCGCGCTATCTGTATCAGTGCCCTGTTTTCATTTATGAGCATGGCGCAACCTGTTTCACTTGACCGCGTAGCGGTTATCGTTGACCAGGGCGTTATTCTGGAAAGTGAAATAGAAGACCTGATTGCAGATGTTAAGCGTAACGCAGAAGCACAGGGACAAGCTTTACCTTCAGACCGTGTTTTACGTACTCAGGCAATTGAACGCCTGATCACCAAAAGTCTGCAAATGCAAATGGCTGAACGGATGGGTGTACAGGTCAGTGATCCCCAACTGGAGCAAACCATCGCCAATATCGCCCAGCAACAGGGCGCATCGGTAGAAGATTTACGCAACGAACTTCGTCAGCAGGGCATTGCTTACGACGATTACCGTGAAGATGTGCGTGAAGAGCTTATCGTAGGCGAAGTGACCCGTGCTAACGTTCGCCGCCGGGTATACATCACACCTCAGGAAATCAGTGGTCTGGTGAAATTAATGGACCAGCAGGGTGCCGAGCAGGCTGAATATAACCTTGGCCACATTCTGATTGGCCTGCCTTCCAGCCCCACTGACGAAGACGTTGCCAGCGCCCGCGACCGTGCAGACAAAGTTATCGAAATCCTCGAAGGTGGCGCAGACTTCGCCAAAATAGCTATTACTTCATCTTCAGGCTCTAACGCTCTGGAAGGTGGTGATATGGGCTGGCTGAACATTAACTCCATGCCGACCCTGTTTGCCGAAGCGGTTCAGGGTAAAGAGAAAGGAGCACTGGTTGGCCCTATCCGCAGTGGTGCAGGTTTCCATATTCTGAAAGTCATCGATACCCGCGGTATTGAAAAAGTGACCATTGAAGAAGTGAATGCCCGTCACATTCTGATAAAACCGTCTATCATTTTAAGCGATGAAAAAGCCCGTGAGATGCTGGTGAAATTCCGTCAGCAAGTTATCGACGGTGAAGCCGACTTCGGTGAGCTGGCAAAAGAATACTCTGAAGACCCGGGTTCTGCTTTGAAAGGCGGCGAATTAGGCTGGTCAGATCCAAGCATCTATGTACCGGCATTCCGTGAAGCGCTGGCAGGCCTTGAGCCCGGAGAATACAGCCAGCCTGTACGCTCGCAGTTTGGCTGGCACTTAATGCAGCTACTAGACCGCCGCTTTGACGATGCAACAGAAAAACGCAAAGAAGATAAAGCTTCTCAGTTGCTGTACAACCGTAAATTTAAAGAAGAGTCAGAAGCCTGGTTGCGTGAAATGCGTGATGCTGCTTACATTGAAGTACTGGAATAAAACAGGTTAGTTAAATGAAGCCAATCAGAATAGCAGTCACTCCCGGCGAACCCGCAGGTATCGGTCCTGACCTCATCATTGCTCTGGCACAGGAGCAGTGGGATGCCCAGCTGGTAGTGTTCTGTGATGGCGACATGCTTAAAGCCCGTGCACAACTGCTCGGGCTGCCCCTTCAACTGCAACCGTATGATGCCGGCAACAATGCCATCCAGCCGGCGGGCACACTGTATTTACAACAAATTGATACAGCGACAGCTGTTATTCCCGGTGAGCTGAACAGCGACAACGGTCATTACGTAGTTGAAACCCTGCGGCAGGCCTGTCAGGCGAATATGGAAGAAGGCTTTGATGCGGTGGTTACCGGACCGGTAAACAAAAGTATCATCAACAAAGCCGGTGTTTCCTTCAGTGGTCACACAGAATACTTCGCTCATCAGTCGAATACGATGGATGTGGTGATGTTGTTGTCTACTGACGGCCTTAATGTAGCGCTCGCCACCACCCATATTCCTCTGGAGTATGTATCCAAAGCCATCACCAAAGATCGCCTGAATAAAGTGATTCATATCATCAACACGGATTTGAAACTTAAATTCGGCATTCAGAAGCCACGAATTTACGTTTGCGGCCTGAATCCTCATGCTGGCGAAGGTGGGCATCTGGGTACTGAAGAGTTAATCACCATCATCCCTGCCCTTGATGAACTGCGGGAAGAAGGTCTTGATCTTACCGGTCCGTTACCTGCCGATACGATTTTCCAACCTAAATATCTGGACAATGCTGATGTCGTACTAGCAATGTATCACGATCAAGGTTTACCGGTGCTTAAATACAAAGGATTTGGTGCATCGGTCAATATTACGCTGGGCCTGCCCTTCATCCGGACGTCGGTAGACCACGGCACTGCCTGTGACTTAGCCGGCACCGGTGAAGCAGATGCAGGCAGCTTCAGAAAAGCTATGCAAAAAGCTATTGAGTTAGCGAACAAACAACAATGAGCAAAACACATTTAGGCCATACCGCCCGAAAGCGGTTTGGCCAGAATTTCCTGCATGACGATTATGTCATTGGCAATATTGTCAGCGCCATTAACCCTGTTGATGGCGAGAATCTGGTTGAAATCGGACCGGGTCTGGGTGCACTGACCGATCCGGTTTGTGAAGAAGTTTCAAAGCTTACCGTCGTTGAACTGGACCGGGACCTTGCCGAACGGCTGCGTCATCATCCTTTTCATGGCAGTAAACTGACGATCGTAGAAAAAGACGCGCTGAAACTCGATTTCTCCACGTTACTGCCCGACATGCCCGACCCGAAAGGCAAACTCAGAGTATTCGGTAACCTGCCTTACAACATTTCCACGCCGCTGATGTTCCACCTGTTCAGCTTTGCCGGAAAAGTGCAGGACATGCACTTTATGTTGCAAAAGGAAGTGGTTAACCGCCTTGCCGCCGGCCCGGGGTCTAAGAGCTATGGCCGCCTGTCGGTTATGGCACAATACTACTGCGCAGTAGTACCGGTTCTGCATGTACCTCCCGGTGCGTTCAAGCCGCCCCCGAAGGTAGACTCTGCGGTGGTACGGTTGATCCCCCACAGCCAGCCTCCTGTAGAAGTAACATCAGTCACGTTACTGGAAAAAGTCTGTTCTGCAGCGTTTAATCAACGCAGGAAGACTATCCGTAACAGTCTGGGCGACTGGGTGAGCGAAGAAGAATTAGTAGCGCTGGGACTGTCACCGGCAGCCAGGGCTGAAACCTTATCACTGACAGATTTTGCTGCCGTCGCCAACCTGGTAGCAAAACGGGACGGGGAATGCTGATATGCAGGCATCGCCAGGCATTATCGTCTCCGTTTCTACACGGCACCTGCCGGATCACCCGGCCAGCGGGCCTGACAAATACGCCTTTGCTTACCACATTACTATCCGTAACCACAGTGATGCCCGCGTTCAGTTGCTGAACCGCTACTGGCTTATCACCGACGGTAACGGTAAGAATACTGAAGTTCAGGGTGAAGGAGTTGTAGGCAAAAAGCCCCATATCGACCCTGCAAGTGAATATCAGTATACCAGTGGCGCATTACTGGATACACCGGTGGGCAGTATGCAGGGCCATTACGAAATGGAAGATGAAAACGGTCAGCGTTTTCGTGTGCCCATTCATATATTCAGCTTAAGTGTGCCGAACGCGCTCAACTAGCTGATATACCGGCACATGCCCGTAATCAATAAGACAGGATGCTGCCATGAGTGAATCACAAACTCTCGTTATCGGGGATATTCAGGGCTGCTTCGGTGGCCTGATGGCCCTTTTAGAAAAAGCCGGTTTTGATGAGCAAAGAGATACACTTCTTGCGGTGGGTGATGTGCTCGCGCGGGGAGAAGACTCCCATGCCACGGTAAAATACCTGATGGATCTCGGCGACCGCTTTCGTACGGTGCTGGGTAATCACGACCTGCACTTCCTGGCCGTATCTCAGGGCATTAAAAAGGCCAAAAAAAGCGATCGCATTGACCCGCTGTTAAATAGCAAAAAACTGGGCGACTATGTTGACTGGTTTCGTCAGTTCCCGCTGGCCCTGGCTATCAGCGAAAACACCACGATGGTTCACGCCGGGCTTTATCCCGGCTGGTCTCCCGCCCAATTACTCGCTTACAGTGATGAAATCAGTACGGTTCTCAAAGGAAGCGGCTGGAAAACGTTGCTGGAAAATATGTATGGCAATGGTCCTTTCGAATGGAAAGACACACTGAAAGGTGTACAGAGGCAGCGTTTTATTATCAACGCCTGTACCCGCATGCGTTTTATACAGGATCAGAAATATCTCGATTTTGCCTGTAAGCATCACCCGGATGACGCTCCGGCCAACCTCACACCCTGGTTTTCTATCCCCAACCCTGCATTAAGCGCTGAACAACGCATCATTTTCGGACACTGGGCGGCACTAGAGGGAGAAACCGGTTCAAAACAAATCACCGGGCTTGATACCGGCTACGTATGGGGCAATACCCTGACAGCGCTGCGACTGGAAACTAATGAACTGGTTAGTGTATCAGCCTGAATACCTCAGAAACTGGCAAGATACGTTGGTTTATACGATAGTTATGGCTCTTACGTGCAAAATCTGTTTACAATCACTTTAAACCGCAACAATTCCGACTAAAGTATAGGAATATTTTGTCGATAAAAACTTGCGGAGAGTAACTAAAAGATGGCAGGTCATGTCACGTCCTTAATATCAGTCATAAAGAACACAACTGATAGACCACAACAATAAATAAAACTGTGTTTCAGGAGTTCGGATGAAAATCACGGTAGCAATGCGTATTATCGGCGGATTTATTACTATAAGTCTGTTGTTAATTATTATCAGTGTGTCGTCACTCATTAACCTCAACTCTGTGGGATCAGCGGTTGATGAGGTTAACCGGGTCGCGGTACCTACCCTTTCAAGCAGCAACTCATTAAAAGCGAGTTTTCTGAATATGAGCCGGGTCACCTTCGAAGCTTATATCGAAGAGCAGGTCACCGGTCTGGAAAACAAATATGCACGGTTTACCGACAGCAAAGCCGACTTTGATGCTGAATTGAAAGCGCTGAATTCCGTATTGTCTGATGACAGTGCCATGCAGAGCAGTCTTACCGGTGTCCGTGAATCTTATAATGAATACGTGACTAACGTCGAAGCCATGTACAGCAATCACCGTGAGTCTATGGAAATGCGTAATGCTATTTTCGACAAGGTTGGCGATGTTGAAGATAATGCCGACGACGCCTCTACCTACCTGCTGGATTTCTCTGAGTCTGACGCAGTCGCTGCAAACCGCGCCCTTCAGCAGGCTTCAGATATCGGTGGTGAGCTGGAGAGCACTCTGCTTGGTCTTATTACCGTTGCTAACGAATATGCCAAAACCCAGACGCTGGTGCGGGCACAGGTGTTAGGCAATGAAGTAGAACTCACCGTGGGTAAAGTCCGCGAACTCATGAACAATATGCAGGCGACGGCAGCCGGCAGTGACACCTCAGGTACGCTGGATGAAATCTCAGGCCTGGTGGACGACGCCATTGATGCCATCACAGGCTCAGACGGTGTGCTGCAGTTACAAAAAGCGCGTCTGGAATTCCGCAATGCCGCCGAACAGGCACTGGCCCGTTCTGACAAAAATGGTCAGGAAGGTATTGCTGCTCTGGAAGCCTTACTTAAGCAGGCAAACAAGAAAGCAGATGATATAGATGAGCAGGTATCTTCGAAAGTTACCTCAGGTAATACCATCGTTATCATTGTCGCTCTTGCATCGCTTGCAGCAGCCATTGTTATCGGATACTGGACCGTGATTGCCATTACCCGTCCGTTAAACCGCGTGAACGAACTGCTGACCGTAGCATCTTCCGGTGATTTAACCCGCCGTCTGGATGACACTGCTGAGGACGAATTTGGTCAGTTAGCGAAGAATTGTAACAAGCTGATTGCCAATCTGAAGTCATTAATCACCGGTATCAATACCCGTGCAGAGCAGTTGGCTGCAGCTTCCGAGCAAACATCAACGGTAACAACGCAAACGACACATTCTATTCAGAACCAGAAGTCGCAAATCGCCCAGGTGGCAACAGCAACGACAGAGATGCACAGCACTTCTCAACTGGTCAGTCAGAGTGCGGAAGACACGCTGAACGAAATCCGTCACGCGGACAGCGAAGCCGAAAAAGTGCGTACTATTTCACTGGAAAACAAACGCACTATTGAAGTACTTGCCCAGGACGTTCAGCAGGCCGCTGAAGTTATCAATAAACTGCATCAGGACAGTGCAAGCATCGGTGGCATTCTGGATGTTATCCGTGGTGTTGCTGATCAGACCAACCTGCTTGCTCTGAACGCAGCTATTGAGGCTGCCCGTGCCGGTGAGCAAGGTCGTGGCTTCGCGGTTGTTGCTGACGAGGTGCGTACCCTTGCTTCACGCACGCAGCAATCGACGCAGGAAATTAATTCTATGATCGAAATGCTGCAGGCCGGAGCAGAAAAAGCCGTGTCAGTCATGAATCAGGGTAAAGAGCAGACGGCTGTGTGTGTTGAACAAACAGATAATGCAACGAAAGCGCTGGACGTGATTTCAGATGCGGTTCGCAAGGCTTATGATGTCAGTACGCAAATTGAGCAGTCAGCCCGCGAACAGAACACAGTTTCCCAGGAAATCAGTGAAAAACTGGAAACCATCGTCGGCATTGCTGAAGAAACCACTATCGGTGCACAGCAAACGTCTGAGTCCAGCTCAGAGGTGGCCCGTCTGGCTGAAGAACTGCAGCAATCTATCCGACAGTTTAAAGTGTAATTTTTCACATTTTTCAATGCAAAGGCGCGTCCGCAAGGACGCGCCTTTTTTATTTTCAGCCTGCCTTTCAGGCAAAGCTGCTGACAGCGTTTATACTGTAAATATGCAAAACGACCAATGCTGCCCCGACGAATGATTAAATTCAACACGCTGCGCACCCAGCTTATGCTGGGCATCCTTCTGGCGTGCCTGACTATTCTCACTGCTCAAGCGTTGATCCGCTATTACTACATCCTGCCAGTCTTTGAAACGATGGCGCAGGAGGGGGATCGTCAGGACCTTGAAAGGGTTGCCTCTCAGGTTCGGCAGGAACTGGAGTCCCTGCACAAACTGGTCTACGACAGTGCCGTATGGGATGCAATGTATAACGCCGCCATGAACAGAGACAGTGACTGGTTTGAAGAAAATTATCTTATCCCCGAATCCTACCGGCGTATTCATATCAATGGCTGGTATCTTTATGACAGTAGCGGTGAATTAATCAGTGGCAGAAGTTATCGTGACGACGGCACAGAACTAGTGCCGGAGAACCTGTCATCTTCTACAAAATTGAATCTGAACAGAGCTGGTAATGAAGCAACGGCACAGCCATCTGCCCACACTCTTTTCACCCGCATTGCCGGGAATCCTGCGGTTGCAATTTTTCATCCCGTGTTACCTTCTGATGAAAATGGCGAACCAGCCGGTACACTGGTGCTGTGGCGCTTTATCGATCAACAGTTTGTCGATTCACTTACGCCGGGTATGGCAGGTGACATTATCTTTCATTCGCAAAAAACTTTGCCTGATAACCCTGAAGCGTTTTCACTCAACGTTGCGTCCGGCAGCCCGGTGCATGCACAGCCATTTAAAGGCAGACTGTATCTGGTCATCAATAGTCTGCAGAACACTCCGCTTTTTGCTCTGTCTATCCAACCCAGACCAAGGCAATATGATGATTCATTGTTTGATGCCAGCCTCATTGCAGGCATTGTGATCACGCTGACTGTGATTGCAGTGTTCTATTTATGGGTAAACCGGCAACTTATCGCGCCGATAGCCAGTATTCACGATAACGTGAGCTTCGCTATGCGTAGCAGGGACTTTTCCCGTCAGACGCCATACAGAGGCCGTAATGAAGCTTTCCGGCTGGGTCGTAAACTCAATGAGATGTTCGCCCTGATAAATCATCAGCGCAACGAAGTTCTTCAGCATAACAAACAACTGGAAAAGATCAGCAATACCGATCCCCTGACAGGGCTTGCGAACCGGAGGCACCTGGACTGTTATTTCAGAAACCTCCCTCTGCCGGTCAGAGCAGGAGGCGGTAATATTGCCGTTATCCTGGCCGATGTAGATTATTTCAAGCGTTATAACGACCACTATGGCCACGCAGGCGGTGACAAAGTATTAAAACAGGTTGCCGCGTTACTACGTAAAAATACACGCACCGGCACAGATATCGTTGTCCGTTACGGCGGAGAAGAATTTCTTATCGTGCTTCAGCAAACCTCTGCGCAGGGAGCTGTCAAGGTTGCAGAAACCTTACTGCACGAGATCAGACTGGGAAATATTCCCCATGAAAGCAGAGATGACAGTAAGCACATAATCACTATGCCTGCCGGTATTGCCTGGCAAACAGAGGGGGAACCCCTGCTACCGGAAAAGTTGCTTAAGAAAGCAGACGACGCCCTGTACAGAGCGAAGTCATCGGGACGGGACTGCTTTATTACTGAGGATCAGACTGAAGCACCTCTGCGTGCCGGCGGCGCTTAGCTTTCCGTCCGCCCTTTATCATCTGCACAGAAATACAACCCGCAATAAGTCCAATGCCCACCCATCCGGTCAGTGAAAACCGTTCAGACAACATCCACACAGCCAATAATGTGGCGACCACCGGCTCAAGCAGCGTGATCAGCGTGGCAATACTTGCATCTGTTTTTTGTAATCCGTATCCGAACAACAGATAGCCGCCAAACATAGGGATAAAAGCCATATACAGGGCAACCGTAATATTACCGGAAGAAGCAAGCAGATTATCTCCGGTAAAGAACAATGAGGGCAGCAGAAGACAGGAAGCAACACCAAATTGAACTGCCATGGCAACATCTGAACGCACGCCGTTGACTATCATACTTTTACCCGTCCATGAGTAGGCGGCATAGGTTAAGCCTGCCAACAATCCGAGCAGAATTCCCCATTCCCGTTGATCACCGGCTACAGCAGTTTCAGCGTGTGGCTTAGCCATGACCAGGCACAAGATCCCGGCAAACCCGAGCAAAAAACTCAGCATCCATTTTGCCGTTACAGGCCTGCCGTTAATAAACCGCTCCATTAAGACTGCGAAGCACGGAGCACTGGCAATGGATATGACTGTACCGATGGCGACGCCGGCCAGACGCATTGAAGAGTAAAAGGCCAGTGGATAGACGGCCACGCTAAGGCCTCCCCAGAAAACGTATTTAAACTGAGAAAACAATAAACCCCGTTGCCTGAGCAGCGGACCGGAGGATTTCAACAGCATCAGAAAACCGCCACCACCCGTTGCCACAGCGCCAATGGCGAGGGGGCTGACATCCGGCGCAAAGCTGGCGGCGGTCCCTGTGGTTCCCCATAAAAAACTGGCGATGATTATAGCCAGCACGCAGCGGAAGAGGTGTTGCTGTTCAGACATGAAAAATTTAATGAGTGATGAATTTAAAGACAGTATAAACAGGCGAATTGAAGAGCACTTTGCTGAAAGGACGCTTCATGGTGTTGCAAAGACGCAATTAAAGGCATTTATTATTGCAGCATTTTAGACGGGGGAAGTCCGAAATAGGCAGAGAAACGACGGCTGAAGGCAGAAAGGTCCTGATAACCGGCTTCTTCAGCCACCCGCTGTACCGGCATATCGGTATGAATAAGCAGTGCTCTCGCCTTCTCCATTCTTAATGCCGTGATATACCGTGCCGGCGTTTTCCCCGTTTGTGCCCTGAAAATCTTTTTGAACTGGGTCGCGCTCATGCACGCCACAGAAGCCAATTCCTCAATGGTGAGAGACTCACTGAGCCGGATTTCAATAAACTCCACCACATTCCTGATCCGCGGGTCTAGTGCAACACCCAGCTCCTGTTCTGCAAGCACTGCCAGAAAAGTTTGCAGCATCAGTGTTTCCACCTCGCAGCTGACCCTGCGTTCAAGCTGAGTTGCGATAAAAGATAAAAGGGATGTCATGGGCTTACTGACAGCAAAAACACTGGCTACTGCGTCTGAGAGGTTATCAGGTAACTGACACAAGTCTGCCACAACAAAACGGGCCTGTTCTTCGGCAGTAAATATGTGCAGGGTGTTACGCCGGATTACTACACATTCACCGGGCGCGACCTTCCCCTTTATATCCCCTGCGGCAATATTGATAACACCACTGAGGGGCAGCACGAGCTGATGAAAGTCGTGACTGTGACCCGTTGTTTGCTTGCTGTAAGAACGGATTGAAAGGGAATCAGGCATGCATTAAAAAGGGCAGTCTGATGACTGCCCTCCTCTTATTATTCAAACAACTCTTTATGCAGTTTCTGCACGATGTCAGTGCTGTTCTCTTCGTTCACCAGGAACGACAAATTGTGGGGGTTTGCGCCGAAGCAAATCATCCGCAAATTGTAATCATGTACAGCCGCGAAAATACGGCTGGATACACCTTTCGCTGTTTGCATGTGATTGCCGACCACAGTAACCAGATCGAAACCTTTCTCAACGGTGACATCACAAATCGTTTCCAGCTCTGCAATGGTCTCTTTATTCAAACGGGATGCTACAGAGTTAGCCGGGTTATCCAGCGTGAATGACACAGAAATTTCTGAAGTCGTTACCAGGTCTACACTGAGTTTATGCTTGGCAATAATAGCAAAAACCTGTTGCAGGAAGCCCTGAGCATACATCATCTTCGGCGTTTTAACCGTTACCATCACCTGCTCTTTACGGCGGGTGATCGCACGGTACGGAGGCTCAACTTCGCAGTCGCGCATGATCCATGTGCCGCCTTTTTCAGGCTCTTTACTGGAACCCACGAACACTTTGATATCTTTACGCAGCGCCGGTTCCATAGTGGCCGGGTGAAGAACTTTGGCACCGAATGTGGCCATCTCTGCCGCTTCTTCAAAGCTCAGTTCAGGTAACGGATAGGCTGCAGAAACAATACGGGGATCCGTGGTGTAAACCCCCGTTACATCGGTCCAGATTTCGCAGGTATCAGCTTTCAGTGCTTCAGCCAGTAAGGCAGCCGTGAAATCTGAGCCTCCGCGACCCAATGTGGTTGTTTTGCCTTCTTCGTTGGCACCGACAAATCCCTGAGTCACTACGATTGCGTCCTTAATTTCCGGGCGCAGCAGTTGTTCAGCTAACTGCTCAATGTCTTCCAGTTGCGGAACCGCTTCCCCGAATTCACTGTCAGTACGCAGTACTTTACGCACATCAAAGTTCAGAGTAGTCGCCGACTGTTCTGCCAGAACCGCACTGAACAACAACGACGACATACGTTCGCCCATAGAGAGCAGCTGATCTTTTAAATCGTCGCGGTGCAAAATTTCTTCATGATTCGCCAGACCGCGAAGTTCTTCAAACAAGTCTTCCAGTTTGTCACTGACCGAATCTTTGTTTTTAATTTGTGCCAGCACAGCCATTTCGATGTCGATGATAGCCTGGCAGGTGTCCTTGATTTGCTCGCTGGTCAGCGCTGTGTGCGCAATGCTGACAAGGTGATTTGTTACGCCTGCCTGAGCACTGACGACAACAATGCGTGTCGCTTCATTGCCAGCCACGATTCTGGCGCAGTTTTGCATAGCCTGATAAGTAGCAACACTCGTACCACCAAATTTGGCGATATTAAGAGGATTCGTCACGGTATTCTCCGGTTTTCCCAACACGTTGATGTGTTAAATTTTGATACTAATGTGGTCGCCGACACGAACATTATTTGCCGCAAACCACCCTTGATTCATTTCCAGCGCGTACATCACCGCTTTCGATGCTCCCACAGACGTTAAGTCATGCGGCATCAGCGGTTTTATATCTGTAATCACGCCATTCCCGTCGATAAATGCCACATCCAGCGGTACAAATGTATTTTTCATCCACATACTGGCTTGCCTCACCGGCACAAACCTGAACAGCATGCCACAATCTTCGCATAAAGACTGGCGATACATGAGGCCACGTGCCCGTTGCTCTGGTGTGTTTGCAAACTCCACCGGCAGCGACTTACCTGCCACTTCAATGGCGGCAGTGTCAAATTCAACCGGCTCCTGCGCAGCACTCTGACATGCAGCAAGGGCAACACACAAGATAAGCAGGCAATTTCTCAGCACCATGAATGATTTCATTATTTCTTCCTTGCAAAGACAAAAAAAGCCGGGTCCCTGAGGTACCCGGCCCGATAGTTTATAACTCAAGTCAGGCAACATTCAATGTCGGAATGATCTTAGCCTTTGCATCCTCTTCTGCTTTCTTAAAGCTTTCCATCTTATCGAAGTTCAGATAGCGGTATACATCGGCTGCCATGGAGTCGATTTTACCGGCATATTCCATGTACTCTGCCGCCGTGGGGATCCGGCCGACAATCGCGCCGACAGCTGCCAGTTCAGCAGAAGTCAGGTATACGTTGGCGCCATCACCAAGACGGTTAGGGAAGTTACGGGTCGATGTAGACAGTACCGTGGCACCGGCATCAACACGCGCCTGGTTACCCATACACAGTGAACAGCCGGGCATTTCGGTACGAACACCCACGCGGCCGTAAATGTTGTAATAACCTTCCTCCATCAACTGGGCTTTATCCATCTTAGTGGGCGGAGAAATCCACAGGCGGGTTGGAATGGTTTTGTTGTACTGCTCCAGCAGTTTACCAGCGGCACGGAAGTGTCCGATGTTGGTCATACAGGATCCGATGAATACTTCGTCCACCTTGTCGCCGGCAACCTCAGACAGTGTTTTCGCATCGTCAGGGTCGTTCGGGCAGCACACGATGGGCTCTTTGATTTCTGACAGGTCGATTTCAATCACTTCTGCGTATTCAGCATCTGCGTCAGCACGCATCAGAGAAGGTGACGCCAGCCACTCTTCCATCTTCTGCGCACGACGCTCAAGCGTACGGGGATCGCCATAACCTTCGTTGATCATCCAGCGCAGCATGGTGATGTTAGACTTCAGGTACTCAGCGATAGACTCTTCAGACAGGTTGATAGTACAACCGGCAGCAGAACGTTCTGCAGAGGCATCAGACAGTTCAAAGGCCTGTTCTACCGTTAAGTCTTCCAGACCTTCAATCTCAAGGATGCGGCCGGAGAATGCGTTAATCTTACCTTTCTTCTCTACCGTCAGCAGGCCCTGCTTGATACCGTAAAGAGGAATCGCGTGTACCAGGTCGCGCAGAGTGATACCAGGCTGACGCTCGCCTTTGAAACGAACCAGGATTGACTCAGGCATATCCAGCGGCATCACACCGGTAGCCGCAGCAAAAGCAACCAGACCGGAACCCGCAGGGAAGGAAATTCCCAGAGGAAAACGGGTGTGCGAGTCGCCGCCGGTACCGACAGTGTCAGGCAGAAGCATACGGTTCAGCCAGCTATGAATGATACCGTCACCGGGACGCAGGGAGACACCACCGCGATTCATGATAAAGTCAGGCAGGGTGTGCTGAGTTTCGATGTCTACCGGCTTAGGATAAGCCGCGGTGTGACAGAAAGACTGCATGGTCAGGTCCGCCGTGAAGCCAAGACAGGCCAGGTCTTTCAGTTCGTCACGGGTCATCGGGCCTGTAGTATCCTGAGAACCCACAGTGGTCATTTTGGGTTCGCAGTAAGTACCCGGACGGATACCTTCCACGCCACAAGCTTTGCCAACCATTTTCTGTGCAAGGGAGAAGCCTTTACCTGTGTCTGCTGGTTGCTCCGGCTTACGGAACAGATCAGAAGGCCCCATACCCAGCGCTTCGCGGGCACGCTCAGTCAAACCGCGACCGATGATGAGGTTAATACGGCCACCGGCACGTACCTCATCCAGAATTACCTTAGATTTGTAGCTGTACTCTGCCAGCACTTCGCCGGTTTCGTGATTAGTGATTTTGCCTTCGAAGGGATAGATGTCGATAACATCACCCATATTCATTTTTTCTACATCGGCTTCGAATACCAGTGCGCCGGCATCTTCCATGGTATTGAAGAAGATTGGTGCTACTTTAGAACCGATACAGACACCACCACCGCGCTTGTTAGGCACACCCGGCAGATCTTCACCGAAGAACCACAAAACAGAGTTGGTGGCTGACTTACGTGAGGAGCCGGTACCCACAACGTCACCGACGAAAGCGACCGGATAACCTTTGGCTTTTACCTCTTCGATTTGCTTCATCGGGCCTTTCACGCCGTGCTCTTCCGGTTCAAGACCGTCACGGGTCATTTTATAAGCCGCAAGGGCATGCAAAGGGATATCAGGGCGTGACCATGCATCCGGGGCCGGAGAAAGGTCGTCAGTATTGGTTTCGCCGGTAACTTTGAAGACAGAGTAAGTGATCTTGTCCTCCATTTGTTTACGGCCAGTAAACCACTCGCCTTCTGCCCATGATGTCATCACATCAGCAGCATATTCATTGCCCGCTTTACGCTTTTCATCCACATCATGGAAAGCATCAAACATCAGCAAGGTATGTTTAAGTTCTTTCGCCGCCAGCGGAGCCAGTTCTTTATCATCAAGCAGCTCTACCAGTGTAGCGATGTTATAACCGCCGTGCATGTTACCCAGCAGTTCAACCGCTTTTTCTTTATCAATAAGGGGACAGCTGTCTTCGCCTTTCGCAATGGCACTCAGAAAACCGGCCTTAACGTAAGCCGCTTCGTCAACGCCCGGAGGAACACGCTCAGAAATGAGTTCTAATAACGTCTCTTCTTCACCAGCAGGCGGATTTTTCAGTAAGTCGACCAGACCGGCAACCTGCTCCGGATTCAGGGGTTTAGGGGGGATGCCCTGAGCAGCACGTTCTTCAACATGTTTACGATATTCACTTAACACGATTGCTTCCTCCTTGTTACTCAGGCTGGAAGGATTCAACGGTCCTGAGCCTGACTACACGTTATCGACGCCGGAATTATATCGGCGCACAGTATAAAATAACACCGGACTGCACCCTTGTTACGCCTGTTACCACCATTCACAAAACTTATAAACATATGGAGCTACAAAAATAATGATTATTAGATTCAGAGGGGTGCAATTTGCAAAACGGTGGCGTTTTCACCATCGGTTAGTACATAGATTGCGCCTTTACGATCAATTTCAATGTCCCGCAAACGCTGATTAATAGTAGCAAACAATTTTGTTTTGCGGGGAGGCGTGGTTGACATATCCACAGCGATGACGGACTGGTCTTTCAGCGTAGTCACCAGCAACTGGCCTTTCAAACCCGGAAACAGATCACTGTTATAAAAAACCATGGCAGACGGCGCAACAGAAGGAGTCCAGTCAACCAGCGGAGACTCCATGCCGGCATATTCTGTAAATGGTGAAATACGGGCACCGGAATAGTCTCTGCCTGATGTCGCTACCGGCCAGCCATAATTGAGTCCCGGGCGGAGTATGTTTATCTCATCGCCCCCGTCGGGACCATGTTCGTGTTCATAGATGACTGCGGCTTCTTCATCGATAGCCAGTCCCTGAGGATTGCGGTGGCCCGTGGAATAAATATAGGGCGCAGTGTCATAAAAAGGATTATCAAGCGGTGCAGCGCCATCCTCGCGGATTCGCAGAATTTTCCCCAGTTGACTGTCAGTCCGCTGTGCATGCTCACGGTAATCAAAACCGTCACCGGATGACACCAGCCAGGTGCCGTCATTCAGCACTACCAGACGGCCACCATAATGAACCGGCGTGTCTTTATCCGGTGATACTGTAAACACGACGTTGATACCGGTAATGGTATCGTTCTGAAGCGTTGCTGTGGCCACTGCCAGATGATTCGCCGTTTCCGTTCCCTGAGAAAATGTCAGCATGATACGTCCGGACAAGTCGAAGTCCTGCGCCAGCGCAATATCCAGCAGCCCCCCCTGCCCGGCTACGTACAGGTCGGGCAATGCCAGCGGTACCCTGACCAGCCGGGATTCTCCCCCGAGGATCACCACATTGCCTTCACGCTCAGTGACCAGTAACCGGCCATCAGGCAAAGATTCCAGCGCTTTGGGATAGTGTAATGTCCATGGTGCAATACGCTTTGCCTGATAACGAATGTCTTCAGAAAATGCGGGCAAAGCAAAGATGGTCAGAGTGATAGCAACGAGCGTGTTTTTAAACATGGAATTGTATCGTTCCTCTTGTGATCTGTAGCATGGCGTGAAAAGATGCGGTAAATCAGTTTCGCACTATACATCGAAAAATCGTCTGAACAACATGCCGTTAGCAACTGCAAAATCGTTTTCACTGGCTTTTTTCCCCGCCTGGCTGCTTTGTTACTGCCTGGCAAGCGTTTTCCATACGCAAATGGTACTGCTTGAGTTGCTCCGGTTAGACGTAGTCATTCCTCTCCCGCTCTGGTTACAAACAACATTCGAAGATATCTTTGGTCTGTTACCTGTGTATGGTTCTGCCACGGCCGCCGCCCTGTTTATCGCTTTCTCCCTGTGCGGCTGGCTGACAGGAAACTTCACCCGTCGGAGGTGGCTGCTGCCGCTGGCCGGTGGCGTGGCGATGCTGGTGCTGTTGATGGCCATGTATCCGGTAATGCATGTCACACTTATCGCCGGCGCCCGTTCTGCTGCCGGCCTGGCTTTACAATGTCTGGCGGGTTGTCTTGGCGGACTTGTCTTCCTGCGAATATCCCGTCCCGGTTGATCCTGCGCATTAAATTTCAGTAAATTTATGGCGTTACCTGTAAGGTCGCGCTAGATTTATCTTATATTTTTTATGTTAGCCACGGATGTTGCGGAATGGAAGTTACCCAACATATTATTCGCAGTACCCAAACGGAAGATGATGCTATTTTGCAGGCAATTAAAGCGCCCTGCGATTTACTGCTGGTATTCGCAAGCCCTGCATTTTTCTCCTCATCATCTTTGCTCACTGACATCATCGCCTCGGGCATACCGGTGGCAGGTTGTGGTACCAGCGGAGAAATTACCGCCGGCGATGTGCGCGAACAGAGCGCAGTTTTCACCCGCATCGATCTTAAGGGTAAAGGATTTGCCCGCATTGCCGTCAGTCAGGTGCATGAAGAAGATTATTTTAACTGCGGTAAAGCCCTTGGCGAATCGCTTCGTGGCGACGACCTAAAAGCCGTTATTATTTTTACCCGCGGAATCGACTTCGTACCCGGTGAAATGTTCGACGGCTTACACCATGTGCTCGGGACAGATTTGCTGATAAGTGGCGGCATGGCCGGTGACAACGCCAGTTATGTGCAGACCTTTACACTCTCTCCGCAAGGGATCAGTGATCATGATGTGGTTGCAGCCGGGCTCTACGGAGACAATCTTGCCGTCAGCCAGGCCGTTATCGGAGGGTGGCAGTCTTTCGGTCCGATCCGTCAGGTTACCCGCAGTGAAAATAACATTTTGTATGAACTGGACGGCACACCGGCTCTGGATATTTACAAAAAATACCTGGGCCGTTCAGCCAGTCGCCTGCCCGTATCAGGGCTGCTTTTCCCCCTGGAGATGATGGACAGCTACGACGAGCCTTCCGGATTGCTCCGCGCTCTCTATGATGTCGACGAATCAGACGGCAGCCTGATTTTGGGAGGAAAGATTGAACAGGGTGCCTATCTCAGACTCATGCATGCTTCCACAAATGATTTGATAAGCGGTGTGGAAGATGCAGCGCAGTCCTTCAGTCTCAGTGTTGAAAATCAGTTTAAGCCGGCTTTTGCGCTGGTAGTCAGTTGTCTTGCCCGCAAAATTGTCATGGGTGATCAGGTGGAAGAAGAAGTAGAGGCCATCACCAGTGCGCTCGGGCAGGACCTGCCGGTTTGCGGATTCTATTCAAACGGCGAGTTTGGCCCCCTCACGGCCCCGGGCCCCTGCAAATTGCATAACCAGACAATGATTGTCACGCTTTTCGGAACGACGGACTGATGCACAGGCTGCTGTTCAGACAAATCAAGAAAACCATGGGCTTTCAGACCATTGAAGAGGCTGAACAATGGCTTGATACGCTGCTGGAGCATGCCCTTGACGATTCACTGCCACCGGCAGTTCAGACGTTATTACAAGGTCTGATGCCTTTCGTCGACAGGGTCGACAGCAGTTACAAATCCCATGAAAGAGACATGGAAATCCGCGACCGCAGTATCCGCTTAAGCTCTCAGGAACTCACTGAATCACTGGAGCTGGCCCGCCGTGATGCGGTTAAGCAAAAGCAGGCGGTACGGGAACTGAAAATAGCGGCAAATGACTTGCTGAAAGGCCTGTCCAAGCCGGAATTATCAGAAGATACAGACTCACTGAACGGACTGGCAGAGCTGATGGCTGACCTCGCCAGAGAACGTAATGAAGCACTGCATGAAGTAGAAGTTCAGCGCCGTGCCATCGACCAGCATGCGATTATTGTGGTGGTGGATAATGAAAAGCAAATCCTCTTCGCCAACAGTAAGTTCTGTGAGATTTCAGGCTATGAGGAGAAGGAGCTTAACGGCAAAAGCCTCGAAATTATCCGCAGCGGTTATCACGATGAAAGTTTCTATACACCAATCTGGCGCGCGGTGCGGGCTGGCGAGGTGTGGCACGGCGAAGTGCACAATCTGAGAAAAAACGGCGAGACATTCTGGGTGTCCTCCACCATTGTGCCAATCGAAGGCAATACCGGGCAAGCGGAGCGGTACGTCGCCATCATGACAGACATTACCCATCAGAAACTGCTGGAGGAACGTATATCCGACAGTCAGCGTTTTTATCAGAGTATTACCGACTCTATCGGTGAGGGCATTTTCGCAGTTGACCGCAGCGGTACTATTGAATTTCTTAATCCGGAGGCCAGTCGTCTGCTCGGCTGGACTATGGATGGACTGAAAAACAGACGTTTCCACGACACCGTGCAGTTCCAGTCACCGGATAAAAAGTTCATTCCGGTACAGCAAAGCCCTCTTATTCAAACCATTAAGAAAGGTGAAATCTATTTCTCTGAAGAAACTTATTTCACCCATAAGAACGGGCTTATGTTTCCGGTATCTATCACTGCCGTGCCACTGGAGGATGACAGGGGTAACATACGGGGACACGTCGGTGTGTTCAGGAATATCAGCGAACGTAAGAATATTGAGCAAGCCATGCGGGACGCCTTCTCTCAGGCTGAGCGGGCAAATAACGCGAAAAGTGAATTTCTCGCAAACATGAGTCACGAAATCCGTACGCCGCTTAATGCCGTACTGGGCCTTACTCATCTGGTGCTGAACTCGTCTCTTAGTACTCAACAGAAAGATTATCTGCAAAAGGCCACCAACAGTGCCAACACTCTGCTGGGCATCATTAACGACATTCTGGACTATTCAAAAATTGAAGCGGGTAAGCTGGATTTAGATATTCAGCCATTCATCTTCGATGATTTACTGGAGAAAGTGTCGAATTTGTTTCAGGACAGAGCTGTCAGCAAAGGGTTATTACTGCTTTTTGATATGGGCGGCGATATGAGTCTGCCCCTGCTGGGCGATGAAAACCGCCTGATGCAGATTTTTAATAACCTGGTCAGTAATGCCGTCAAATTCACCCGGCAGGGTCAAATTATTGTGTCGGTTGAATTACAACCCCGTCAGGGACAACAGGTATCGGTTAAATTAAGCGTTACAGATACCGGTATAGGTCTCAGTGATGCCCATCAACAAAAGCTGTTTGACCCCTTTACTCAGGCCGACGCGTCTATATCCAGACAATACGGCGGCACCGGTCTGGGCATGAGTATTACGCGCCACCTGGTCGAACAGATGAACGGCACCATTTCGGTTGAAAGCGCACCCGGTGAAGGTAGTAAGTTCAATATTGAACTGTTGTTACCTCTGGCCGGAACCAGCAATACAATGCCGCCTTTAGGTGCACATCAGTTTCTTACACTCTGCTGTCTGAACGATGCCCTTTTACCGGTAGTGGGACTGGTGGAAAAAACGTTATCGACGCTGATGGTTCCTCATGAACACTGCACAACTCACCGTGCTGAATCTCTGCCGGAACAAACCACCCACCTGCTGGTGGTTGCAGATAAAATTACGGAAGAGCGGATGAAACAACTTGCTGAGGCATTCCGCTCGAAACAACTGGATTATTCTCACCTGCGCATCCTCACCCCGGGCAATCAGGAGGAGATGCGTCATCTTCTGGTGAGTCACGGATTGTCTGATGCCGCCGTGATGCAACTTCCGTTTACCCAGCGTTCTATGCACGACTTCCTCAATCAGGGAGCAATGCTTAAGGACACTCAAACAGGTTTCACTTCACTGGACGACATTGGCCTGGTTGAGCGCAGGCTAAGCGGCAAACACGTACTGATAGCTGACAGCGACGACATCAGTCAGACCGTTATGTCCCAACAACTTAATTCTGCCGGTATTAAAGCCACCAGTGTCTCTTCCGGTGCAGACTGTATCACCTTGTGTAAACAACTGACCTTTGACGCCATTATTCTGAACAATAAATTACCCGACATTCCCGGCTGGGAAGTGGCTGAAAGTCTTGTATTTGGTAACAGCCTGACCACCCCGATTATCTGTACTTCCACAGAAGATGCCTCTGCCATTGAAGATTTAATCAGTGATTCCGGAATGTGTGCCTTGCTCACCAAGCCGGTAAGTAATGATGATCTGCTCCGTACTCTCGATAACTACATGATTTATACCGGCGAAGCAGAACACGCCGGCGATGACTTCGACGGCATAAAAGATCCCTATGCGTCACTGCTTCAGAGTTTTTACCGGAAATACAGTGTCAGCGGAAATACCCCCTTTGACTTCCTTGTTGAAGGTTTGCAGCAACAGTCATCAGTGCCGGTGGAAATTCTTGCAGGGATCAGAAAAGATGCCTCAACGATTGGCGCGAAGCCACTGAAGAAAATGCTCGGCGCATTGCTGCAGCAGGATACTCCCGCTGAACTGGTTCAGGCCGCCATTCCCAAACTTGCCGGAGAGCTGGATATGACGCTGAAGAAAGTCGTCGCCAGTCTGGACGCACTGAGCAATGTTGAGGAAAAACAAGAAAATGAACAGGATTTCACGTCACAAGTTCAATTTATA
The DNA here is from genome assembly GCF_056161165.1 of Alteromonas sp. ABV2_168. Taxonomy (NCBI): domain Bacteria; kingdom Pseudomonadati; phylum Pseudomonadota; class Gammaproteobacteria; order Alteromonadales; family Alteromonadaceae; genus Alteromonas; species Alteromonas sp. ABV2_168. The sequence continues at coordinate 319,400 of NZ_JBSWYQ010000003.1, read as the reverse complement.
CTAAACTTACTGGAAGACTACGATGCAAAAGCATCGGACAACCTGCAACAACTCTATAGTGAACATCAGCAGTCTCCCCATCGCTGGGTGCTGCAACAGGCAATACAGAAAGTATCTCAATACGATTTTGAAGCTGCGGCTGTGCTCTTGCAGCCATTAGTAAACGGGCAATAATTGTGGGCGTAATGTGAAAGCGTTTAGTGTTTTAATCGTTGATGACGAACCGGCAAACATTGATATTCTCAAAGATATACTGCTCCATCAATATCAGGTAAAGGTGGCACCGTCGGGGGAAATTGCACTGAAAATTGTCAGTAAAGCCCCGCCCGATCTTATTTTGCTTGATGTCATGATGCCCCATCTGGATGGTCTGGAAGTGTGCCGGAGATTGAAAGCGGATCCGGCCACGGCCTCCATCCCGGTGATTTTTGTCACGGCGCTCGGGCAAGGTGAAGATGAAGAGCGCGGATTCGCCGCCGGTGCAGTGGACTATATTGCCAAGCCTATTGTACCCGCCATTGTGCTGGCCCGGGTAAAGACCCATATTTCACTCGCCCATCAGCAACGGGTCACCCGCCAGGAAGTGGAGGAACGGACAAAAGAACTTCAGGTAAGTCAGTTGAGTGCTATCAGTATGCTTGCTGCAGCGGGTCACTATAACGATACCGACACGGGACTGCATATCTGGCGGATGGCGGCTTATGCGAGAAGGCTGGCCACTGCCGCGGGATGGTCTGTGGAAGCAGCCAGATTGCTGGAACATGCAGCTCCTATGCATGACACGGGAAAAATAGGCATTCCCGACAGCATTCTGAAAGCGCCCAGGAGGCTGACAGACGAAGAAATGGTGATCATGCGGACCCATGCTCAAATCGGTCACGATATCTTATCTAACAGCCATTCACCGTTGTTCAAACTGGCTGCTGAAGTGGCGGTGAGTCATCATGAGCGCTGGGATGGCTCTGGCTACCCGAATGAACTAAAAGGGACGGATATACCCGAGTCAGGCCGTATCGTTGCTATCGCTGATGTGTTCGACGCGCTGACCATGATAAGACCATACAAAAAAGCATGGAGCATCAGCGACGCTTTTGACTACATCCGCGATAACGCAGGTTATCATTTTGATCCGGCACTGGCAGAGAAATTCCTGACCATAAAAGATGACATTATCAGCATTAAAGAAAAAGCGGATAATGCCTCTTCTGAGAATGAAGAATCAGTCTTTTACGCCGGATTTGTGGAAGAGAAATAACCCCGCCGAATCCTACTCAGCCCAGTTTAAAATCCATTCTGACCATGCGCGATTTCGTTGCAACCGCATTACCACCGACAAATCTGGGAGCATAACGCCAGTGTTCCAGCGCCTTTATGGCTGCGGTACCAAACATGCTGCCACCGTCAGTTTCTATCAATTCAATATCACGGACAAAACCTTCATCATCGATAGTAAATGACAGGACTGCACTGCCGTCTTTGCCCCGCCTTGCATAAGACACCGGATAATCCGGGTTTACACGATAAAGCGGTTCGGGCTCCTGATCATCAGACCACGGCTTCATTTTTCCAATCGCCCGGCAGTGCTCTGTAGCCTTATCTGACTCTCCTTTCTTCTCATACAACCCGACCAGTTTCGCATGGGCATTCAGTGCATACGGATGGGAGAAATCAAGATTACTGTCGAAGGTATCAGCAACGACTTCATAGTTCCCGATGGCCTTAGAAGAATGATTAAAGCGTTCGTAGACCAGTGCCAGTAATAAGCGGGATTCCAGGGTCCGTAAATCTTTATCCCCCCAAAAGCCATCGACGATACTCAGGTTGTCTTTATAGAAACGCAATATTGCGTTGTTGGTCACTCCTAAGATTGAATTGATAACTACTGTGGCAGCAAGGTAATGCGTCGTAACCTTCTGAGCGTCATCTTCAAACTGGATGTCGTCCATGTTGAGAATGATGTAACGACTCAACCGTTGTGAAAAGCTGACCTTAGCTTTATCCATGCCCTTAAGCTTATTTACTGCACTGAGGATATCGATGTGCATATTCAGTAACGCAGGGGAATTTTCGTCATACAGCGAATCATATTGCTCCAGTACAGCTTTGAACTGGCTGACAGCCTCATCCACATAATCCTGCTGTGCGAGCATATTGGCGTACGAATGCCTGAGCTTCACCGCATTTTCGCTGTCAGCACCGTATTTTTGCTGACCCAGTTGCCAGGCTTGTTTCGCCAGCGCCGTACTCAGTACGATGTCATCTTTTTCCACCGCCTCCTTAAACGCACGGTAGACCTCACTGAATTCATCAGCCGCAGCAGACATTGAAAGCAAAGAAGAGAAAAGTGTGATTTGTGCGAGTCGTTTAAGACCACTCATGACAGCATCCTTGTTCATTAGTGAGTTTTCACTGTAGTGAAATGATGCAGTAAAAGCAAACCCGGCTTGCTGGCCGGGTTTGTTGGAAGGGAATATCAGATTTTTGTGGTTTTAAGGAAAATACAATTCTGGCTGATGTGCTCACTGTCAAGACGCAGTCCGAATTCAGGTAAACTGGCCAGCACTTCTTCCCGTGTGTAAGGACGGTTAAGGATACCGATAGATTGTCCGTAATCGTTCACCTTCGTACTGATTTTATTCATAAACCCTTCACCGGGGTACAGCAGCACGTTCATGTAGAGGGTACCGCCTTTTTTCAGCACTCTGACAATTTCATGCATGGCCTTTTCAATCCCGCCAATGGTGTGATAACCATTTGGCAGGTTCGCAGTATCGAACGTTTCGTCCTCGAAGCTCATATTTCTCAGATCTTCGATGGCCAGCTCAGCCCCTTTCAGCTTCTTCCTCGCGCCCCCCATCAGGGCTTTGGAATAATCTACACCTACCAGTGAAAATGGCTGTTCTTTCTGTTTTTTTCGCGCATGTTTCATGCAAATTTGGGTGAATGTACCGGTACCGATAGCACATTCAAGATGTTTGCCTTTAAGGTTCTCGGCAAAAAAACGGACCTGAGAAGATAAGGTATTGCGGTACGCCAGGGTCAGAATAAAAAAACCACGGACGTCATAAAGCATCGGCGTCAGGTTATAACTGTTTTCATTAATGATACTTTCATCTGACATGACAAAATGCCCTCTTTCAAAAAACTGCCGTTCATATTCAGCTATCATGACGACAGACAGCCCTGCTAACGAACACGGGCTACTATCCACGCTTTACAAAACTATACATCAGGTGGAGAAAAAACTACGTATACCAAACATATACATAGGAATGAATCCGCAATACGCAGAGTAAATACTATGCCGGACAGCCGGAATCACGAGCCATGAGCATAGTCGCTGACATGCGCTATGTAAATGAAAGTAAAATGACATCTTACAAACATAAAAAAGGCCGGTTATCCCTTTTTTACCAGGAAAACCGGCCTCTTTGTGCCCATCAGGCAGGCAAAGGGCTTAGCATTTAACACTTATCAAATTTCAGCCATCGCTTCCTGTTGAGTCTTTTCAGACTGTACAAAGCGCTTCCACTGCTGTGCCATTGCTTTGCTCTTCTGATGCTTTTCAGCTTCAGCAAGCTGATCCAGTGCTTTGGCGTACTGCTTATTGTTGTACAGCGCCATGCCTTTAATCAGATACACAATACCCGGATTCCGTAACTGACCTTTTTCAATAGCATGGTCAGCAGCGGTAATGGCATCATCCCAGCGCTCAGCATTCAGCAATACCTGTGCGAGCTGGGCATCCAGTTCACCGTCTTCTGACAATTCAGCGGCAGACTGCATCACCGGAATGGCTTTATCCTGCTCTTTGGCAAGGGTCCAGCTCTGGCCAAGGAAACGTAAGTTACGCAGGTTCTTTTCCAGCGTACCGTCTTTCATCGCCTGTTCCATCAGCAAAGCACCTTTATAGGGGACTTTGTGATAGTAATAAAGCTGTGCCAGGTTGAAGATGTCGGCAGACGATTCCACGTAACCTTGCTGATAAGCTGATTCCATGATTGCCAGTTGCTTGCGTTCTTCACCCAGTTCACCGTACATGCCGGCAAGCTGGATCCAGTACTTGGGCTCGTCAAACAACTTCACCAGTTTAACCAGAACATTCTTCACCTTTTCAGGTTGCTTAAGTTCATAGTAAATGGCCCGCTGCAGAATCAGCCAGTTCTCATCAGGGAGCATGCCTTCAGCTTCATGATCGGCAATCGCTTTAGTGATGAACGGTTCGGCTTTAGCGTATTCCTTATTCTGATAATAAGCCTGAGCTTTTAAAATCAGATTCTTAGGCGGAACGACACCGTCGTTCAATGCTTCCCAGCGCTCAAGATAGGCAATACTCTTGTCGTAGTTACCCTGCATCAGGTTTAACTGAGCAAGACTGAACAAGGTCGTCATCTCAAACTTTTCAGGGATCGGCTGCTGCTCCACCACCTGCGCAAAGCTGTCTAATGCTTTATCGTACTGCTCATCGTTGTAATAGATGAAGCCGTAGAAGTTATACATCATGGCTTTTTCGTAGCTGTTCATCGAACTGTCTTTGTCTTTCACCTCGTCCAGGATGGCAATGGCTTCAGGAATATTTCCTTCATCGCCGGCCGCCTGAGCGCGGGCTAACTGTTCGTAAACTTTGCCACGCAAAGTCGGTACTTTGCGGGTTTTCTTTTCACTGGCTTTCACTTCCTGTGCCTGCGCGCTGATAACAACGGCGGGTACAACAGCCAGGTTTAAGGCCAGTGAAAAAGCGCAAACCAAACGTTTGGATAAATGATTCTTCATAGTACTTACCCGTCAATCTGGAAGGTGATTCGGTTCTGCACGCCGGACACTTCAGTCGCTTCACCGTTAACAACACGGGGCTTATATTTAAACTTCATGGCGGCATCCATCGCAGCCTGCTCAAATATGCCCGAAGGGTTCGCTTCTACCACTATCGGATCGCGCACTGTGCCTTGCTTAGTTACCGTAAACTCCACAATAACGAAACCCTCGATACCACGCTGCAATGCACGACGGGGATAGACCGGCGCAACCTTAACGATAGGCAGATACTCACCGTCTCCGGATTCAAGTGCTAAGCCGCCGTCCAGGGCTACGTCAGCGCCAACATCACCGCCGAAGTCCATAGACGTGCCATTGGCGTCAGGCGAAGGCGAATCCATTTGCGGTGAACTCATTTGCGGCGGTGGCTCTTTTGGCGGTGGTGGCTTCCGGGGCTTACGGTCTTTTTGTTCAACCGTTTCCTCTTTCTTCACCCGCACAAAGTCAAGCACACTGCCTTTTGGTGGCTCTGTTAACGCACTGCCGCCCATCTTGATGAGTGATTGCATCAAGAAGAACAGGCCAAGCGTAATCGCCAGCGAAATGACAAATGCGATGATAAATCGTGGCATGGCTTAAGGCTCTTGTGCTGCGATTGAAACTTCGTAAACACCCGCCGCACGGGAGGCATCCATAACTTTGATCAGCGTATCGGTGGTGGCCTTCTGATCTGCCTGAATCACCACAGTACCCTGCGGGTTCTCAGCATGCAGACGCTCGATGTTGGCCTGTACCGCACGTACGTCAACACGACGCTTGTTGATCCAGATTTCACCGGTATCAGAAATCGCGATAAGAATGTTAGCGCGATCCTGTTTTACTGCGGTGGCCGCTTCAGGACGGTTTACATCGATACCGGCTTCTTTCACGAAAGACGCCGTTACAATGAAGAAGATAAGCATGATGAAAACAACGTCCAGCATGGGCGTCATATCAATTGTGGCTTCTTCTTCGTCAATCAGATTTTGAAAATGCTGCTTCATAATAAGGTTCCTGACAGAAAGGCTTAGCCTTTGCGATCAATAATCAAGGCGTCTTCTAAGTGTGTGCGTTCGGTCTTCACCATACGGTTCAGCCAGGTCGAGGCGAATACGCCTGACAACGCGCCAACCATACCCGCCATTGTCGGGATAGTGGCTTTAGATACACCAGATGCCATAGAGCGGGCGTTACCCGAGCCGGAGATGGCCATTACATCAAAAACTTCAATCATTCCGGTAACCGTACCCATCAGGCCCAACAGCGGACACAATGCCACCAGCGCCTGAATAATCGGAATACTGCCCCGTAAACGAATGGTCAGTGCAGAAATCGTTTTCTGGCGTACTTGCTCAGCAAACCAGGAGGAACGATCGCTGCGGGCTTTCCATTCAGCTACGGCCTGTTTCTTAAAGTTCTTGTGCCAAATCAGCAGGTACATCGCACGCTCGAGAATAAGTAACCACATGATGAAAATCAGCAGACCGATGACCAGGAGAACCTGGCCCCCTGTCTCTGTAAAATCACGAATGGCTTCGAGAAATGCGATCATGGCTTAGCCCCGCTCAGCGCGCTCTGCGATAACACCAGACGCCTGCTCTTGCAGCACGTACACGATATTCTTACTACGGGTATTCAGCATGGCGTATAACAATGTCATAGGAATTGCTACAACCAGACCCAGTACTGTAGTTACCAGTGCGGTAGAAATACCACCTGCCATCAGTTTCGGGTCACCGGTACCAAACAGTGTAATTGCCTGGAAGGTGTTAATCATACCGGTTACTGTACCTAACAGACCCATCAGAGGCGCAACCACTGAGATGATCTTGATAATGGTCAGGTTACGACCCAGTTTTGGTACTTCACCTAAAATCGCTTCTGTTAAGTGCAGTTCCAGCGCTTCAACATCCGCATTAGGGTGATCTTCACGAACTTTCAGTACACGGCCCAGCGGGTTGTCAGTTTTGATTTCTTTACGCTTAAGTTGCTTTTGTACTTTCGCGTTAATCAGCGTCAGGCTGATAAGACGCTCAATCGCCAGAAGCAGACCAATAGCACCTACGATAAGGATGATATAACCCACTTCACCGCCCTGCTCTACACGCTCTTTCAGATCAGGAGCCTGAACCAGCAGACCCAGGATAGAACCACCTGTAGGGTCAATACCAAACTCAACCAGTTCGCCGTTTGAGTTTTGCAGCGCCTGTGCAGAATCGCCGTAACGGTCAGCCGGCTGGCGAACCAGTTCAGCTACAGTGCCGGTGATGCCGTTGAAGTCGAGGTATTTACCATCAGCAACCAGTGCAAACGGGCCAACACGTACGATTTCTTTGTTAACTTTCTCGCCGCCGGCTTCAACAACAGACGTGTCGAACTTAGTCACTTTGCCTGACTCAGTCATTTCACGCTGCATTTCAAACCATACGCGCTCAATTTCCTCGATAGAAGCTAACTTTGAGCTCTTACCCATTGACTGTGCCATGTTGTCAAGAAACTCAGCGCGGCCGGGGATTTGAGCAGAAACAACAGAGTTCTGGAATTTGCTCTTGGTATCACCGGCAACCTGCTGCAGTACACCGAACAGCTCTTTCAATGAACCTAAACGGGTATCCAGAGCGGCATTCAGGTCGGCCAGTTTAAATTCGTTTTCTTCAAACTGAGTTTCCAGACTTTCTGAATTCGCCAGCGCCTGATCACGCTTCTTGCGGGTATCAGCCAGGATCTGGTCCTGCTGAGCACGCTGTTGAGTGAATTCCTGTTCACGTTGCTTATTCTGTTGTGATTGAGCGAACTGGCCTTCTTCCAATTGCTTCAACAGGGCATCAAGGTCCAGTGCGCGGTCGTTTTCCGCCAGTGCACCGAAGCTTAATGTTGCAGCGGCAAGACCAGCTGCTAAAAATTTAATCTGCTTTAACATGGTCAATACCTCTTAGTCCGTGATTGCAACAGGCAGCATTAACAAGTCTGGTGCAAGCTGTTTCTTCGCCATGCGCAGACCTTTAGTGATCTGTGTACGGTAGCTGCTGTCCAGTTCTTCCCACTGACGTGTTTGTTTATTCCAGACACCTTGCTTACCAGCGTCACGGGTTTGGTAAATCAGTGCAGTACGGCCAAGACGTAAAAACTCAACGTCACGCTCTGTACCGTCAATTTCATGGATACCGGTGTAAGCTTCCATGGTGCGGCCGTAATCCATCTCAACCTGATAGGCTTCCATTACACGACGGAATTTCTCAGAGGCAGACACATCGGCACGGTCCATCATGTCTTTTAAGTCAGCGATACGCTTGGCACGCTCTTCTTCCAGGAAAGGAACGTCCAGGGCAACGAATTGCTCAAGACCGTCAATCATGCGAATCATTAACGGCGTAATTTGACGCTCGATAACCGAAACTTCGTCGATTGATGCGTTCAGATCAGCCATTTCCTGTTCCTGGTTGGCAATCTGTTTGCGCAGCTGGTTGTTGTAAACTTCCAGCCCTTCGATTTCTTTATTCAACGTTTTGAACGTTTGAAGTTTATTATCGATTTGGTCAGCGATATTGTTGATTTTGTCTTGTGATTTAGCTGCACTTTCATTGATTTTTGCAGCCTCATCGACAACGGGTTTCAAGACGCTATCGTCTTGTGCCATGGCGGTAGTGGCCGTCAGGGCGCTCGCCAGCAGCAACGAGTTGAAAAGCTTCATACATTCAAACCTTACTGTTAAAAGGAATCGGATTTAACCGAGCGTAAATTTCTGCGCGTAGGATAGGAACTTTCTATGACAGTTTTATTACATGACTGTCATATTTCCTCTGTCATAATCCGACGGGAGGTGACGAAAAAAGAGCCGCTGATGCGGCTCTTTTTGAGTTGATTTTAGAAGTCGTAGCGATAAGCCAGACTGAAAGACGTTCCTACGGTTTCGGACCTTAGGAGTGTGTCCTCAAACTCAATTTTCTTTTCCTGATCAAGCATATTCTGCACTTTCAATGTGACAGTGGTATTAAAATCAGGGTACCACTTGTACACCACATCCAGAGAGTGGAAAGGCTGCTCGAAACTGTCATCGAACCCGTCGATGCCGGGAATAAGAATACGCGGACCAAACACGTTATAGACTAAAGATGCAGAGTGCTCACCGTTATCTGAGTCATAACCTAACTGTGTATTGACTACCCACTTAGAGTGACCTGTCATTGCACGCGTTGTGTTGGTAATGGATGTAGACACACCGGTTTGCTGTTCAATGGCTGCCGGATCAAGCTCGATCTCAGAGTCACTTAACGTCAGGTTACCGGACAGGAACAGGTTGTCCCATACGCCGTCACCGAACACCTCTAGCCCTTGCAGGAACTCCACTTCCACACCGTACATCTTACCGGTTTCGGCATTAGCGATACGGATGAGCGGCGGACCGTCCTGTGCAGGTGACTGAACAGATTCAATAGGTGTATCCATGTCTTTGTAGAAAAGACCTACAGACAGGTTATTACCGGCCTCACGGTACCATTCCCAACGAACATCAAAGTTATCGATGGACGTGGTTTCCAGACCCGGCGTACCACCCACAGGGTTTTCAGTCAGCGGGTCAATGTAGGTGGCTGAAGATACTTCACGCAAGTCAGGACGTACTACCGTTTTACCGTAGCTGAAACGCAACTGCATATCCTGCTCAAGGAAGTAAGTCACTGCCAGAGACGGATAGAAATCTGCTTCAGCAAACGCCAGTTGTGAACGGTCCGCATCGTCAGTTAAGTCAAACTGGTTTGTACGGGGGTCAAAAGGTACAACAGCCTGACGGAAGTCTTCGTAACGCACACCACCACTGAAACGCCACAGGTTGTTCCAGAACAGATCCGCTTCGAAGTAGTACGAATCCACTTTCTGACCGGCGGCATAGTCATCACCGGCAACGGTGGTGTCACGCAGCAGGTTCTGTGTGGTGTAGCTGGCATTGTCCAGCGCTTCATCGTCAAGCACTTCGTCAAACTCATAGCCGGTAAGCAATGAGGTATCAGAGAAAGCACGGGTGCTCACATCAAGACGGCGGTTTTCTGCAGTACGGGTTTTGGTCAGGAAATTTCCACCCGCTTTAAATTCCATCTCCCACTTATCTACCATCAGCGGATAGTTGAAGTTGTAGGCATAGTTTTCTACGCGGTCATGGAGACCCTGGAATGAATAACGTCCGGCAACGGTAGAGTTACTCACGCTGCTTTCGGTTTCACGATCGTAAATACCATCCAGGTTTTCATCTTCCAGCAGGAAGCGGGCTTCCATATTACCCGGCGCGTCACGCAGTGAACGGCCTAATGAGTATTTCCAGTCAAACCCTAAGAAACCCAGTTCAGGGAACGTATGGGTACCACGAATCTGATTAGTAAACAGTTTACGCTCTTCGTACTGCACTTCGTATTTGCGAACACGCTGGTTATCAGACAAGGTGATGTTCGCCGTGTTACCAATCATATCACGGATCTGGTCACGGGTATCGCTCAGTACAATGACACTGTAATCCACGCGGTGCTGGCGGTTATAGTCGATACCGACGTTAAACAGTGAAGACCACTTCACAGATTTCTCTGTGGTGTTCACTTCGTCGTAGTAGCGGACCATACGGATTTCATCGCCGTTACGCAGTGGCTGCTCACCAATGTATTCTTCACTCACATTGGTAGAACGGTCATAACCGGTAGCAACAAGGAAACCGAAACGCCAGTCGTCGTTATAATCGAAACTGTTACCGATGGAGAAGTTGCCTTTCATATCAGGGTCAACACTTTCCAGTACAGGGTCGTAGTCACGGTTTAATTGCTTGAACAGCGCGACAGATTCTTCCTGGCTTAAATCATCCAGAAAGTCTTTGCTGGCATACTGGGCTGCAATTTCAGCAGGCATGGCGCGGGTGCCGTCATCTTTACCCATCCAGTCATCGCTGCCGCCATTGTACATGTAGGCATCGTCAAAGTTATCGGAGTTATAACCTAACTGGCCCTGCACACTCATCACAAAATCGGAAGGAATGGTACGCAACCGGATATCTACGTTACCACCACCAAACGAAGCCGGCATAGAAGGCGAATACGCTTTCTGGACCGATAAGCTCTCGATAATAGAAGACGGGAATAAATCGAGAGGCATTACGTTACGGGTAGGATCCGGGCTGGGTACCGCCAGGCCATTTAACTGGGTAGATGAATAACGCTCACCCAGACCACGAACGTAGATGAACTTACCGTCAACCAGGGTCAAACCTGTTACACGACGCAATGCTGATGCCGCATCAGAGTCACCGGTACGAGAGATTTGCTCAGCACCCATGATATCCGCAACAAACGCCTGGTTCTTACGTTCTTCCATAACGGCAGTCGCCGTACCTTTTAAGCGGGTGCCGGTGGCAACCACTTCTTCAATGACTTCTTCGTCATCTGTTTCCTGAGCTACTGCGGGCGCGATGCTGGCAGATAATGTTGCCAGTACAGCCAGACTCAGTGGTTTGACAGGAAACCTGATTGCAGGCTTTTTCATTGTAAACCTCGTGGAAAAGCGTTCTTACAATACAACGATAAAAATCGATGCTTTTAATACTTAAAAAGCAAGCACGTTACTTTTACCGCAACGTGCCTGCTCTGATGGTGGGATTAGGAGTGATTACTCCAGACCAACAGTCCAGCCAGCTGTCCAGTCGTTGTCTTCAGATACTGCACCTACGAAGTCAGCATTGTCGAAGAACGTGTCGCCAGTCCAGTCTTTAGGCGTTACTGCATCAGTGATGCTGTAGATACCGTTAACTACTTCAGCCTGAGTAGCAACAACTGCGTTGCCGGTCATGGTGTTCAGGAACCAGTTTTCCAGGTCAACTGCACCGTCATCAAACTTGAAGTTCTCGTCGTTTTCACAAGCGATTACAGAGTTAGTGAAGGTTGTTGTACCGTCAGACAGGTTAGCTTGTGATTCGTTAACGTTTTCGATTTCGAAACACTCACCCATGCCTGCAGGGCCTGTTACGATGAAGTTAGACAGCTGAGCGCCTGTACCTTCACGTAAGTAAACACCTTCTGAATCGTCATCACCGTCAAACTCGTTACCGATAATGGTGACGTTAGACAGAGTCGGGTTAGACTGAGGCTCATTAGCCGGGTCTGAACCGTCGTTGTCAGCTTCGATACCACGGTTTGCATCAGAGTTGTCAGTCGCCTGGCGAACTAATACATACTGCATGCGACCCTGGAAGCCGTTATCCCAGTCAATGCTGTCGTCCTGGTTGTCAGTCAGTACTACGTACTTCATATCAACGTTACCGCCGAAGAACTCAACACCGTCGTCAGATGATTTGTGGATTTGAATGTAGCTGATATCAGTACCTGAACCCACACCGCCCATAGTCAGACCTTGCAGCTCGTTGTCCGGTGCGATTTCGAAACCAGAGTACATGATACGCACGTAGCGGATAGTACCTGAGTTATCAGCAGTGTCTGAACCACCGAATACCGCACCTTCTTCTGCACCTTCGATTTGCAGAGAGCAGGCACCTTCAGCAGGACACTGGTTAGATGGGGCGTTACCCAGCATTACCAGACCACCCCACTGACCAGGCTCACCGGCGTCAGACGCCACATCAGCTTGTGAAGTGAAAGTGATTGGGTTTGCAGCAGTACCCTGTGCATCAATTTTAGAGCCACGGCTGATTACCAGGTAATCGTTACCGCTTGCACCGTACAGCGTTACACCGTCTTCGATAGTCAGCGTCGCGCTGTCAGCATTGTCATTACCGATGAATACTGCACCAGACAGAGCATACATGTTGCCTTCAGTCAGTGTCAGGTCAGAAGTAATGCGGCCAGACAGTTCACATGTTGTGGTTGTACCATCAACAGAAGTGATTTCAGACGTACCGGAAGGACAACCTTCTACAGTTTCTACTACGCCGGTCACTTCACCGCCGCCGTAACCAAATGCCCAGCCTTCACGCCAGTCAGTTGTTCCGTCTAACGCACCGATGTAATCAGTCGCATCGAAGAAACCGTCAACCTGAGATGCATCAGCACCTGCACCTAACAGCGGGCTGCCTGATGTAGGAGAACCGTCTGCATTCAGGGCAATCGCTTCAGAAACAGAGTTACCTGTCATGGTGTTCAGGAACCAGTCTTCCAGGTCAACTGCACCGTCATCGTTCTTGAAGTTTTCGCCGTTACGACAAGCCATAACAGAGTTTTGAATCGTGATAGTGCCGTCAGCCAGGTTAGCCTGAGATTCAGTCACGTTTTCAACTTCGAAACACTCGCCCATACCAGCAGGGCCCGTTACAACCATGTTGTAGATCTGAGCGCCGGTACCTTCACGAAGGTAAACGCCTTCAGAATCGTCGTCACCGTCGAAGTTGTTACCGATGATAGTCAGGTTAGAAATCATTGGGTTAGACTGTGGCTCGTTTGCCGGATCTGAACCGTCGTTATCCGCTTCGATACCACGGTTTGCGTCAGAATCATCAGTAGCATGTTCAAGGAATGCGTACTGGATTTTACCGGTGAAGCCGTTATCCCAGTCTAATGAATCATCTTGCGCGCCTGTAACCAGAACATATTTCAGTTGCGGGCTACCGCCGAAGAATTCGATACCGTCATCTGAAGATGCGTGTACCTGGATGTGGTCGATAGAAGTACCTGAACCCACACCGCCCATAGTCAGACCTTGCAGCTCGTTGTCGGGTGCAATTTCGAAACCAGAGTACTTGATAACCATGTAGCTGATTGAACCAGAGCTTTCTGTATCGTCTGTTCCACCGAATACCGCGCCTTCTTCAGCACCTTCGATTTGCAGAGAACAGTCACCTGTATCAGGACACTGGTTAGATGACGCATTACCCAGCATTACCAGACCACCCCACTGACCAGGCTGAGCGTCACCGCCAACTACGTCTTCAATTGAGGTAAGGATTACCGGTGCTGCTGCAGTACCGTTTGCTTCAATAGTAGAACCACGGCTGATAACCATGTAATCGTTACCGCTGCGGCCGAATATAGTTGTGCCCGGCTCGATAACCAGGTTTACGCTGTCTGCGTTATCGCTACCGAAGAAAACTGCGCCGTCTAACGCCCATACGGTGTCGTTAGTCAGAGTAATGTTACCGCTGTCGTCAGCATCATCAGCAGTTAAACGACCAGACAGTACGCGAACAGTTACGTCGCTGCCAAATGCATTTGAAACTTGAGTGCTCAGACCTGAGCTCACTTCGCCGGGTGCTGTATCAGTATCGCCAGAATCACCTGAGCCAGAATCGCTACTACTTCCGTTGTTATTTGTAACGCTGTTATCGATGTCGCCTTCGCTGATATTGATGTCACCACCACAGCCGGCTAAAACAAGCGCTGCTGCGATTGCTGAAGCCTGAAATAAGTGCTTAAGTTCCATTCATCTCTCCAAGTGCAAATATAATTATGGATTTAGAAAACGCAGGCACTTTACCTAAGCTAAATGACACATTTGTTACACTTCTGCGTTGTCACAAAACTTTCACAGTGAAAAGTGAACTTTTAGTATCTAAATCAGACCTGTAGGATGGTTAAAAATCTTAGTATATGATTTTGCTTAATTTATTATTTCCCGTCACACGGGAAAATAAAGGCTGGATTTGTGGTTTAACGTTAAAAAAGCGGCAGTCCGGCGAATTTGCCGGTAACAATTAAACGAAAGTATGAAGGAAAAATGACAGCCATCACGGCGTTTTTAACGCTGAACGTTGTCCAGAAGACGGCGCTGGCGAAGCAATACATCTTCCCTGACAGGAAAATAGCCGTCACGCTGAACCTGCACCTGCCCTTGTTTTGACAGTACATACTTCAGAAACTCACGCTCCAGTGTGGGCAGAGGTTTTCCCGGTGCTTTATTCACCACCAGGTAGAGAAAGCGGGCATAAGGATAGGTTTCATTACGAACAGTCTCTGTAGTCAGCGGCACCAGTGAATCCACGCTTTCACCAATTGAGAGCGCCTTTACGCCGGCGGTTTTGTAACCGTAGGCCGCGTACCCCATTCCATGCTGACTGGTTGCAACCGACAGTACCACGGAAGCAGAACCGGGCTGTTCATTCACTGTCGTCCTGAAATCTCCGTCACATAACGCCATGAGTTTAAACAAGCCGTAAGTACCGGAAACTGAATTTCGCCCGAACAGGCGAATGGGTGAAGGACTGGTTGCTGAATTCCCGGTAAGTTCTGACCAGTCTGTCACCGGTGAACCGGCGCCGCAATAACGGGTAGCAGAAAAGATAGCGTCAACCTGTTCCAGTGTCAGGCCCCCGACCGGGTTACGACGCTCGACGAAAATGGCAATGGCATCCATGGCCACCTTCAGCACCGTAGGCGGATAACCATGCTCACGGACAAAATCGCGGATTTCCGAAGGTTTCATTTCACGGCTCATGGGGCCAATCGTCGCCGTGCCCTCTGTCAGCGCCGGCGGCGCAGTAGAAGAACCGGAAGCCTGGATCTGAAACTTCACCTGCGGATACATTTCCATGAACTCCTGCGACCACAGGGTCATCAGGTTGGCCAGCGTATCAGACCCTACAGAGGTAATTTTCCCTGCCACGCCCGGACTGCGGGTATATTCCGGCACAGGCTCAGCTGCATGGGCCCGGAAGATAACAGAACAGCAAAGGAACAGAACTAAGGCCGTAAACCGGCTCATGACTTCTCCGTAATTAACTCTTCGTCCAGCAGGAAAGAAAACTGACTGCCCTCGCCTACTGTACTGGTGATATCCAGCTGCGAATTATGATGGCTGAGCACGTGTTTCACAATAGATAAGCCCAGACCGGAACCACCTGTTTTTCTGGAACGCGCCTTATCCACACGATAAAAACGCTCAGTCAGCCGCGCAAGGTGATTCTGCTCAATACCGTCACCGTTATCCACCACCGCAAATAAAGCGCCGTGATCATCCCGTTTCCAGTAAACATCAATTTCGCCCCCGGCCGGCGTGTAATGCACAGCGTTAAACACCAGATTAGAACAGGCACTGCGAAGTTCTGTTTCCACCCCGAAAACCCAAAGTTCAGGGTCGATATGGAAGCGTATGGTATGACCTTTTTCCGCATTGAGTGTCTGCGCTTCTTTTTCCAGTTGCCGGAACATGGAAGGCATATTGACTTTATTTTCGTAGATACGCTCCGAACTGGCTTCAATGCGTGACAATACCAGCAGATCCTCAATCAGGTTTTGCATTCTGTAAGTCTGGGCGTTCATTTCTTTGAGCGCTTTGGTCACCATGGGATTGTCTTCATTATCCGGTAACAATTCCAGATAACCGGAGATCACGGTGAGCGGCGTGCGTAATTCGTGTGAAACGTTTGCCACGAAATCCTTACGCATTTCTTCTAACTGGCTAACACGGGTCACGTCACGGGCAATCAGCAACAGGTGCTCTTCCCCATAGGGCATGATCCGGTATTCGAATGTTTTACTGGGGTTTGCCGGTGCGGGTACTTCGATAGGATGGCTGAAATCGCCGGCATGAAAATATTCTATAAATTCAGGATGGCGGATAAGGTTATCAATACGTGCGCCGGCGTCGCCGGGCCATTTAAGCCCCATTTCCAGTCTTGCCAGCCGGTTGCACCAGATAATACAGGCCTTGGAATCCACCACCACTGCGGCATCAGGTAAGGCTTCCGACCCTTCACGGAAACGCTTTACCAGCTCACCGAGTTCTTTCCTTTTATTGCGGTTGCGCCGCTGGAGATAATATATACCTTCGTAGATATGCTCCCACACCCCGCTGACCGTGGGCGGAGACATTTTCCGGCTATGCCATAACCAGCGGTTGAGCTTAAAAAGCTGCCAGTAGTTGATTATCAGCAGCCCCAGCGCACCCAGCGTAATGGCGAATAACATGTCATCCAGGTACAACCCCACCAGCGCGAAGACAAGCAAATAGGCCAGCAGGCGAATTGCGCTTCTCAGCCAGGAAAAAGGATAGTACATGTAATTGAAGGCCTTATTTTAATGTGAAGGCTATTGTGACAATGTCGGGCGGCGCACGCAACGTATGCCGGTGCGCCGTCAGATTACAATTTGGTAGAGAACCGGTAACCTGCACCACGCACTGTCTGAATCATCGCGTCATGTCCGTGCTTAGAAATAGCTTTCCGTAAACGACGGATGTGCACATCAACGGTACGGTCTTCAACGTAAACGTTCGTGCCCCACACGTTATCCAGCAACAGTTCACGACTGTACACCCGCTCCGGGTGAGTCATGAAAAAGTGGAGTAACTTAAACTCTGTAGGCCCCATATCCAACGGATCATGATTCGCCATAACACGGTGAGAAATCGGCTCCAGTTTCAGACCATTAAACTCAATAGGCTCTTCACTGGACGTCGGTGTCACACGTCGCATTACAGCTTTGATACGGGCGATTAGTTCCTTGGGAGAGAATGGCTTGGTGACGTAATCATCGGCACCGGCATCTAACCCGCGGATTTTATCTTCTTCTTCACCCCGTGCCGTTAACATAATAACGGGAATATCACGGGTAAACTCATGTTGCTTCAATCCTTTAGCCAGCTGGACACCGGAACCTCCCGGTAACATCCAGTCAAGCAATATCAAATCCGGATATGGTTCACAGATTTTCTGTTGTGCCACATCAAAATCTTCAGCCTCAACGGTATCAAAACCTGATTGCTCAAGAACGAATTTCAGCATTTCGCGAATTGGCGCTTCGTCTTCCACTATCAAGACAGTACGGGACATTGATATTTTCCTGCTCATAACAAAACGCCGCTATTATTAAGGTGGTCTGTGACAGTTTTATTAAAACGATTACATTTATGTGTCAAGGAGATTACGGTTTTTTATGCTTTTGTCGAATATCATCTCGCTTGTTAATTCAATCTTTTACGCCTATTCTGTGTAGCAGGAATCAGGATTTCACGGTGAGGTTACGGTTGGATGGCCACAGTTAAGACAGGATTGTCGCGCAAGCTGCTCACGCGGGTACTGTCGGTGTATTTCATCCTGACACTTATCGTTACAGTGGGACAAATTTTCACTGAGTACCTGAGTACAAAAAATCACATCGAAAGTGAACTCCGTACCCTCAAAAATACCTTTGCAGAAAGCCTGACACGGGCCAACTGGGAACTGAACAAGGTTCAGGCCCGCATCATTGCAGAAGGCCTGACTAAACTCCCTACCATTGAAGGCGTACAGGTACGGGATGAAAACGGCGATCTGGTGGCCGATGAAGGTCAAACCATCCCGAGCAACGGCAACCCTGTGCAAACAGGTATTATGCAGGACCACCCCGGCGGTATTTTCAGTTACAGCTTCCCGCTCATTTTTGAGTTTTCCGGACGGGAGTCTTTCGTCGGTGATGTAACCCTCTATTCCAGTTTCGACATCATTTTAAGCCGCATCGAAGTCGGTATTTTCTTTCTTATCGGTAATGCCATTGTAAAAACCGCTTTTCTGATTTTTCTGTTCATGACGGCCTTTAAACATATGCTGTCTGAGCCGCTGGCAGAACTGACCGGGCAAATGACGACTTTCGATCCTGAACATCCGGAAGATTCTAAAATTCAGGTGACAGACGGTGAAGACAACGAATTACGCATGCTGCAACAGTCTTTTAATCAGGTTATCGACGACTTCGTCGACTCCCAGGAAAAGCTGAAAGGTACCCGGGAAGCTCTGCGCCAGGCGAATAAAAAACTGGATGATCAGAACCTCATCCTTGAGCAGGAAGTTGCCAAGAAAACCGCATCCTTATCACAAATTATGCTTGATCTTGAACAACAAAAAGATGAGCTCATCGCTAATCAGCGGGAACTGCGTCAGGAAAACGAAAACCGTCAGTACATTGAAGATGAATTGCGGAAGCGGAATACTGAACTGGCAAGAAATATGGAAATGCTCAACCTGATCAAAGATCAGCTGGTGGAATCTGAGCGCATGGCATCATTGGGCGGTCTGGTGGCCGGTATCGCCCATGACGTTAATACTCCCATCGGCGTGAGTGTTACCGCTGCCAGTTACCTGAATGAACGCCTGATATCGTTACGGGCCGCCTTCGATGACAAAACGTTATCGAACAAGTCCATGAATGCTTTCATAGACGAAGCCGAACAGGCCTCCACTCTGTTACTGAGCAACCTGAACCGGGCATCTGATCTGATTGCCAGTTTTAAACAGGTCGCGGTAGATCAGACCAGCGAAGCAGAGCGTCTTTTTAATCTTAACAGCTACCTGCATGAAATTTTACAGTCGCTGAAGCCCACTTTTAAGAATACCAGACATCAGGTCAATATTCAGTGTCCCGCTGATCTTGAGATACTCTGCGCGCCCGGCGTCATTGCCCAGATTGTCACCAATATGATGATAAACTCTTTGATGCACGGCTTTGAACACATACAAGAAGGACACATCTCGCTGGTCGTGTCCCGTGAAGGCGGTCATATCGTGATGGAATATCAGGATGATGGTAAAGGAATGAGTAAAGAGGCTTTATCTCATTTATTTGACGCCTTCTACACAACCCGGCGAAACCAGGGTGGCAGTGGCCTGGGCACGCATATTGTGTTTAACCTGGTTACCCAGACGCTGGACGGTTCAATTGAAGCCTTCAGCGAACCGGAAAAAGGCCTCCGCTACGTTATCCGCTTCCCTGATAAACACGCCTGATCTTTACTAAAAACCACAGCCCGGCGTTGCAGCAAAACGCTGGCATTGGTACGCTTGCCGCCCTTAATAAAAACAATCTGGATCAGGACGTATTTCTATGTGGTTCAAAAACCTCAAA
This sequence comes from Alteromonas sp. ABV2_168, assembly GCF_056161165.1. Taxonomy (NCBI): domain Bacteria; kingdom Pseudomonadati; phylum Pseudomonadota; class Gammaproteobacteria; order Alteromonadales; family Alteromonadaceae; genus Alteromonas; species Alteromonas sp. ABV2_168. The sequence continues at coordinate 299,814 of NZ_JBSWYQ010000003.1, read as the reverse complement.
GCCTATCAGCTTACTCAACCACTTTCTCTGGACGATGATGATCTCAGCCGTATGCTGATGGATAACGCTTTCCGTCCCTGTGGTAAACAAGACACCGCCACTATGGGCTTTGCTTCGCCTTTCTCTCAGGCCGGAAAAGAAGGCGTGATGTTCCACAAAGTGCAGGAACGCTACTGGATCACGGTAAAAAAACAGGAAAAAATTCTGCCCTCTTCAGTGGTCAATGCTGAACTGGCTGACAAGGTCGCACACATCGAAGCGGAAACCGGTTCACCGGTGGGCAAAAAACAACAGCAGGATCTGAAGCAGGAAATCATTTTCCAACTGCTGCCTCAGGCATTCGTGCGTAACACGTACACCCACGGCTTCATTTCTATTCCTGAAAAAATGGTCGTAATAGACGCGTCTGCAGACGGTAAAGCAGAAGCCTGGCTGGCTCTGGTCCGTAAAGCTATTTCGTCACTGCCTGTCGTACCACTGGCCCGCCGCAGCCTGCAATCAGAGCTGACCCACTGGCTGACAGATGGCGCACCGGAAGGTATTGAACTGCTTGAAGAAGCAGAGCTGAAGTCGACCGACGATCTGGAAAGTGTGATCCGTTGTAAAAACCAGCCTCTGGACAGCGAAGAAATCACTATGCACCTGGACAACGGCAAGCTGGTTCAGAAAGTCGGCTTCGCCTGGCAGGAAGTACTCACAGCGACCATTGCGGAAGACGGTTCATTTAAACGGGTGAAATTTACTGACCGTTTAAAAGAAGAATCTGAAGATATTCCTAAAGATCAGGTTGAAGCCCGTATGGATGCAGAGTTTGCACTGATGTCAGCCGAACTGTGTCAGTTCCTCGATTTCATGCGCACCACGTTGAAGCTCAACGACGAATAACGTTAAGCTTACCCAGCTCAGGCCCGCTTTGATTTAATGCGGGCCTGCAGTTTATCCAGCCCCAGCACGCATAAACCAGCCAGTAATCCCCATACCGGTGCCCCAAGCTGAGCCACAGTGATGCCGGATGCACAGCAAAGAAAAGTCAACAAAGCCGCTTTACGATGAGCCTGATCCTCAAGCGCCTTGATCAATGATGCCTGTAATGTGCTGAATAAAGCCAGTCCGGCAAGCAGATGTACAACCACCAGCGGCATCTGGCTGAACAAATACACCACCAGCGAAGCCAGTACACCAAAGAGTATATAACCTGCACCGGCCATGATTCCGGCCTTATAACGTTGCTGCCGGTCTGTTCCCGCGTTCTCCCCCATACAAATCGCCGCAGTAATGGCTGCCAGATTCAGTGCAAAACCCCCGAAAGGTGCAGTGATGAGATTGACCACATACACCCCTGACAGAACCTGTCTCACATCCGGGTGGTAGTCATAACTTTTTAAAATAGCAATGCCGGGTAAATTCTGCGATAGCAGCGTGATGAGAAATAACGGAACAGCCAGACTCACTGTCGCTGAAAGGGTAAATTCCGGGGCTACCCATACAGGCACCGGCCAGGCCCACTCAAACGCCATTGCAGGCTCACCGGCCACCCACATACCAGCAACCAGTGCCACGGCGAGCAATATCAGCATGCTATAGCGGGGAAACCACACCGTACCCAGCAAATACACACTGATAAATATAACCACCAGAAGCGGATGCTCCGGCGCGTCAGAAAATATGCCCAGACATACCGGCAGTAGAATGCCCGCCAGCATGGCCGAAGACACCGCAGACGGGATGCGCTCAATTTGCTTGGTAATAAAGCGGCTCCGGGCGGCGATAAGTGCCAGCAATGCCGCGATGACAAAAGCCCCGATGACTTCTGCCAGCGAAAATCCGCCTGCAGCACCAATGAGAAAAGCAGCGCCCGGCGTGGACCATGCCGTAACCACCGGCACCTTATAAAACCAGGAAAAGCCGATACAGGTGATGCCCATACCCAACCCGAGCATCAGCAACCAACTGACAATCATGCCCGCATCTGCTCCGGAAGCCTGAGCAGCCTTTATTACCAACACCACTGCACTACTGTACCCCACAATAACAGCGGTGAGTCCGGCAGTTATATGGCTCAGCCCGGGAAGTGATGATGTGGACACGATATTCTCCGTCAATTTAAATGTGCGCTATAACGCACAATAAAGGAAACAAAGTTTACCACCGTGCGCTATAGCGAACAAACGAATTCATCGTTCACCCGAAAACGTCTCCGTCCGGGATAAAAGGAATACCCGTAAGCGAATGAACAGGATTATGAACAGAAAAAGTGAGAATGGACGTGGATGTTGTCAGAGATGAGCGGAAGATTCAGACCGGCAACAGCGCTGCCGGTCGGGTATTGCGGTTAAGCTCAGACGAAGACTTGCTTGGCGTTAACACACATTTCTTTATATTCGTCAGTGGTCAGTTCTTTAATGTCTTCAATTACGCCACGCTGAATTGCCAGATTCAGAACGGCATCTTTCTGACCTTCCATTTTACCCGCCAGCGCTGCACCGACACGGACAAAATCCAGATAAGACAGCTTCTCCGGTATGACTGACAGATCCCGCCATTGCTCGGCTACCACGGTGAAATCATCACTGAAATCCCAGGCTCGCATAATGCTGCCGCCAATCCGGCCGGACAACTTATCAATAGCAACATTCAGGAAGGTCGGGTTCGCAAACACCTCTTCGTGGCGTTCAGCTTCTGTGAGAATAGGCAGTACGCCAATGTTGTGAACCAGTGCAGCGAGGGTCATGGTGTCCAGGCTCAGCTCACGGTTCTTCGTGCGGTTGATGTAAAGCTGCAGCGTAGCCATAGAATAGGCCACTACATTAACCGTTGAAGCCCATTCTTTTTTCAGGTGTTTGGCAACGACATCATTCTTAGACACGAACAACTGTTCCATTGCCAGCGCAGTGGAAATATTTTTAATCTGGCGCAGGCCGATACGGGTTACTGCCTGACCGATGGATGTGACTTTAACTGTACGACCCAGGTATGCACTGTTAGCTATCTTAATCATCCGCATACTTAAAGAAGGATCTTTGCCGATAACGTCTCCCATGGCATTCAGATTCACGTTAGGATCATCTGCTGCCTTACGGACTTTCAGCGCAATGGCCGGTAAAGTGGGCAGTACCAGTGTATCGTTATTAATCTTTTCAACAAGAATCGTGAGAAGCGCGTTTTGTGTTGACATATACCTACCTTTTTATTGTCTGTAAGCCACCCGCCTGAAAGCATAGAGTAGCCGAGAGGTATGTGGAAATCCGGCAATCCTTCGCAGTGGAACGACCAGGCCATCATTAAAGCGTGTTAATGAAAATATATCAGCAGAATAAGTAATCTGCATCCTACAAATGCGATTTTATTGAAACAGGTCATATACAGGCGTTTCTTCTGTCATACGTTTTCTCACCTAAAGTATTGTGGCATCAACGGCCAGGTAAATCGTTGATATATGTATCAGCGAACTCGTCAGCCAGCAGAAAACTTGCTAGACTCCGGCACACGTTCCGGAGGTGCTGTACTCATCAGATAATGAGCAGCCTGATTGGGAATCCGGTGAAAATCCGGAACTGTACCCGCAACTGTAATGCTGCCTGTCAGCAAAGTCAGATACCAAACTCCGGCCTTGCGCCTTTTGACAGACATCATGGTGCAAATATAACCATTTAAATACTTAACTCGTGCGGGAAAACACGAAGACAGTGACACTGTCCCTGCCACATCTTCTGGCAGGAGACCTTGCCTGTACCGGTTCTGACCGGTGTTTTCTCCTGCGCCCGGATTGACGCGGCAGAACACCATGACCACAACCACGGCTTTACAAACTGAAGCCATCCGGTTACAAGCCGGTGACAAAGTCATTCTTGATGATACGACTCTTTCCTTTTGCGGCGGTCAGTTTCATGGTGTTCTGGGCCCCAACGGGGCGGGCAAAACCAGTTTACTGAAAATCCTCACCGGCCAGCGGCAAAGTGAAGGCAAGGTTATATGGCAGGGCCAGCACCTTAATACCCTTTCTCCTCAGGCACTGGCCAGACAAATCGCCGTGGTCAATCAGGTAAACGATACTGTATTTGCCCTGACCAGCCGCCAGGTGGTGACCATGGGTCTTCTGCCTCATAAAAACCTGCTATCACGTTACACCAAAGCCGACATGCAGGTGGTGGACTGCGCGCTGAACGATGTAGGCCTGAGCGACAAACGGGACCAGTTTTTCAGTGAGTTATCCGGGGGTGAACAACAACGATGTCTTATCGCCAGAGCTCTGGTACAGGGCGCATCACTATTAGTGCTGGATGAACCGGTTAATCACCTTGACGTGTATTACCAGCACCAGGTTCTGCATTTGCTGCACAGTCTTTGTCAGCAACACGGGAAAACCGTAATTGTCAGTTTGCATGATTTAAATCTGGCTGCCGCCTACTGCGATCACGTTGTTTTGCTCAACAACGGTAAAGCCATTGCCACCGGCACACCGGAACAGGTCCTGGAAGCAGAACGGCTGAGTGACACGTTCAGGATCCCCTGTACCGTCCATAGAGGCCATTCACCCGGCTCTGCCCGCGTAGAGTTCATGCCACAAAATACTGAGCATCAATGGCAACAGCATTCAGGACAATCCCATGAAGTTTAAATGGATCCTGCTGGTATTACTGGCACTTTCAGCCCCTGTTCTGTCACTGTTTTTTGGTGCAGCATCATTATCCGCAGATACGATTTTTCAGTGCGTATTCGCACAATGTGCCGATCCGGTTGATCAGGCGATTTTTATGGAAATTCGTGCTCCCCGCGTACTCACCGGCTTTCTTGTTGGTGCAGGTTTGTCTGTAGCCGGCGCAACACTGCAGAATGTCACCCGGAATGGCCTGGCCGATCCTTATCTTTTCGGTGTTGTTGCAGGCGCAGGACTCGGTGCAGCCGTTGCCGCCCTGCTGTTTAACAGCCCTGCCGGCAGCGGAGCCGGTTTTCCGGCACAAATGTACAGCATCGCCCTGCCCGCATCTGCATTAGCCGGAGCGGTATTGGCTGTGCTGCTGGTGCAGGTGCTGTCACACACTACTTTCGGCAGACGCATAGAACACATGTTACTGGCAGGTGTTGCCGTGTCTTTCATGCTCAGTGCACTCAGCCAGTTTTTACTGTTTGTCGGTGACCCTTTCGCTGCCAACCAGGTGGTGTTCTGGCTCATGGGTTCGCTGGCGCGGGTGGAAGGCTGGTATGCCTGGGCCATGCTGTTGATTGTGGCAGCAAGTACCGGCGTGTTGTACCTGTACGGACCGCAAATTGATGCTTTGTTGCTGGGCGATGAAAGCGCCCGCACACTGGGCGTGAACGTCACCAGGATGCGCGTTTTATGTTTACTGCTGTGCGCCGCTCTGACAGCTGCCATTGTTTCCTACTGCGGTGGCATTGGTTTTGTGGGGCTGATGATCCCGCATATTGTCAGGCACTGGCTGGGCGTCACCAGCCGCACCCTGTTCATTGGTTGCGCGCTGCTCGGCGGATTTTTCATGGTGTGGGTAGATGTATTCGCCCGCACAGCCTTTACCGGAAGGGAAATACCCATCGGTATTATCACGTCGGCCATCGGCAGTGTTTTCTTTCTGCTGGTCATGCGACAGCGTCAGACCTGAGGACAAGTCATAATTTATGTCGATATTTGAAAGTACATTCTGGTCAGTCCCGCCATTAAACCGCGAACCGGAGCCATTGATCCGCGGGCATATAGATGGCAAAACTAAGCCGCCGGGAGCACTGGGCCAACTTGAGTCACTGGCGTTGCAACTGGCGCTGATGCAATGGCAGGGAACGATTCAACCTGTCTACATTACTCAACCGGCCATGCTGGTGTTCGCTGCCGACCACGGTATTGCTGCCCATAATATCAGTATTGCCCCGCAGACTGTGACTCAGCAGATGGTGCTGAATTTCCTCAATGGCGGCGCAGCCATCAATGCTTTTTGTGCCACCAACGGGCTGGCTCTGAAAGTCATCGATTGCGGGATGATTAAAGCACTGCCGGTATCCCATGAAGATTACATCGTTAAACGGGTTGCTTCCGGTAGTCATGACATCTCCCGTCAACCGGCCATGTCTGACATGGAGGCCGAACTGGCCATCCTGCATGGTGCTGACGTGGCTAAATGCATTACCGGTAAAGGCTGCAATGTGGTGGGCTTTGGCGAAATGGGCATTGGCAACACCAGTGTAGCAGCCGCTCTGGTTAGTGCGCTCACCGGCGAACCGGTTAAAAATTTAACCGGCAAAGGCACCGGCATTAACGACTCTCAGTTAACGGTGAAACAAAACTTACTGAAACAGGCAATAGCCAGAACTGAAGCTGCCTGCGGGAATTTACCCGTCAGTCCTGAACAGGCGCTGGTTCACACCGGCGGCTTTGAAATCGGGCAGATAGCAGGCGCAATGCTGGCAACCGCACAGGCGGGCAAGCTCATTCTGGTCGACGGATTTATTGTCTCTGCTGCGGCGCTGCTGGCGACAAAAATTGCCCCCGAAGTGCGGGATTATATGGTGTTTTGTCACTGCTCAGCGGAACGGGGGCACAAGTTTGTGCTGGAGCAACTGAATGCCACGCCCTTGCTGGATTTAGGCCTGAGGCTGGGTGAAGGTACCGGCGCGGCGTTGTCGTTACCACTGTTAAAAGCTGCTGCGTCCTTCTATAACGACATGGCCTCTTTTGAAAGTGCGAAAGTGGTGCTGTAAATGAGTCATCGTATTTCCGGGTTTAACCGGCATACTGCCAGTTTTCTGCTGGCGTTAAGTTTTTTCACCCGTATCCCTGTAGGCAAATATGTAGCCTACAGCGACGAAGCCATGCACGATGCCGGTAAATACTTTGCGCTTACCGGCTGGCTAGTCGCCCTTATTCTCTATGCTTTTTACAGTGTGCTGTCGTTAGTCTTCGCCCCTGAAATCAGTGTTTTTCTGATGATTGCACTCAGCCTTATGCTCACCGGCGCCTTCCATGAGGATGGTCTTGCCGATACGGCCGATGCATTCGGCGGCGGCCGGGACAGAGCACACAAACTGACAATCATGAAAGACAGCCTGCTGGGTACCTACGGTGTTTGCGCACTCACCGGCGCACTGGTGGGCAAATGGTTACTGCTGTCGGTACTGGCTGCACAGGATGCGCTGCTCCCGGCATTACTGACCGCCTGTCCGCTTTCCCGCGCATTCGCGCTAAGCCATGTGCAGCATCTTCCCTATGCCACCGGCGATCTCAGCGGTAAAGCCAGTAAGAGCATGCCGTTTGCAGTGCCTTACAATACAGCTTCAATGGCATTTCTGTTTATTACCGGCGGTCTGATGTTGCTGTTTATTCCGTTAGCACACAGTCTGCTGTTGCTTGCAGCCTGCCTGTTGATGCGCAGCGTGCTGAAAAATCGTATGCAGAAACACATTCAGGGGTTTACCGGTGATACCCTCGGCGCAGCGCAACAATGCCAGGAGTTGCTGATTTATCTGTTCTTCGCAGCCGTAGCCGGAGGTAACCTGTGATCCATTTTATTACCGGCGGAGCCCGTTCAGGCAAATCCCGCTACGCACAGACTCTTACAGAACAAGCCGCTGCACAGAGTGTGCAACACGTTCACTATATCGCCACAGCGACGCCCCTTGATGAGGAAATGCAGTTACGTATTGCGCGCCACCGCCAGGACCGTCCGTCACACTGGCAAACTGTTGAAGCGCCGCTGTTGCTGGCTGAGGCGCTGGCCGCACTGCCTGCAGATGATATCGTGCTTACCGACTGCCTGACACTGTGGCTCAATAACCAGTTGTATCATTATCCGGATCAGGATTTTACGGCACTGTTTGGCGCACTTACAGATGTACTCAGTACCCGTACCGGCACCACTTTAGTGGTGGCAAATGAAGTGGGTCTTGGAGTTATTCCCGCGGATGCTGTCAGCCGCCGGTTTGTGGATCTCGCCGGCTGGCTGAATCAGGCGGTGGCTGCAGCGGCTGACAACGTGACCTTTGTGGCTGCCGGCCTGCCCCTGTCACTGAAAAATGGTGGCGGATTGTGACGACCACCATCGATTTACTCAGACACGGTGAAGTAGCAGGAAAACCGGCACTTTACGGCGAAACCGATGTGCCTCTCAGTGACAACGGTTTACAGCAGATGATGTCTCAATTGCCCCACGTCTGTAGCGCAGACCGGCTCATTTCCTCTCCTTTGCAGCGCTGCCGCAAAGGTGCTGTGGCATTAAGTGAAGCCCTTGCCGCCCCGCTGTCTTTGATGTCCGGTATCGCAGAATGCCGGTTTGGTGAGGTGGACGGCCTGCCTTTTGATGACGCAGGTGATAAGTGGCCGGCAATGGAAGCATTCTGGCAACAACCGGTTTCCTGTCCGCTGCCGGGAGGAGAACCCCTTGCTGAATTCCATCAGCGTGTGATGGATGCCTGGCATACCCTGCTGCATGATGTAAAAGGGCAACATTGTCTGGTTGTCACCCATGGCGGTGTGATTCGCCAGATCATCGCCCGGTTACTGAATATCGACTGGCAACAGGCCAGCGTGTATCAACACCTGACTATCGGCTACGGTAGTCTGACCCGGATAACCATTGGCGATTATGCTGATGCCCTTCCAGCCATTCAGTTTATTGGCGTACCGCCACCGGCTGTAAACGGAGCAGACAGATAAATGGGATATAAAAGTCATACCACGTTAATGGTTCAGGGCACGTCTTCCGATGCCGGAAAAAGTATGCTGGTTGCCGCCCTGTGCCGGTGTCTGAAGAACAGACAATACACCGTAGCCCCTTTCAAGCCGCAAAACATGGCCTTAAACAGTGCGGTAACAGCAGAAGGTGGTGAAATTGGCCGTGCGCAGGCAGTGCAGGCACAGGCAGCGGGCATTGCACCGCACACTGATATGAACCCGATTCTGCTGAAGCCATCTTCCGACACAGGCGCACAGGTAATTGTGCATGGTAAGGCCATTGGCAACATGCAGGCTGCGCCCTATCACCAGTACAAAACCATCGCCATGGAAGCTGTCATGGCATCGCACCGCAGACTTACCGCTAAGTATAAACGGGTAATTGTTGAAGGTGCAGGCAGTCCGGCAGAGATTAACCTGCGCGACCGTGACATTGCGAATATGGGCTTTGCCGAAGCTGCAGATTGTCCGGTTATTCTGGTTGCCGATATTGACCGGGGTGGTGTGTTTGCCCAACTGGTGGGCACTCTTGCCCTGCTCTCTGACAGTGAGCGTGAAAGAATATGCGGCTTGGTGATCAACAAATTCCGCGGCGATATCAGTCTGCTGGAATCCGGGCTGGCATGGCTTGAGAAGGAGACCGGCAAACCGGTTTTAGGAGTACTGCCTTACCTGCACAACCTGCAACTGGCCGCTGAAGATGCGATTCAGGCCTCTCAGTATACAAACCCTGAACAGGCGATTCTGAACGTGGTTGTGCCGGTTTTCAGCCGCATCAGCAACCACACAGATTTCGATATGTTGCGCACCCATCCGCAAATCAATCTGCAGTTTGTGCCGCAGCACAGTCCCTTACCTCCCGCTGATCTCATCATTTTACCGGGCAGCAAAAATGTTCGCGGCGATCTGGCACTGTTGCACCAGTGCGGCTGGCACAATGATATTAACCGGCATTTGCGCTACGGAGGAAAAGTACTGGGAATTTGCGGCGGCTATCAAATGCTGGGTACAGACATTCACGATCCGGACGGTATTGAAGATGAAGCCGGCAGCAGCCTGGGACTGGGATATCTGCCCGTCTCTACCCGTCTCGAAAAAGAAAAGCAACTGACCCGTGATGAGGGTCAACTTTGTTTAGATCAGGCAGACTGTATTCCTGTCAGCGGCTATCAAATTCATGCAGGAAGAAGCACGGTAGTGCCGGGACAGCAGCCCTTTTCCATACTAAAAAATGGCAGACCAGACGGCTGTATCAGTAACGATAATCAGGTAGCAGGTACTTACTTACACGGCATTTTTGATTCGCCGGAAGCGTTGCAGCACATTATTGACTGGGCAGGACTAAAAACAGATTTAGCCGAGTCTTACGAGGTTCAACAGGAACGGGAAATCTCACGTCTTGCCAGCATGTGTGAGGAGTATCTGGACTGGACGAAACTTAACGCGATCCTGAATTTAACGTAATCCATTGTCAGCCGGTAACCACGTATAGTGCGTTGCGGTCAGAACATCAGTGACAGGCACAGCCCTGAAAACGTAAAAGGTACAAAACATGAGTGAACAGGATAAACATAAAAAGCGCATGCAGGCGCAAAAAGAGAAAGTAGACGAGCGCATTGCACAGGCCACGGAAGAACGGGGCATATTGATTGTGATCACCGGAAACGGTAAGGGCAAGTCAACGTCAGGTTTCGGCACTGTCGCGCGGGCAGCAGGTCACGGTCTGAAAGCCGCCGTGGTACAGTTTGTCAAAGGCACCTGGCCTTGCGGCGAACGGGATTTGCTGCAACAGGTTGGTGTACCCTTCCACGTGATGGGAACCGGCTTCACCTGGGAAACTCAGGACAAAGACACTGATATTAAAGCCGCCACCAAAGCCTGGGAGCAGGCGAAGATCTGGCTCAACGATCCGTCCATTGATGTGGTCCTGCTGGATGAAATCACTTACATGCTGACCTACAAGTATCTTGACCTCGATGACGTTATTGAGACCCTGCAAAACCGCCCTGTGAACCAGAGCGTGGTCGTGACCGGACGTGCCTGCCACCGCGCAGTTATCGATATCGCAGATACCGTCAGTGAAGTGCAATCCCGCAAACATGCCTTCGACGCCGGCATTAAAGCGCAAAAAGGAATCGACTGGTGATGAGATTGCGCTTTCTGCTGCCTTTTCTCTGTTTATTTCTGTCTGTCGCCGTCCGTGCTGACGATATACAGAAACAACAACTCAGGTTAATCGTCCTGGCGCCGCATCTGGTTGAGTCAATGTATGAAATCGGTGCCGGCGATCAAATCATTGCCACCACCGACCATTCCGATTACCCGCAGGCTGCCTCATCCATTCCGAGAATTGGCAACTACGCCCGCTTACAGATTGAAAAAATTCTCCAGTTACGACCGGATGTTGTGGTTGCCTGGCGAACCGGTAACCCCGCTGAAGATTTACTGCGGCTGGAGAAATACAACATTAATGTGGTGTACACCCAACCGGGCAAACTGGAAGACGTGGCAGAAGAGATCCGCTTGTTAGGGCAAATCACAGGCCGGGACTCCACCGCCAACCGCATTGCAGATGACTATCTTATGCGTCTTGAGAAGTTAAAAAACACGTATAAATCTGCCGCGCCGGTGAGCGTATTTTATGAACTGTGGGCCCGGCCCCTTCGCACAGTAGCCGGCGAAGCCTGGTTGCAGCAACAAATCGCGGTATGTGGCGGAGACAATATCTTTGCCAGTATCGATGACGATTATCCTCAGGTCAGCCTCGAGCAGGTGTTGTCAGCCAGACCACAGGTCATTATTCAGCCTTCAACCCACGGACGGGGACAGCCGGACAAAATGGACTGGCAAAAGTGGCCCGGCATCCCCGCCGTAGAGAATGCATTTATTCTCACACCGGATGCAGACAAAGTTCACCGCATGACCACCCGCATGCTCGGGGAAGTAGAAAGTATGTGTGAAGACATAGACAAAGCACGTCAGTTTTACGCCTCTGATGAATGAATGGATAGTCATCCCGCTGGTGTTGTGGCTGGCCCTGCTCCTTGACAGAGTACTGGGCGAACCAGCACGCTTTCATCCGCTAGTTGGCTTCGGTTCCCTTGCCGGTAAGGTTGAGCATTTTCTTAACCGTGCTCCGGCGTCATCATTCAGTATCGTTACCGGTTCGCTGGCGCTAATGCTACTTACCGTGCCGGCCTTCTGCCTGGTACTTTATTTACAATGGACGTTGAACGGCTGGCTGTACGTTATTTTCAGCGCACTGACGCTTTATTTATGTACCGGCCTGCAGAGCTTGCGTGTTCATGCGCTGCAGATTGCCGGACCGCTGAGCAGGAACGACCTCACCACCGCCAGACACTTTACCGGTTATATGGTTTCAAGGGATACAACCAGCCTGAGCAAAGACGAGATGGCCAGCGCCACGGTTGAATCCGTGCTGGAGAACGGGAATGACGCTGTTATCTCCGGGTTGTTTTACTTCGCAGCCGGAGGACCTGCATTCGCCCTGCTCCACCGGCTGGTGAACACACTGGATGCCATGTGGGGCTACAAAAATGCCCGTTACTTTTACTTCGGCCGGGCAGCTGCTAAAGCTGACGATCTGATGGCATTGCCCGGCGCCTGGCTTACTGCCACAGGCTACTTATTACAAAAACATCCGGGACATTTGTTTACCAACCTGGCTAATAGCCGGAAACAATCAGCGACCTATAAAAGCGCCAATGGCGGGCTGGTTATGGCTGCCGGCGCAAATACGCTGGGCGTGACCATAGGTGGCGGGACGCCGGTTTATCACGGCGTATCTGTGCCGGTACCGCTGCTGGGCAGGGGCAGCAACCCAAAGCCGGAGCATATCCGGCAAAGTCTCACTCTGGTAAGTAAAGCTGCGGAGATATTCTGTGTCGTAGTATCTCTCTTTTCCGCCATATTCGCTGCGGGGGCACTTTCATTTTGACGTCATCACCTTTAACTCCATTATCTTCTCCGTCACCGCTTGAGCATGGTGGCCGCCTGCATACAATCGCACAGCAATATAACCGGCCGGTTGCAGACTGGCTGGACATATCCACTGGTATTGCGCCGGAAAGTTATCCGCTACCGGATTTACCGTCTTCAGCCTGGCACCGTCTGCCCGAAATTACCCCTTCGTTTCTTAAGGCAGCCTCAGACTATTATGGCTGTGAAAGCCTTTTGCCGGTTGCCGGGTCACAGAGCGTTATTCAGCACTTACCTGCCATAGTCAGCCGCGCCGGGCGCAAACCACCCCGTGTATGGGTGCCGCACCCCGGTTACAAGGAACATGAAAAAGCCTGGGCAGACATCGGCGTACCGGTTTACCGGTACCGGCATCTCCCTCATCTGACCGCACTGACAAGCGGCGATATTGTTGTAGTGATAAACCCGAACAACCCGACAGGCACCCTTGAAGAGAGGACCACACTCGCTACCGTTCAGGAACAACTGCATGCGCTGAACGGCCTCCTCATCATTGACGAGGCGTTTATGGACTGCACACCGGAACATTCCATGTTGGAGTCTCTGCACGGGGAAAACTTAATGGTATTGCGCTCGGCAGGGAAGTTCTTTGGTCTTGCCGGCATCCGCGCCGGCTTTTTGTTTGCATCCCGTCAATGGCGGGAGCGTTGCTCCGCGGTACTGGGCCCCTGGCAGATTAACGGGCCGGCCTTGCATGTGCTGGAGTCAGCATTTAACGATGTATCATGGCAATCTGCTCAGCGCCGGCAGCTCAACGAGTCTGCATTGTGGCTTGGTAAACTACTGACAACGCACTTCGGCGTTAAATGTACGGGCACGCCGCTCTTTTGCACCATGCCACATCCCCGCGCTCCGGACCTGTTTGCAGCATTCTGTGCAGAGGGGGTTTATCCCCGTCTTACCGATGAGAAAGACGCTCTGCGGTTTGGTATGGTCACTGTTTCGCAAAGACCTCGCCTGGCACAAGTTGTCGCCAGGGTGAGCGGGATCATGGAAAGGCCGTAAATTTAGTAGCAAACCGCCTGTTCACATTGACTTTAGCTTCTCCTGTTTGTAAGGTTGCGCCCGCTGTTTCAGGTGCTTACCGGTACACACCGATGTGTATTTGGGTAAGGTAAACGGGAAGTGTGGTTCTAATCCACCGCTGCCCCCGCAACGGTACAATGCAGTTAATGCATTCAGCCCGACACCGGCCTGTCAGACAGTTTTTTACGAATGAAGCGGAGGGCTTCATCGGATTGCATTGTTCGTGACTACCTTATGCATTTCATTCCTGCATGTAACACCATGCCGGATGTTCAGGCTAAACTGACTTTACGTTTCCGCACTCCCTTTCCCTCCTTCAATCGTTGACACCAATAAGATTGAGGAACACACATGAAAACCAGCAAACTGGCCCTGGCCGTTGCTATGAGCTGCGCTGCTACATCTGTGATGGCGGCAGACGCAGGCAGTACAGAAGACACTATTGAACACGTTGTCGTTTCAAGCCGTATTGCCACGCCACTGCGGCAACTGGCAACCTCCGTATCTGTTGTTACGCAGGAAGAAATCGAACTTCGCGGTTATGCCAACCTGGCAGAAGTACTGCGCATTCAGCCATCCATTCATGTGACTGACAGCGGCGGTATCGGTTCGACTTCGGCACTGCGGATCCGTGGTGAAGAAGGTTACCGTACGCTTATCCGTATTGACGGCGTGGACATCTCTGATCCTACCGGCACACAGGTTCAACCTCATGTTGGTCAGTTACAGAGCGCCAATGTGTCGCGGGTAGAGATCCTCCGTGGTACACAAGGCCTGGTATACGGCGCAGATGCCGGTGGTGTTATCAACATCCAGACCGGCCGTGTTGAACAAGGTACATTTGGCAGCGTGTCCGCCTCTGCCGGCGCGTATAACACCAATAACATTGCCGGTGAAGTGGGTGCAGGTACAGAACGGGTTGATGGGTATTTGTCAGTATCTGATTACTCAACGGATGGCTTTAACGCACGTCTGGACGACACCACCCTGCAGGATGATGACGGTTATGAAAATACCACCGTGCACGCCCGCGTGAATGTTCGTCCGGTTGAAGATTTATCTCTGGGTTTTGTTGTCCGTAATAACGACGGTGAAGGTGAGTATGACCATTGCTACAGCGATGGTTACGTAGACGACTGTCAGAGCAATTTCAAACAGACCAACTTTCGCGTAAATGCTAACTACGAAACAGATTCAGGTAACCAGCAACTGGCGTACTCGAAAAGCCTGGTAGAGCGTGAAAACCTGACTCTCGGCGAGCAAAGCTACTTCACGAAAGGGAATATCGAGCGGGTCGAATATCTGGGTAATACGCAGTTAAATGCTGAGAACAACGTAGTTTACGGTATCGACTGGGAGGAAGAGAGCATTACATCTTCCGGAGAAAGCCGTACACAGACCGGTTACTATGCCGAACTACAAAGCGAATTCACTGAAAACTTATTTACCACCGCCGGCGTTCGCTACGATGATAACGAAGATTTTGGCGAACATGTCAGCTTCCGTCTCAGTTCTGCATACATCTGGGCGCTGGAACAGGGTGATTTGAAATTACGTGGAGCATACGGAACGGGTTTCCGCGCGCCGAGCCTGTACGAAATTCAGTATAACCGTGATTTCGGTTATGCCCCTGCTTCAGACATCGATTTGAAAGAAGAAACCTCCGAAGGTTACGAGATCGGCCTGCAATTTACCCCGTCTGAAGGCACATCTGTTGAGGTGGTTTACTTCGATCAAAAAATCGATGACGCCATTTCTTTTGATCTCGCCACTTACTCCGGCTATCTGCAGGAATCCGGCACGTCGTATTCTGACGGTGTCGAGCTGATTGGTCAGTGGGCGGTAACAGACGCCTGGTTACTGAAAGCTAACTATACCTATAACGATACCGAAGATGCCACCGGCGCTCAGCGAAGCCGCCGGCCGCGGCAACTGGGTTCACTAGGGGTTATGTATCAGTACGAAGCACTGACCGCAGAAGCTAACGTCCGTCTGGTCGCTGATGCTGTCGACAGTGGCGTCAAGCTGAAAGACTATGCACTGGTAGATGTAAGCGCACGTTACAGTGTTAATGAGCACCTGGACGTATTTGGTCGCGTTGAAAACGCGCTGGATGAAGATTACCAGGGCGCATCAGCATTCCGTTCACGTGGACGGGCAGCCCACGTAGGTCTGACTTACGCATTCTGATAGTTGTGCATTAATACAGACAAAAATGGCTGCCCCGGGCAGCCATTTTTTATTGCTGTGATTTCACCGGTTGATTTGGCTCACCGATAATAGCGATAACATCATTATGATAACCGTCTGACGTTTTATATTCCCTGTAGCCTTTTGATACGGCAAAAGCCAGAATATATTCCTCGCCGTTAATCTCATGAATACCTGCACCTTTGTGCCCGTTACCACCTTTACTGATGATATCCGGCAACGTGATTCTGTCACCGGTTCGCCAGTTTGCATTGTCAGTGGTACTGATCACATGCCCGTTCCTGTCGGTGTACAGACCAAATATACCGTCATTTTCCCCGCCGGTGACATCCTCCAGCATTTGTTTAAACTCGGGTCCGCTGTCGAAGACCAGTCCAATCCCACCATTTACCTGACCGTCTGCGGTAATCGCTGCGTTGTAAATGTAGGTATGCTTACCCTCATAGTAATGACAGGGCACGAATTCTGATACACAAAACTGCTGCGAGCTTTTCAGGTTAAACACCTGTCCGGCCCCAGTATCAGCATGAACCGTGGTTCCTTCCAGCGCTTTCATTGCCGGACGGGAAACAGCAACGATTTTTCCATCCCGGTCATAAATATACAGGCCGGTATAAACAGTATAGAGATCGTTAATATAGCCAAGCACGCCGGCCATTGCCGCAGCATCATCAGGGGAACTCCGGCGCTTGTTAAGTACACTCTGAAACAACCCTGTGAGTGCCCACCAGCGGCAATCGTTCGCCCGCTCATAAAGATTTCTGTCCATGATATCGATGGCAAGAGCAGCCTGAAAAATCAGTCCGTCGTAATGCGTGTTCAGCGCAGTATTCATCAACTGACTTACTGAGTCGGTAAAAATTGACTGCATTTGCCGGCCAATTTGCCGGATCTCTTCCAGAATGGGAATAAACTCGTCAGCATCACTGCGGGCAGCAGCTATCCGTCCGTTAAGCACAACGAGATCCAAATCCTCAGTCACAATTTTCGCCTTGTGACGTATGTTACTCAATGCCGGTGAAAAGCCGCGCCAGCGCTGAACATCGTCACTGTTTCCTTCACTGTTCTCAGGATGTGCCGACATGCTGGCAAACGGCAGCAAAACACATCCTTGCCAGCCAAGCCCCGCATAGCCCTGATAGCCACGCGTGCGGGCTACGGTGCAGTAGTACTCATGCTTACCCAGAGTAATGATCTGATTACTGCGACTGACATTCAGCGCCGTCCCCCGTGGTAGCACAGTTTCGTCAGCCGACACCAGTGTATTTCCCTGCTTATCGAGCAATGCCATGATCGCACCGGATCCGTCATCCAGATCGGCAAACAAACTGCGCATCTCACCTTCCAGTTTGAAACTCATGCATAAAACGCCGGTAACACGTTGGGTCTCAGGATCTTTCACAGGCGCAAGGAAAAGGGAGGACAGGGGAAAGGCTGGCCTCAGAGGAGAATAGCGACAAATTTCCAGATATTCATGTTCGCCGGTCAGTACTTCTGCAATCACCGGATCATCGCCGGAAATATCTGCGCCTGTATCCATCTGTGCTTTTAACTGTCCGGTCTCATCAAACAACATAATGTCATCATAGACAGAATACTTGGCAGCATATTCAGTCAGGCGTTTCACAATGGCATACGTATCCGGCCCGTGATCTGTGCTATCACTAAGGAATGCCAGTATGTCAGCATCTGTTGCCAGAAATCCAACGTCTGCAGTGCGTTCAAACAGATTTCGGACTGGTATATCAATCAGCGTTTGCGCAACAGCCTGATTTTTTACTCCGCATTGCTGCGTGTTTTCAGACAGCAGATTGTCTATGAGAATTTCCTGCAGTTCGCTGAATTCGGCTTTTGTTTCAAGCATATTGCTGAGTAAACTCTGGGGTACATTCAGAGAATTGATTTTGCCGACCAGTGCCACCTTATCCCACCAGCTGTTGAGACTGACCAGATTCGATTTATGACCGGATACTGTTGTAAAAATATCGAGGAACTGACTTTTATTATTTTTGAGTAGCGCTTCCACTGTGACACCTTATACTTTAGTATAAATTATTGTTTTTTATCAGCATTTTTAAATTACCCTAGCAGATATTAAAACGCCGGTTTGTATAAATTTTGTTAAACATGGCTTTTTTTTAAACTTTTTTATGCGTCCTGCCAGTGCAAGTTGTTAAAAGGACTTCCCCTTAACAGACGGATATTCAGCGCAAGTGACCGCAGCAGATGTTGAACATGCACAATGTTTTGTGTATCAATCGGTGGGACAAACTTGTTTGGAAAAATAACGATGATAATGAATACCCGTAAAGCCCGTTTGAGTATTGCCGTTGCTGCTGCCGTTTTTGCGCTGTCAGCCTGCTCAAAAGCACCGGAAACGACAACCCCCCATACACCTGAAGCGCAATCTGCTTCTGAAAAGTCCGGCCAGTTGCTGGTCGACCCTGCCCGACTATCTATTTATAAGCCTGTCGAATTAACGACTGATCTGTCACGTTTTTCTGATGATCAGAAGGCCATGCTTTCGCTGCTCATCGATGCCTCAGTCATCATGGACAGACTTTTCTGGAAGCAGGCGTTCAGTGGCGATAAAGATACGTTCCTGAAGTCTTTCAGTAACGAAGACGTTGCCCGTTTTGCAGATATTAATTATGGCCCCTGGGATCGCCTGAACGGTGACGCCGCTTTTCTTAAAAACACAGACAGCAAGCCTGCCGGCGCAGAATTCTATCCTCACGACATGACTAAAGAGGAGTTCGCGGCAGCAGACTTTGCAGATAAGGACGGCCTTTATTCGCTGGTAAAACGCAAGGACGACGGCTCCCTTCATAGCGTACCTTACTCAGACGCATACAAACCTGAACTCACCGAAGCGGCAGCACTGCTGAGAAAAGCCGCAAAACTGGCCGGCAATGAAGAATTTGCGAATTACCTGAATTTGCGGGCAGACGCCCTGTTAAGCAACGATTATTACGCGTCTGATATGGCCTGGATGGACATGAAAACCAATCCTGTTGAACTGGTGATTGGCCCCATTGAAACCTACGAAGATCAGCTTTTTGGTTACCGTGCCGCCTTTGAAGCTTATGTTCTGATAAAAGACCTGGCCTGGAGTGACAAACTGTCTAAGTACGCGCAGTTTTTGCCGGAGTTGCAAAAAGGCTTACCGGTACCGGATGCCTATAAAGCAGAAATGCCCGGCTCCGATGCTGATTTAAACGCCTATGATGTCATCTACTATGCAGGCCACTCCAATGCAGGCAGTAAAACCATAGCGATTAATCTGCCTAATGATGAACGGGTACAACTGGCGAAAGGAACACGTCGTTTGCAGCTTAAAAACGCCATGCGCGCCAAGTTCGACGAAATCCTCATGCCCATTGCAGATGAACTTATCACCCCTGAACAGCGCAATCACATCACCTTCGACGCATTTTTTGCCAATACTATGTTCCATGAAGTTGCTCATGGTCTGGGTATCAAAAACACGCTGGACGGCAGCAGCACCGTCCGTGCCGCACTGAAAGAACATGCATCAGCCCTTGAAGAAGGGAAAGCTGACATTCTCGGTTTATACATGGTGCAGAGCCTGCTGGAAAAAGGCGAGATCACTGAAGGTGTACTTGAAGATTACTACGTGACTTTCCTTGCCGGGATTTTCCGTTCCGTGCGTTTCGGTGCCAGCTCGGCCCACGGCAAAGCCAACATGATCCGGTTTAACTTCTTTGCTCAACAAGGTGCGTTTACCAAAGATGAAGACGGCTACTACAGCGTAAACATGGAAAAAATGGGCAGCGCGGTAGAGGCATTAAGCCGGTTGATTTTAACTTATCAGGGTGACGGCGATTACGACGGTGTTGCAAAACTGGTGGACGAAATGGGGGTCATAAAACCTGAATTAGCGTCTGACCTGGCGAAGCTCGAAGCCGCTAATATTCCTGTCGATATTACCTTTAAACAAGGTAAAGATGTTCTGGGATTGTAGACACGACTTCCAGTTTGCTCTCCGTAAATAAGGCCACTTCAGAAGAAGGGGCCTTATTGTTTTCAAACCTAAATTTACCCCGACGATCTAAATCTCAGGACACTGTTGTTTACACACCTGGTGAGTCAATATTTTACCCCCGGATGACGGTTGCAGCTTAACAAAAAAGACATGCAGACAAATCAAACTCAATTATTTAGTGAAGATCACAGACTAAAGTCCTGAGCATGTGATCACTTGAAACATTTATTATTCCACCGGTCACCGCTGTTTTATTCCTTTTGTTCTGTTGTATGTAAGTAATTAGCTTGCTGACTCATTTCTATTAGCTTACCATTAACTGAGAATAAAAATTATTACTATTAGTGAATAGTACAAGGAAATATAGTAGTCGCGATATGAATAAAACACTTTTAAGCACACTTTTCGCCACCATGTTTTATGGTCTCAACTCTCCTTGTGTCCTGGGTCAGGAACAGGATGAGGCGTCCAACGGAACAAAAGAGATTGAGGTTATCAGCGTTGTTGGTACAAACCAGTCCCGCTACATAATTGAAGCTAAAGATGGTGCGACAGGCCTGAAACTTTCATTTTTAGATAACCCTCGCAACGTCACGCTCATACCTGAACAGCTCGTTCTGGACAGAAAAATTACCACGCTGGAAGAAGCGCTTAGAAATGCCCCCGGAGTAAGTGCCGGCGATGGCTTCGGCGGCACAAACGACGACTTTTTCATGCGTGGCTTCAGACGTAATGCTTTATATCGCAACGGCTTTAAAGTAACTTCGAATTTTAAAACCAACCTTTCAAACACAGAATATGTACAGTTGGTTAAAGGCCCTGCAGCCATTACGTATGGTCAGGTTGAACCTGGTGGTGTTGTAGACGTGCGCACCAAACGGCCCTTAAGTAAACAACGCATCGCGGGTGAGGTGCGCTATGGCACATTTAACGATAAATTTGCCATGATTGACTACGCACAACCTGTCAACGATGATCTGGATATTCGTGTTGTCGCTTCAACACAGAATTCTGATAGCTTCAGAGATTTTTCAGAGATCAAACGCGATACCATTGCTTTTTCTTCTCGCTATTTCGTCAGTGATACCACTCAGTTGAACCTTGCTTATGAATGGCGTGATGAGTCCCGCCCATTGGATAGAGGGACAATAGCTATTGAGACCTCCGAAGGTCCTAAAATCATTAACGATTTACTGGATGTGCCATATAGCCAGCGCTTCGGTAGTCCCTGGGAAATTGCTGAAGTTGACTATCAAATTCTCGAATTGGGTTTAGAGCATGAATTCCTTACCAATTGGAGTATAGAAGCTAACTTTGCACGAGAGGACTCAACGGGCAATGACTTGCAATCCCGTCCCAGAATCGCTTTCGTTGTAGATGCAGACACGCCAATTAACGACCAGGGTTATGCAACTGGTTTATTCGACCCCGCGATCATCACATCCGGTGCTGTTTATGATGATCCCGACGACCGCGTATATTTAGTTAAGCGTCTGGACGGGAGTCGGGACCGCGACATCGAATCGACCCTCGCTAACGTAAAAGTACGCGGAAGTTTTGACTTTGCAGGAATGACACATCAGATCATAGTGGGTGCAGATTATATTGACAGTGTTACCACTCGCCGGTTTGTTACCGGTGCGCAAACAGATGGCATTACGGCTCCCTTTCATAGCTTTATCGACCCGGTTTACACACTTTCCGATGGCTTTTCTTTAGAAGGTGTTCCAGTTGATACATGGAGAAATGAAGATACAGGTTATTATGCAAACATCTTCACTGATGTTACTGAGTCATTTGCAGTACTTGCAGGAATTCGTTACAGCGAAACCGATTACGAGTTCGACCGCGAAGGTACCATACTGGCTCAAACTCGTGCATCCGGCATAACGCCACAGGCAGGTTTTACCTACCGTCCATTTGAAACGGTTTCGTTCTTTGCTTCTTACGCAGAATCTTTTGAACCTAACGCTGTTGTGCCAAACAATGCTGGCGAAGTAACAGAGATTGCTCCGGAAGAAGGTGAACAATTTGAGTTTGGTGTAAAAAGCGAACAGCTTAACGGTAAAGTACAGGGGTCGTTAACACTATATAGTATCGATAAAGTAAACGTTGTCGACGGCCTGGATGATGCCGGCAACGTCATATTTATTGACGGGCGTTCCTCTGATGGTGTTGAACTCAGCGTTACAGGCCAGCCACTGGACGGTATGAATATTTCAGTTTCCTATGCATATACCAATGCAGAAGACAGGGATAGCGCCGGAGTGACACGACAAGCTGAAAGTATTGCTGATAACATTTTAAACCTTTATGCATCTTACGAATTGCAGAGTGGAGATTTTGAAGGGCTTGGTATTGGTGCGGGCTACTACTATGAGTCTGATCGGGTTATGGACGCTGAAGGGAACCTTTCATCTCAGTTAAACCTGGGCGATGTTTCTTTGGTCGATTTATCGGTTTGGTTCACGCTTCCGACTTCGGGCATAGTTGGGAAGTCAGGAAATGTCCGTCTTCAACTTGCAGCCAAAAATGTGTTTGATGAAGAATACTATGGCGCTGGCTTTACCGTTCTGCGTATCCCTTTAGGTGCGCCGCGCACAGTAATTGCATCGGTATCATTTGATTTTTAGTGATAATTCCCCTCACGTTTATACTGGTGTAGTTAAAGCATTTCGCATACTTGTTGTGTGATTTCAGAGAAGTATACACAGCCAGTTGAGGCTGGCTGTGTATAATGCGTTCAAAGGTTTTGTTCTACGTGACAAAAGAAAATAGAAAAGGGTTAAAGAAACTCTACAACTGGCATGCATGGGTTGGGTTTCATCTGGCTATTTTAATGTTTGTCGTATTGTTCACGGGCACCGTAGCTACTATTTCAAATGAGATAGACTGGTTAATTTTCGATGAATTACGCGCATCAGAAAAACCACCTGGACGAAGCAGTAAACCCACAGATGATGACTGGGTTGAAGTATATGATGCGATAAAAGAAGCATACCCTAATGGCCAACCCCGTTTTATGCTCACAATGGGCGAGGATTACCTCACTTTTCGGGCTACGATTGAAGACGAAACTATAGACAACCAATTTGTTCAGGTTGATCAATGGACTTATGAAGTGACTGGCACCATGCCAAGACTGACGGTTCAACGTTTTTTCCGCGATTTCCACAGATATCTGTTTATGCCTGCCCTCCCCGGCATTATCTTCGTTTGTGCTATGGCATTCGCCTTATCTATTTCAATATACACAGGAATTAAAACAACTAAGAATTGGCGCAAAGCGCTGTTTCGCGTTCGCTTTGATAAAGGAGGCCGAATCGCTTTAAGTGATCTGCATAAATTTCTGGGGTTGTGGGGAATCTGGTTTAGCGTGCTAATCTGTGTAACGGGTTTGTGGTATTTTTACGAGTTTGGCTACCGGTTCTCAGGAAGCAGTGTTGAGCCACGTGGGCCTGAAATTGAGCGTAATGTGCAACACAATGATCTAGCAGCATCAATCCAAAATCAACCAACTGAAGGCATTCATTTAACGTCTAAAGAGTTTGAAAAAGCGATACGTACAGCGCAAAAAGCCCACAAAAATTGGCATATCACCTCAATCTTTATACCAAACGATCAGACTTCCCCAATTCAAATGCGAGGAGTGAAAAACAACCCACTGCTGCGAGACAGAGCGTACCGGGTTTTCATTCATCCTGAAACCCTCGAAATCATAAGCACTTTTACACCTGAATCTATTGGTGTAAATGCATACTTAAATGAATACGCCGACCCGTTACATTTTGGCACTTTTGGGGGTATCTGGACTAAAATCACTTGGTTTATTTTTGGCATCACCCTTACCGGTATGTCCTTTACTGGCGTGTGGATGACATGGAAACGCACTAAATCCACTTCCTTATCGCGCGCACAAATCGGTACGTTACCAATTTTCGTGCTAGCGGTAATAGCCCTGTACTTTTATATCGGACGTTTTACCTGAGGCCAACCATACATTTTATACTTTCAAAAATACCGGCAGAAGTTCATGTTCAGGCAGTTTCACTAAGAAAATACCATGGAATAAATAATACAGGCGATGATGCTCAGCTATTGCCACTTAAGCGCTTAGCTTATTCCAGCGCTGTTTTCAGCTTCTCAGTGTACGGAGGCCAGCCCAGCGGCTTGCCGGCGAGTACGTGCAGATGAATGTGATAGACCGTCTGACCACCGGACTCATTGCAGTTCATTACCGTACGATAGCCCTGCTCTGCGAAGCCCTGTTCTGCGGCGACTTTCGCAGCCACATAACTTAAGTGCCCGACCACGGCACGGTCCTCTTCTGCAATGTCGTTAATGGTTGCGATGGGTTTTTTCGGGATCACCAGAAAGTGCACCGGCGCCTGCGGATTAATGTCTTTGAATGCCAGCGCCAGATCATCTTCATAAATGATCTCAGCGGGAATTTCTTTGTTGATAATTTTCGTAAAAATGGTCTCTGACATTCTAATTCTCCATGCAGGTTAAGCGAACACGAACCAAAGCAACACCGCGCCTAAAATCATGCGGTAGATAACAAACGGCAGCATGCCGATGCGGGAAATCCAGCTCAGGAACAGGAAAATACATAAATAGGCACTGATGAACGAGAATGCCGCACCGTACAGCAACGCGCTCCAGTCTACTGCTGTCGTCGCCTGAACTAAATCAAAGGTTTTCAACGTACCTGCTCCCAGAATGACCGGAATAGACAGTAAGAAAGAAAACCGTGCACAACTCTCGCGGTCCAGACCTAACATCAATCCGGCCGTCATCGTAATGCCAGAGCGTGATGTGCCCGGGATCAGCGCCATCACCTGAGCGATACCAATGATGATCGCCTGTTTCATGGTGATATTTTCCAGCGACTGCGTGTGTGTCGCTTTCACGTCGGCATACCACAGTAAGAGTCCGAAAATAATGGTTGTGGCCGCTATCACCAGCGCAGTTCTGGCATTCATTTCAATCCAGTCATCCAGTGCCAGGCCCACAAGCACAGCAGGAATAGTCGCCAGAATGACATACCAGGCAAGCTTGCTGTTGGTATTCTGATTCTTTGTAAATCCCCGGGTCAGCCAGGCCACTGTCATTTGCGCGATTTCCTGACGGAAGTACAGCATAACAGCCAGCAAGCTGCCTACGTGAACAGCCACATCAAAGGCCAGCCCCTGACTATCCCAGCCAAGCAGTTCCGCCGGCAACAACAAATGTCCCGAACTGCTGATTGGCAAAAACTCAGTTATCCCTTGGATCAGGGCAAGAATAATAATTTCAAAAAGCGTCATCCCTAAGAATCACTCCATGTAAAATCGATAGGCCATAGCCGTTGGGAAGTTTGATCGTATTCCTGCCACAACTGCCGGTAGGTTTTTCCTGTTACGGGGTGCACGTGGTCAGGCAACAGTTCTGCAAGGGGTTGCAGTACAAATGCATTGTGCAAAATTTCTGCCCTCGGCAACGCAACAGGGTGCGTTGTCTCTACGTTGTCGTAGGTTAATAGATCTAAATCCAGAGTGCGAGCACAATACTTTTTTTCACTGTGAGTCCGGCCATTTTCACGCTCAATCGCTTTCAGCGTGGCATTCACATCACCGGGACTTAAAGTCGTTTCAGCACTGATCACACAGTTATAAAACGGTGAACCATCAAAGCCAACCGCTTCACTTTCAAACATTCTGGAACACGTTACCGCAGAAAAGTGACGTTTTAAATAAACGTACCCTTGTCTGGCGTACCAGGTACGCTGAACGTTAGTGCCCAGACTGATGGTAATAAGGTGCATCAGTCACCACGACTCTGTTCAAAGACAACTGTCACTGTATTTACATCCGGCAGAATATCCGGCTTGGTGATCGCCAGCTTAATGTGCGCGACAGGAAAATCCTTAAAGACAGCGTTCATCACGTGGCCGCCAAGGGCTTCAAGCAACTCAAAGGTCTGATCGGCGGCGGCATCCTGAATAGCTTTTGCCAGCAATGCATAATCAATGGTGTCTTTTACATCATCGCTTTGCATTGCCGCAGACAGGTCGGCCTGTACGGTCACGTCAAACAATAGTGTGGTTTTGCGGGTCCGCTCCCAGTCATACACCCCGATCAGGGTATCAACTTTAAGACCGGACAGAATAATGTGTTGCGTTTGTGGCATAAGTTACAGCGCCTGCGGCTCGCCTTACAGTGGTGGCCGCCACTTTACCACAACTGCCCCTGCGGTCACTAAACCTTGCTGGTATTTTACCTGCGATTCCTGTTAGTCTGCGTGCATGTAACGTATTGATAGTGTCTGCAACAAATGATCGCCCTGGTAATTCTTATGGTCTGTATCGCTTACCTGATGGGTTCGCTTTCCAGCGCCGTTGTGGTTTGCCGGTTATACCAGCTTCCTGATCCCCGCGCCGCCGGTTCAAATAACCCCGGGGCCACCAATGTATTCAGACTCGGCGGCCGCGTTCCGGCAGCCCTGGTATTGTTCATGGACGTGTTTAAAGGCACGGTGCCGGTGTATTGCAGCTACTGGATGGGCATTGAACCTGTTGCTCTGGGTTTTATTGGCGTTGCGGCCTGTCTGGGACACATTTTTCCGCTGTACTTCGGCTTCAAAGGTGGCAAAGCCGTGGCTACCGCTTTTGGTGTATTGTTGCCACTGGGCCCGGAACTGGCTGGCTTGCTGATCCTGACCTGGCTGCTGGTCATGTTTGTCTGGGGCTATGCCTCTCTGGCAGCCATTATTGCGGTAAGTCTGGCGCCGTTATTTACCTGGTTTATCAAACCTATGTACACCGTTCCGGTGATCATGTTGTCGGTGCTCATTATCTTTCGGCACAAAGACAATATTCAACGCCTGCTCAAAGGTGAAGAAAGTAAAGTGTGGGATAAAGTACGTTTAAAATAAAACCGCACACTGCCAGAATAACGAATGTCACCGGTTTACCGGCAAACTCTTCATTTCTTTCTGTAATCTGAGAAAACATCATGCATTTTCAGGCGCAAACCCGCTTGCAGTTCATCATTTTCATGCTGGTCTGTGCCGCGTTTACCAACATCTATATTACTCAACCGGTACTTCCTGTACTCCGTCAGGACTTTAATACTGACCTGGTCATGGTGTCTTTCACGGTATCGGCAGTGGTGTTGGGCATAGCGCTGGCAAACCTGCCTTTCGGATTAATATCAGATAAATTTCCGGTTCGCCCCGTCATCGCAACAGGCGGAACCGCCATTGTTCTGTGCGGACTGATTTGTGCGGTCACAGACAACCTGAATGTACTGATTGCCGCAAGATTCGTACAGGGCATCTTCGTTCCGTCGCTGACAACCTGTATCGTTGCCTGGCTTTCCCGCTCACTGCCCCCTGAAAAATTGAATGTTGTGATGGGCGCTTATGTGTCAGCCACCGTTGCCGGCGGTCTAGGCGGCCGGTTACTGGGTGGCTGGGCGTTTTCTCCGGAGCACTGGCGTTATGCATTTGTTGCAACCAGTCTGTTCACGCTCATTGCCTTTTCGCTGGCTCTGTACGGTCTTCCACGTGATAAGCGCGAAAAGTCTGACCCGAAAGCGCCTGCAGTCCGTTACATTCAACTTGTCAGGCAGTGGCCGCTTTTACGACTGTACCTGTGTGCACTGAGCGGATTCGGCATTTTCTCGTCAGTATTTAATTTTCTGCCTTTTCACCTTACTCAAGCCCCATTTGCATTCACCACTGAGGACACCACCCTGCTTTACATGGTGTATCTTACCGGCGTGATGATTGGTCCGTTAACAGGCAAGCTCAGTAACCGCATTGGCAGCGGCAACACCTTACTGACAGGTGCTGCTGTACTGTGTGTTTCCCTGTTGATGTTGTTGCTTCCCTCGGTGCTGGCTGTCACTGCCGGGCTGATTTTACTGTGCGCAGGTTTTTTCACCATTCATGCCGCTGCTGTAGGTGCACTGAACAGTAAACTTACCGGCGGACAAGGCCGTGCTAATGCTCTGTACACGCTGTTTTACTATGTGGGTGGCTGGGCCGGTATTACCCTGTCCAGCCTTTTATACAAGCATTTCGGATGGAATACGCTGGTAGGAGTACTGCTGCTTCTTCTGATCATTCCGGTAACCGCAGGGTGCTTTGAGCGACGCTTCAGCCCCCGCGGTACGGGTCAGATTACTGCTCAACCAGACCAAGATTAAAGGTGTTGCTGCCACTGTCTGTTTCAGGCACAAATTCCAGCTTCATCAGCTTCGCCAGACCAGGATAAATTTCCAGGTTTTTCATCGGCGGTATGGTCGCCCCCTGTCTGAAATCAGGACCTGCAGCAATAAAGGTGGCAGCCATGTCTTCCAGTGTTGCATCAAAACCGTGAGCACCTTTACCATCGTGGGTGCTGTCACTGACAAAGTAACCCGGGGGCCGGATTTCCAGCATGATGTCGCCGGTACGCTGATCCCGTTCCATATGAACGCTGGCTCTGCGTGAATCGGACATCACCGAATAACGCCCTTTAGCAGCATCTTCTAAAGACGCCTTCAGCGCACTGATTTCCTGCTCCGTTGTGCCTTTTTTACCATAGATAAGTACCTGTGAACCGCGGGTCTCAACGGCAAACTTGTCGCTGATCCCAAGCTCAGCCTCTACCACCTTGCTTTCCTGGCGGATAGCCGTCATACCGTGATCAGACACCAGCACCAGGTTAACCGGGATATCCAGCTGTTTGATTCTGCCATAAAGCTGGCCAATCAGACCGTCTATGAGCTGAACAGCGTCGTAGGTTTCTTTAGCATCAGGCCCGAAATCGTGCCCTTGCGTATCCACCAGTGAAAAGTAGCCCGCAATGAAATGCGGACGCGATACTTCAGGTAAAGACAACCATTCGGTTATCTGATCAATTCTTCCCTGATAATCCGCATATTTAGAGTAGTGATAGTGATAAGACGGCAGATTGCCGTTAATTCTGGCATCAGATTCCGGCCAGAAATACGTAGCCGCCTTTAAACCGTTAAACTCCACCAGATTCCAAAAAGGCATACCAGATAACCAGGTCGAATCGCCGTACCCTTTACCCATGGAATATCGGGCATAACTGTCTTTTACAGGGCGGGATTTGTCGTAAAAAGCGTTATTTACGATACCGTGGTGAACGGGCAATAAACCGGTGATTATAGAAATATGATTGGGAAATGTGCTGGACGGGTACACCGGAATCATCTTCTCAGCCCGCACCCCGTCTTTCGCAATTTGTGCAATATTGGCCGCGTTGTGTTTTTCCACATAATCGTGGCGAAAACCATCTATGGATATCATCACCACATAAGGCGTGTCATCCATCGCCTGCACGCCGGTTGTCAGTACAGCCAGCAAAAGTGTTGCCCACAGTCCTTTTCGTTTCATTGTTTTGTCCGTCTTTTAATACTTGGCACAGTATAAAAGTGGACTGTGACAACAACAATTCACTGACCGCAAAGTTCGCAACTTACACCGCGGGCAAAGAATCCAGTGGCCAGCGGGGTTTGGCGGCGGCGGATAAATCACAGAATTGTCCGGCCTTTAAGCGCTGCATGCCGGCATAGGCAATCATGGCGCCGTTATCGGTGCAAAAAGCGAGTCCCGGATAAAACACCTCGCCACGGAGTTCTTTCATCAGCGATTCCATGGACTCACGCAAATACGTATTGGCACTGACACCACCGGCAATGACCAGCCGCTTCAGACCGGTTTGTTTAAGCGCACGCTTGCACTTAATGATAAGGGTATCAACAACAGCTTCCTGAAAGGCGAACGCAATATTCGCTTTGGTTTGTTCGGAGTCGTCGGCATCGCGGATGGTGTTAGCGGCAAAGGTTTTTAATCCGCTGAAGCTGAAATCCAGGCCGGGGCGGTCTGTCATCGGACGGGGAAATTTATAGTGTCCACCCTCACCTTTTTCTGCCAGCTTTGCCAGCAGCGGACCGCCCGGGTAATCCAGACCCAGTAACTTGGCGGTTTTATCAAAGGCTTCACCGGCAGCATCGTCAATGGACTCACCCAGCACTTCGTACTGGCCAATCCCCTGCACATTCACCAGCATCGAGTGACCACCTGATACCAACAGCGCCACAAAAGGAAACGCGGGAGCATTTTCTTCCAGCATAGGAGCCAGCAAATGCCCTTCCATGTGGTGTACACCCACGGCCGGTATATTCCAGGCGTAAGACAGTGCGCGACCTACGGATGAACCTACTAATAATGCCCCGACAAGACCCGGTCCCTGAGTAAATGCGATGCCGTCAAGGTCTTCACCTTCAGTAGCCGCGTCTTTCAATGCTTTGCGGATCAGTGGTATGATCTTACGCACATGATCGCGGGATGCCAGTTCGGGAACCACACCACCATAATCGGCGTGCAGTTTAACCTGACTGTATAATTCGTGGGACAACAATCCTTTTTCGTCATCGTAAACCGCGATGCCCGTTTCGTCGCAGGATGTTTCGATACCCAGAATACGCATTGATAAACCTCTTTATGGTGGTGCAGGGCGGGCAAGTTTACCGTTATTCGTTCACCCTGAAAACGGTAAATGCGAGGATCGCGAATCAGATTCAGCTAAAAATCTGCGATCGCTGGTTAATTTATTAACACTACCGGCTTTACTTTCCCTTCAGAAAAGAATAGAATTTCGCACCATTTTTAACCCGGGTGTCGATTTATCGCACACTTTCACGCCCGGCTACAGTCTTGAAAATTTTGAGGTGAGAATTTAATGCCTATCGTTAAAGTTAGAGAAAACGAGCCGTTTGATGTCGCTCTTCGTCGTTTTAAACGCTCTTGTGAAAAAGCAGGTGTTTTGTCAGAAGTTCGTCGTCGTGAGTTCTTCGAAAAGCCTACTTGGGAACGTAAGCGTAAAAAAGCGGCTGCTAAAAAGCGTCATCTGAAAAAGCTGGCTCGCGAAAACGCACGTCGCGTAAAACTCTACTAAGATAGTGTTGGCTTAACAAAGGTGCCTTAAGGCACCTTTGCTGTCTCAGGACCACTGAAAAAGTGATTCCCGTCCTGCCCGCCCTGTCCTTCTGATAAGCCCGACATCAGGAAAGAAAAATACTATGGCTTTAATTGACGATTTAAAAAACGCACAAAAAGATGCCATGCGCGCCAAAGAAAAATTGAAACTTGGCACAATTCGTATGGCACTGGCCGCCATCAAGCAAAAAGAAATTGATGAGCAAATCACTGTAGACGATACCGCCATTCTGGCTATCTTAACCAAGATGGTTAAGCAGCGTGCCGACGCGGCCGCCCAGTATGATCAGGCAAATCGTGATGATCTGGCCAGCACAGAACGTGCGGAAATCGTAATTTTAGAATCTTTCCTGCCACAACCGCTTACTGATGAAGAAGTGGCTGCTCTGATTGACGAAGCTATGGCTGCAACCGGTGCCACCGGCATGCAGGACATGGGTAAAGTCATGGGTGCATTGAAGCCAAAAGTTCAGGGCCGCACAGACATGGGCGCACTGAGTGGAAAAATCAAAGCGCGTCTGAACGCGTAACACCCTGAGTCAGTTCAGATAGCCGTTTAAAAAGATCAGGCGCAATACGAAAAGGTTGCGCCTTCTTCTCTCCCTGATAAAGTAACCCACGTTTGCTGACCCTTCTGACATCGCGCTCAGGCACTGATCAGCTGTTACTGTTTCTGTTATATACCCGTAGGTTACATATACTGCATGTCCGGAAGAATTCCCCGCGATTTTATTGATGATCTGTTAGCCCGTACCGATGTTGTCGACATTGTGGACAGCCGTGTGAAACTGAAAAAAGCGGGTAAGAATTATCAGGCCTGTTGTCCGTTTCATAATGAAAAAACCCCGTCTTTTACCGTCAGTCAGGACAAGCAGTTCTATCACTGTTTTGGCTGTGGCGCTCACGGCAATGCAATCTCCTTTATCATGGAATTTGACCGGCTGGAGTTTGTAGAGGCGATTGAAGAGCTGGCACGGCTACACGGGTTAGAGATCCCGCGGGAACAGAGCAGCCGGCCTGCAATGACAGAAGAGAAGCGTCAGCAGCAACAGGATGACTATGCACTGATGGAATCTGTCACCCGCTATTTTCAGCAGCAGTTAAGACAGCATGCCAACAGCCACAAAGCAATTGACTATCTGAAAGGCCGCGGTTTATCCGGTGATATTGTGAAGCACTGGGAAATCGGCTACGCCCCGTCAGAATGGGATGGCGTACTGAAAACCTTCGGCACAGATCCCCAACGGGTTCAGCAGTTGCTGGATCTGAAACTGGTAAACAAAAATGATCGCGGCAAGACTTATGATTTCTTCCGTGACCGGATCATGTTTCCTATCCGCGATCGCCGTGGCAGAGTGATCGGCTTTGGCGGCCGGGTGCTGGATGACGGCGGCCCGAAATACCTTAACTCTCCGGAAACACGGATTTTCCACAAAGGCTACGAACTGTTTGGCTTTTATCAGGCGAAACAAAGCCAGCGCCACCTTGATAAAGTGGTGATAGTGGAAGGCTACATGGATGTGGTTGCGCTGAGCCAGTTCGATATCCATATTGCCACTGCAGCACTGGGCACAGCAACGACGCCGGAGCACCTCAGTATGCTGATGCGCACCACTTCCCACATTGTGTGCTGTTACGACGGTGACCGTGCCGGGCGTGAAGCTGCCTGGCGGGCACTTGAAAATGCATTACCCGCATTAAAAGATGGTGTGAAACTGACATTCCTGTTTCTTCCTGATGGTGAAGATCCGGATACCATGGTTCGCCAGACGGGCAAAGATACCTTTATGGCATTACTCGATGACGCCATGCCCTTATCGCGGTTCTTTTTTGAATCACTGCTGAAACAACATGAAGTCGGCACGCCGGAAGGTAAAGTGGCGTTGAAAGCCGCTGCGCAGCCTTTGATAGACCAGGTACTGGGTGACAGTCAGAAAGCCATGTTGCAGGAAGAACTGGCGAAACATGTGGGTGAATATGACCGCTTTCGTTTGCAGCAGGATATGCAACAGGCAAAGCAAAAGTCGTCAAAACCAAAGGATTCCCACTACACCCAACAAAAGACCCAGATATCGCCGGTCCGTACAATGGTGCGTTTACTGCTGGATAACCCGGCACTGGCTGCCAGACACACCCACTGCTCGCCGCAGGTACTGGCACAAAGTGGTGTTGCCGGTATCCACGTGCTCATCGACATTCACGGGTACTGTTTAAATAATCCACAATCCACCACCGCCCAGGTCCTTGAAAACTTCCGTGACCATCCCCATTCTTCTGTCATCGCGAAGTTGCTGTTACAGGAACACCTGATTAAGGAAGATGACGCAGATACCGTGTATTGCGACAGTTTTGCAAAGCTGCTCGACTGGCATTTCGACAGCAGAATTGAGACGCTGATTTCACGGTCGCGTATGCAGTCGCTCTCTCAGGAAGAGAAAACAGAATTGACCTTATTGATGAAAGAACGTCAGAAGTCGTAGCTCACGAGGCCGCCGGATAAAGTTCTGGCGAAAAATCACGCTGAACGTCTGGTCAAAAATGGGGTCTTTCTGTTATACTGGCTAATTCGCTGCAAGCAGATTTTATAGAAAACATCGGGCTTACCTTGATGCAATCTTGAGACGTATAAGATGCATAATTCAGGCCGAAATTACAATAGCCGATGTTCTGACAGGTGCGGTAACAAACGATAGCAAGCATGGACAAGACGGGATTTTTCCGGCTCTTGAACGTGCTTTTTTGCTTATTAATTCAATGTGAGAAGTGTAGGTTATATGGCTCAAAGCAAGCAGTCTCAGATTAAACTCCTGATTGCAAAAGGTAAAGAACAAGGTTACTTAACTTTTGCAGAAGTAAACGACCACCTGCCACAAGATATCGTCGATTCAGATCAGATCGAAGACATCATTAGTATGATCAACGATATGGGTATTCAGGTTTCAGAGTCCGCACCGGATTCCGATGAATTACTCATGCAAGAAACCACCGCCGATGAAGATGCCGCTGAAGCTGCAGCTCAGGCGCTGGCAACCGTAGAAAGTGAAATTGGCCGTACAACCGACCCTGTCCGCATGTACATGCGTGAAATGGGTACCGTTGAACTGTTGACCCGTGAAGGCGAAATCGAAATCGCCAAGCGTATCGAAGACGGCATCAACCAGGTACAGTGTTCTGTTGCTGAATACCCTGAAGCCATCACTTACCTGCTGGAACAGTGGGATTTATTTGAAGCGGAAGAAATTCGTCTTGGCGATATTATTTCCGGTTTCGTCGATCCTAACGAAGAACAGGATCTCGCACCTACCGCTACCCACATCGGTTCTGAATTGTCAGCTGAAGAGTTAGATGACGAAGACGATGACGATGATGACGACGATGATGATGACAGCGACGAGGACGATAGCGGCGTTGATCCGGAAGTTGCCCGTGAAAAGTTCGGCAAGCTTCGTGAACAATACCTGAAAACCCGTGCTGTTATTGAAAAGCATGGCCGTTCAGACAAGAAGTCCCGCGAAGAAATTGGCGTACTCAGCGAAGTATTCAAAGAGTTCCGCTTAGTACCTAAGCAGTTCGACCGCATGGTTAAAAACATGCGCGACATGATGGACAAAGTACGTATCCAGGAACGCCTGGTCATGAAGTACTGCGTTGTAAACGCAAAGATGCCTAAGAAAGATTTCATAAAGGCATTTGCTGGCAACGAAACCACTACAGACTGGTTAGAAGCCACGTTATCTTCAGGTGCGCCTTACACCGGCATGCTGCAAAACTACAAAGAAGATATCGAACGTTCTGTCTCCAAGATGAACAGCGTAGAACAGGAAACTGGTCTGGTTATCGCTGACATTAAAGACATCAACCGTCGCATGTCTATCGGTGAAGCGAAAGCCCGCCGTGCGAAGAAAGAAATGGTTGAGGCGAACTTACGTCTGGTTATTTCAATCGCGAAGAAGTACACCAACCGGGGCCTTCAATTCCTGGATTTGATTCAGGAAGGTAACATCGGTCTGATGAAAGCGGTTGATAAGTTCGAATACCGTCGTGGTTATAAGTTCTCAACCTATGCAACATGGTGGATTCGTCAAGCGATCACCCGTTCAATCGCTGACCAGGCACGGACTATCCGTATTCCGGTTCACATGATTGAAACCATTAACAAACTGAACCGTATCTCCCGTCAGATGCTGCAGGAAATGGGTCGTGAGCCAACGCCGGAAGAATTGTCAGAACGTATGGCAATGCCGGAAGACAAAATCCGTAAAGTGCTTAAGATTGCGAAAGAGCCCATCTCCATGGAAACCCCCATCGGTGATGATGAAGATTCGCATCTGGGTGACTTTATCGAGGACAGCACCATTATTCAGCCCCTCGATTCAGCTACCGGCGGCAGCCTGAAAGACGCGACCCAGGAAGTTCTGGCCGGTCTGACAGCCCGTGAAGCAAAAGTACTACGTATGCGTTTCGGTATCGACATGAACACTGACCACACGCTGGAAGAAGTAGGTAAGCAGTTCGATGTTACCCGTGAGCGTATCCGTCAGATTGAAGCGAAAGCGTTACGTAAACTTCGCCACCCAAGCCGTTCAGAGCAGCTGCGCAGCTTCCTGGACGAGTAAGACTTGCAGATAAGTTATCGTTAAAAACAGCCACCTTCGGGTGGCTGCTTTGTTTCCGGCTTACTATACCCGGGTATGAAAGAACGTTAGCAAGTTCCCGCCCGCTTCCTTGTCAGTTTTGTATACTTGTTCCATATTTAATCAATTGCATTACTGAATAAGGAAGTGTCCGTGAACAAATTTTTATCGGCCTGTCTGGTCCTTGCAGGTTTATCTCTGGGTGGTTGCGCCACGTGGAATCCGCCCTCGCCTATGCTGGAAACAGAGGTATTTAAGAAGCTCGTCAGTATAAAGCCTGTGGAGCCGCAGGAAAAAATTTACCGGCAGTACGTGAGTGACGGTATTTATCTTCAATTCGAGCGCATGGACGAAAATAATATTATTTACGGCTGGTATACCTGTACCAACTGTAACTGGACCCGTTCTAAATTTCTCGCGCTGTATGACGGCAGCTACCTGTATATGACATACGGGCATCATGAGGAGTTTTTCCTCGAATCTCCCAAAGATGTCCGCCATCATCCGGAAAATTCACACTGGTCATGGAGTGTGATTGAGAAGTATCAGCTTGAAGGCCGGAACCTGATAAAACTGGGTCAAATTCGTAAATGTGCGTCTGACAGCCCTCAGATCAAAGAATGGTCTAACGTGCCATGGGCCTACGATGGTGAAACAGATTGTCAGTTTGAAGCGAACGGCAGATACAGCAAAATTTTTGTCGCAACTATCGATGAAACCTTAACGGGTAAACGCAGTTCTATCGTCGGTGAGGCAGCAGACACGATTTCAACCGAAGTTCGTGCCAAACTCGCTACACTTAAAGAGCTTTTCGAAGAAGGGCTTATCAGTGACGCGGATTACGAAGAGAAACGTAAGGCACTGTTAGACCAGCTTTGAGTCATCCCTTATACCAACCTGCCGCACAATAGCACTTCCTTGCTGTTGCGCGGCCCTCCCCTCCTGAGTTTTTTGTCTTCGTGACCTTGTCATCCCGCTGCGAATTTAATTAAATGGTTTGTCAGGCCTTTGCTGAACCAGGGAAAGTGATATGCGTTTGCGCCATATTGAAGTATTTCATGCCATTTATACCACCGGCTCCATTACCGGCGCTGCTAACTTACTGTATGTGTCTCAGCCATCGGTGTCTAAAGTACTGGCCCATGCAGAGCAACAGCTTGGCTTCGACCTTTTTCACCGCAACAAAGGCAAGTTAACGCCCACAGCGGAAGCAGAAATGATGTTTCCGGAAATCAGCAAAATTTATAAGCAACTGAATACGGTTAAGCAGCTTGCCAATAATATTCAACGGGGACGCAGTGGCATCATCAATATTGCTGTTACTCCTGCGCTGGGTTTCGACGTGCTTCCCCAAACCATGGCAATGTTCCGCCGGCAACATCCGGATGTTGCCCTGAATATTAAAACCGTTCACAACCAGGAAGCGCTGCAAACCCTGCTGGCGCACAAATGTGATGCCGCCGTACTGTTTTCATCTCCCGAATTGCCCGGTGTGGCAGAACGTCAGCTATGTGAACAGGAAATGGTAGTGATGTATCCCAGACAAGCTTTCAACGAAGCGCCGGAAACACTGACCATCAGTGATTTACAAAACCTGGACATTATCGGGATCTGGGAAAGCGGACCGTTAGGAGAAATGGCCTGGCGTCACATAGAACAGTCCGGCCTGGATATTAAAACGCAAATCCAGGTGGATACCTATTACATCGCCGCGCGGCTGGTTGATGCAGGTCTGGGATGCTGTATTGTTGACAGACTGACCGCTGAGGGTAATCAGACAGAAAAAACCGGTATTGCCCGGTTCGCCCCTTCATTAACGTTCACCGTAAAAGCGCTTTCTCTGGACAGCCGTCCGGTATCCAAACTGTGTGAAAGTTTCCTCGGTACACTGTCCGACACTATCGTGCGGATAACCTGACGTTATACCCTTGCCAAAAGTTACTACTTATCACCGGCTCTCCGGCCTTTTACACTGCCTGAAATAACACACTGACCTTACAGTGATTTCTTCTCAGAATTTTCAGGATGCACTATGATACTTACTCCTCCTTATTTGCTTTTCATTGGCAACGCCACCGATCCGCTCAGTATAAAAATGGCAAAGAGCGTGGCAGACTGGAATCCTGAAGCCTGCATCGGTGAATACCGCTTGCCGGGTTGCGAGGTCACCACCGGCTGCCCGTCAATGACTATTGATGAGGCGGTCGATGCCGGCGCCAACACTTTTGTGCTGGGCTTTGCAAACAGCGGCGGTTTTATTGATGAAGCGTGGGTTCCTACAATCGTAGAAGCCATTGAAGCCGGCATGCATGTTGTCAGCGGCCTGCACGATAAACTTACCAGTATCCCCGCCGTGGTGGAAGCCGCGCAGCGTTGTGACCGCCAGCTCATTGATATCCGTCATCCCACAGCCCGCTTCAAGACAGGCAAAGGTATCAAACGTACAGGTAAGCGTCTGCTTACAGTTGGTACCGACTGCTCTGTGGGCAAAATGTACACTTCACTGTGTCTGACCAGAGCGCTGGAAGAAGCCGGTCAGAAAGCGACTTTCCGTGCTACCGGGCAAAGCGGCATTCTGGTTGCCGGTGAAGGCGTCGCTATCGACTGTGTGGTAGCAGATTTCATATCCGGTGCTGTGGAAACACTCAGCCCTGACAACGACGAAGACCATTGGGATATTATCGAGGGACAAGGCTCCCTGTCCCATCCGGCCTTTGCCGGTGTCAGTTTAGGGTTGCTGCACGGCTCCCAACCTGATGCACTGGTGATCTGCCATGCGCTGAACCGTTCACACATGCGGGGGTTACCTCACTATCCCCAACCAACGCTGGAAGCTGTCATTGAAATGACTGTAAATGCTGCCAGATTAACGAATCCTGACGTGAAAGTTGTTGGCGTTGCGGTAAACACATCCAGCGTCAGTGAAACTGAAGCAAAGGCGTACTGTGAAGAAACGGCTTCAAAACTCGGCTTACCGTGTACCGACCCGGTACGTTTTGGTGTCAGTGATATTATCGGGAACCTCTGATGGCATTAACTATTACAATTCAACACGAACGTTTTCCGCTGGCGCAGGTGTTTCGCATTTCCCGGGGAGCCAAAACAGCAGCCGATGTGATACATGTATCAGTGAGTGACGGCAAGCATACCGGATATGGCGAATCCGTACCCTATGGCAGGTATGGCGAGTCCATCGAATCGGTTACATCCCAGTTAGAACAGGTCAGGGCCAGCATTGACAGCCTTGAAGATCATGCAGCACTACCGGAATTGCTGCCAGCCGGCTCTGCCCGCAATGCGCTGGATTGTGCCCTGTGGGACTTAACCGCAAAAGTAACCGGCAAACCGGTGTCGGAACTACTTGATTTACCCGTTACGCCACATTGCTTTACCGCACAAACTATCAGTGTGGATACTGTCGAAAATATGCAGGCGTCTGCGCGTAAACTCAAAGGCGCGCCAATAATCAAAGTGAAGCTGGACCCCGATGCCGTTGTTGACAAGATCCGCGCTATTCACGAAGTCACGCCGGAAAGCCGGCTGATTGTAGATGCTAACGAAGGCTGGACCATCGAAGACTTGAAAGCCGTGGCTGAGCCGCTGAAAGCCTGCAATGTTGTACTCATTGAGCAACCCATACCGGCAGAGAACGATGACGTGCTTGAGTATTATGAATGCCCAATTCCACTTTGCGCCGACGAGTCCTGCCATACGTCAGCCGGGCTGGACGTATTGCGCAAACGCTATCAGAGCATCAACATCAAGTTAGATAAAACCGGCGGTCTCACCGAAGCTGCCGCTCTGTACAAAGCCGCAAGAGCAATGGATTTCTCTGTCATGGTAGGTTGTATGGTAGGCACGTCGCTGGCAATGGCGCCGGCTTATTTGCTGTGTGACGGCGCTGACTTTGTCGATCTCGACGGCCCTATCCTCATTGCACAGGACAGAGAAAACGGCTTCTGTTTCGACAACGGCAAAATGTGGCAACCCGATACGTTTTTGTGGGGCGGAGTGAATAGCCAGGAAGCCTAGCAAACGTTGCGAAAAATCTCCTGTAGTCATACACTTCCGGCATGCGGGATTTATCATTTAACACACTAATGGCAGAGACAATCTCTGCCATTCATTCAGTCAACTTCGCTGCAACGTTAACAACGTTGCTTGACGCAATGCTGGAATTCGACTGTGTTGTGATTCTGGGCTGCCGGACCGACAAACACCCGGTTTATCTTCACGACTCCCTTAAAGATAACCGCGACCTTCTGTTCGAACTTTATCTCAAATCCTCTTTCAATGAAGACCCGTTTTTCAGGTACTTCAGCAAGCGGAAAAAAAGTGGCGTTTATATGCTTAGCGATTTGAATATAGATCGCACGGACTACAACTCTTATTGCAGACATTTTTATCATCAGACTGGCTGGAAGGATGAGCTTGGCATGATGATTAATGTTTCTGACAGTAAGTCAGTTCTGTTTTGTTTTGGCTCAATCAGGAAGGCTACCCGTTTTACCCGTCAGAACACTGAGTTACTTACACGACACTTCACCGTTATCGAGGCTATTTGTCAGAAGCACTGGGGACAAACAGAGTTCATTTTTTCAGAAAGCGTCTATAACCCGACTCAACAAACGGACAATATGCGTCAGTTAATCTCATCCGCGCTGGCAACTTTCGGACAGTCAATACTCACTCCCAGGGAACAGGAAATCTCCATGTTGATTGCAAAAGGTTGTGATTCTAAGGAAATCGCTGTTGCTACCGGTATTTCTGAGGGAACAGTAAAAAATCACCGGAAACGAATCTATAAGCAGTTAAACGTCAAATCTCTGAGTGAGTTTTTCCAGCTGTTTCTTAATCACCTCATTACGCACGCTAAATAACGTTCTGTCCCTTTAGGGATATTCTGTAGATAAGTCCATTCCAGTACGCTCGCCTTATTAAATTGAAAGGCAGGTTATCAATGATGAATATCTTCAATGATCTAAATGACAGAGGATTGATATCCCAGACAAGCGATGTTGCAGAACTGCAAAACCTATTCGAGTCGCCGCAGACGATTTACTGTGGTTTTGACCCTACTGCAGGCAGTTTACACATAGGTCATCTGGTACCGCTTATTATGCTCAAACGTTTGCAGAAAGCTGGTCATAAAGTGATAGCGCTGATCGGCGGAGCCACAGGAATGATAGGCGACCCGAGCTTTAAAGACAGTGAGCGTACTTTAAATTCTGCAGAGCAAGTCGGTGAATGGGTTGAAAGGCTTGGTATTCAGATTAAAGAACTGGTGGGGGAGCCTATCCTGATTGAAAACAATGCTGACTGGTTTAGATCAATCAATATCATTGACTTCTTTCGGGACACTGGCAAGCACTTTTCGGTTAACGCTATGCTGAAACGTGACTCAGTAAAAAAGCGTTTACAACGTGCTGAACAAGGAATATCGTTCACAGAGTTCAGCTATGCGTTGTTACAAGCGCATGACTTTGCAGAACTAAACCGTCGCCACCAGTGCAAGCTGCAGATTGGTGGAAACGATCAGTGGGGAAATATTTTAGACGGTATTGATCTGACCCGCAGGCTCAATCAATGCAGAGTTTCCGGAATGACACTGCCTCTGATCACAAAAGCTGACGGCACGAAGTTCGGTAAAACGGAATCTGGCACGATTTGGCTTGACCCGGACAAAACCTCTGCTTACCGCTTCTTCCAGTTTTGGCTCTCAGTAGATGACAAAGACGTTTATAACCTGCTTCGCTATTACACATTTCTGAGCACAGAGGATATTGCAGCCATTGAGCTCGCAGACAAAACTCGAGGCAATAAACCTGAAGCACAGCAAATTCTGGCGAAAGAAGTGACAGCATTAGTACACGGCCAGGCGTCTCTTGAAAGCGCTATAAGAATTACTTCAGCTTTGTTTTCCGGAGAGGTAAATAAGCTGTCACTATCAGAAATCAGACAGCTGGAAATGGACGGCCTGCCACTCGTGAAAACTCTGCAGCAAGAGCTTGTACTATTACTCACCCTGACCGGACTTGCGTCTTCCCGGCGTGAGGCCAGGGAACTTATTGCCTGCAATGCCGTTAGTGTGAACGGGAAAAAAGCGTCATCTGATACCAGCTCTGTTGGTCAGCCACTCTTCAACACATACTGGATTTTACAAAAAGGTAAAAAGCAATTTTGTTTAATCAAAAGAGAGAGCGAGGACAGCACAGAAAGAATGATGCGTGTCGCCAGCCCCGCACAATAAACAGAGCGTCACTACTGACGAAACTCCGGATATAAAGGCCTGTCTAGCAAGCCAGGCCTTCAAAGTTTTATGAATGCAGCGTATATACGTGCATAGTGACGTCTTTAATAAGGCCTTCCGACACTTCCTGAAACGCAGTGAAATGAGGCAATGTCATATGGTCATCAAGTGCCGCCTGAGATGTCCACTGCTCCATCACCAGCACTTCCACTTCTTCGTCAACTTCACGTAACCCAAGATCATACTGAATACAGCCTTCTTCCTTTCGTGAGTGTTCCTGCAACGTTTCAAACAACGCGGTCACTTTCGCTGCATCACTCAGCGATGTCCTTGCGGTGGCAATTACACATACAGTCATCATCAGTTCCTTTTTTGTCAGGGATTAATCCCACTCAGGTGAAAAGTCCGGCGTCGCTTCACGTTCGTTGCGGTTTAATTTGTCGATGGCATCCATGTCTTCGATAGCAAGAGTCAGCGATGCCCCTTTAAGGTTTGTCGCCAGATTTTCCCGCTTAGTCGATGACGGGATGGTCGCCAGACCGTGCCCCAGTTCCCATGCAATCACTACTTCGGCGGGTGACACTTCATACTTCTCAGCAATTTGTATCACCGTTTCGTCTTTCAACACTTTGCCCACAGCAAACGGCATATATCCTGTGATATGAATATCATTTACCGTACAGTATGCACGCAGCTTGTCGTTAGTTAAATGCGGGTGTACCTCTACCTGATTGGTAAAAATTTCCCCTTTTC
Source organism: Alteromonas sp. ABV2_168 (assembly GCF_056161165.1). NCBI lineage: Bacteria > Pseudomonadati > Pseudomonadota > Gammaproteobacteria > Alteromonadales > Alteromonadaceae > Alteromonas > Alteromonas sp. ABV2_168. The sequence continues at coordinate 257,263 of NZ_JBSWYQ010000003.1, read as the reverse complement.
CTAAAATCTGCTGCGCTTCTTCCAGGTGGGCAATCGTAAAGTTAGATACCCCGATATGTCTGGTCAGGCCCTGTGCTTTCGCTTTCGTCAGTTCACCCAGATACTCCTCCATGGACTCGCCGTTCTCAGGGGAAGGCCAGTGGATCAGCAGCAGATCAACATAACTAAGCTGTAATTTCTCCAGACTTTTCTTCACACTGGGCAGAAAGTCCTTGCTGTTCAGCTTGTTATTCCACACTTTGGTAGTGACAAATAATTCGTCTCTGTTAATACCGCTGTCTTTCAACGCACGGCCTACCGCTTCTTCATTTTCATAAATTTGCGCGGTGTCGATATGACGATAACCGACCTCCAGTGCATCTTTCACACTGTTGTATGCCACGTCGTCTTTTAACCGGAAAGTACCCGCGCCTAACTGAGGCATGGATGAATGGGATTCCATAAATTGCTCCTTCATGTTCTATGAAATGAGTATTGGGATGAAAATACTCAATCTTTACGATTTACGACTGAATTCAGATTAAGCAGGTTCAGTCGCAGAAAAATGAAGCGCAGTTTGAAGGATAGTTTAATTAACAAAAACAGTAATAGTGACAAAATACCTTTGTCTGAAATGATAGAGATATCATACCTGCTACTGTTTCTGTTACTGTCATTTTTGTCAGGAAAGGGTTTTGCCTCTTATTGCAGAATACCAATCGTCACGGCTGATTGCCCCTCTTTGATAGCCGGCATCTCATTAATCATCATCACTGTGCCCGCTACAGGCGAGGAAATGGTTTCTACCACATTTCCAAAGTAGTCCGTGACTTTGCCCAGCGACGCGCCTTTTTCAACCTTTGCACCAATTTTCACGCCTGGCAGAAAGAAGCCGGTATGATGACTTTTCGCCGAAGTCAGTGTTTCATAAATTACAGGCTCTGCATGCGGACCCGGCTCCCCCGGTAACATCTCTAAGAAATACAGCGCATTCCGTGATACCTGAACAGCATACCCGACCGATTCTTCCGTGTACTGACCCAAGTGTCCGATTTCAGTGGTAAGTCCGGGCACGCCTCTTGTCATTGCCGTATTGGGAAATGAAATAGAATTGTCAGTGTCGCGGGGTCTGTCGCCATACATCACGATGTGTTGCATACCGGTGGCTTTAGCAAATTCAAAAGTTAGATCATCAAGTACTTTGTTACCCACAAATGGCGAATAGACATGATCCAGTAATTGTTGATTGGCACTACCTGAATGCATATCAATGAAGTAGTTGAATAACAGAAAAAGGGGCATTTGCCCCTTTTAAAACGAATAGTAATGGTCAGAATTGATAGCGGGCACTTACATTAACCGTTCGCGGTGTGCCTGGCTGAGTCCATAAAGCAGAATATGAATTATCGAAATACACTTCATCCAGCAAGTTGTCGACAAACACCTTCACCTGCAAGGATTCGTTAATGTCTACATGCCCGGCAATACTCACCAGAGTATAGGACGGCAGTACATATGACTGGTTAATCAGCTCTCCGGGACGTTCACCAACGTATTGGAATGACCCCAGCACCGCGGCGGCTTTACCGGAAACGGTAAACTCCCGTTGCGCGGTAAGCACAAACCGGTTCTCAGGAATGTTCAGCAACCTGGTCCCTGCGGGGATCTCAACACCCCAGTCGGAATTCGTTACTGTATTAGAAGTCGCTGCGTCCGTATAAGCATAAGACAAGCTCAGAGAGGTTTGCTCAGAAATATACGCTTTTACATCCAGTTCAAGTCCTTTACTTTCCGCTTCACCCAGCGCGGCTGTGAACCCGGAATTCACCGGGTCAGAAGCCAGTATATTCGACTTTTCGGCATTAAATAACGCCAGTGTACCGGTGATCCTGTCGCCTTCAGTAGAGAATTTAACCCCCAGTTCGTAAGACTCACTTTCTTCAGGCTCAAAAGAATTACCATCTACGTCGGCACCGCTATTCGGACGGAACCCTTCAGAATAACTGGTGTAAAAGGTGAAATTACTGTTCGCCTCAAACACAAAACCCACCCGCGGGCTGGTTGCCGTGCGATCCTGACTGGTCACCGATCCGTTCATGAAATTCTCAATATCCTGGGAAAAGTCATCGAAGCGGAAACCAACTAACAGCTTAAACTGCTCCGACAAATCGACCTGATCCTGAATGTAGATACCTTGCGCACTTTGATTTTCTTCACGGTCCGTGAGTGGCGCAACCTCCGGCTGAACCTGGCCATATTCCGGATTTATTTTACTCACTGAATAAGTAGTATCGCCTGCTCCCCACGCCGTTCTCCAGCGCTGCATTTCCTGTTCAAAGGTGTAATCATATGCATCCACCCCGATCAAAATGTGATGAGTCATTTCACCGGTTTGTACCCGGCCACTCAGTTCTGCCCGCGCAGAAAGGTCCTTAGTATCGTAGTCTCTGTAACGACGCTGACGTGAGACAACAGGATTATCTTCGCTCAGCAGCTGGCGACCGGAAGACAACTCAACCTCTGTTGAGTAACCTTCGAATGAAGAATCACGGTAACTTAGACCGGCATTTACGTCCCAGTTTTCGTTCAAAGATGTTTGTAGTGACAATTGATGTCCTACAGCTTCAATATTCATGTCGCCGTCGGCTGGTTCGCCATAGAAGGTTTCACGGGGTACGCCGGTAAAGTTGTCACCCACAACCACAATGCCTCTGTCGAATGGGGCCTGCTGGTCGATTATCTCCAGTTCGTAAACCAGGTTTGTAGTGTCATTGAGCCGGTAAAGCACTGAAGGGGTGAAAATGAGCTTATTGCTTTCAACAGTGTCACGGAAACTACCCGCGTCTTCATAAGCTCCATTAACCCGGAAAGCCAGATCCGACGTGACTGCGTTGGTGTAATCACCTTCCAGACGATATAAATCGTAACTGCCTGCCGTTGCTTCAATATAGCCTTCCTGATCAAACTCAGGCTTTTTGGTAATAATATTGATGGTGCCGCCGGGTTCACCACGACCATACAGCGCTGATCCCGGACCTTTGAGAATTTCTATCGCTTCAATATTTGAGGCATCACGACGGCCACTGAATCCGCGGCCAACGTTAAAGCCGTTGACCAGATAACCCGAAGGTGAATTCTCATCACCTGCAAATCCCCGCACTGCAAAGCTGTCCCAGAGACCACCAAAGTTATTCTGGCTGGCAACACTTCCTGAAAGGGACAAGGCTGTTTGCAAATCGGTAACCCCAAAGGAATCCAGGGTTTCATCTGACAAGACTGTCACCGCTTGCGGTAAGGACTTTAGTGGCACATTGCCGCGATAAGCCTGGCGCAGAGAGGTCACTTCGACGTGTTCTACACTGTCGTCTTCTGCTTCAATATTTTGTGAAAAAGATTGAAAACTGGTACCGATAAGTATGGCGAGAGAGGTGAGCCTGGTCACCCGGGTTACTGAGGTTTTCACTGTGCAAGTTCCATTCTAAAAGATAATAATAATTATTAAACCAATATCACTTGATACATTATCACATATCATCACAGTTTACTCTATTAATAATCAGAGCGGTCCGCTAAACGCCTTTTGGATGTTAACTAACGTAAAAAGCGCCACTTTTTTACGCGAGATATGTATACTTAGCGGGTAAAGTTCCATCTGCTAAATATCAATTCAATAAGGTATGTCGTGATCTCCCGCGTTTTTTTTCTTTGCTTGCTCACATTCTTCATGCAATCCTGCTCGCCTGCGCCGAAAGACAAGACTTTACATATCAGCGGCCCCTTTGAGCCGGTCAACCTGGACCCGGCTTCCGCAGGCTATATGTTTACCCGGATGCAAATTATAGAAACACTGGTAGACGTGGATAATGAAGGCAACCTGATTCCGGGCCTGGCAACTTCCTGGAAAAGCAATGCAGATTTGACCCGCTGGACATTTAATCTCAGACCCGGCGTAACATTCCACGACGGCACATTGATGGACGCAGAGTCAGTGCGAAAGAGCCTTGCCGTAGCGCTCGGAAAACCGGCTCCCTTTCCGGTCGATATCCTCACCAACATTGAAATCGTTGACCCGCTCACGGTCAGTTTTACACTCAAAGCGCCTTACCGGCCATTTCCGTCCCTGCTTTCCAACTACACGACAGCAATCTTATCGCCCGCATCATTTGGTAAATTTAACCGGATGAAGGCACTGATTGGTACGGGTCCTTATGAAATTACTGAATTCATACCGCCCCATAACATTAAAGCTAAGCGTTTTGAAAAGTACCGCAATGGCCCTGCTACCATTGAATCCGTTGATTATGTAACCGGACACCGGTCAGAAACCCGTGCACTCATGGTAAGAACAGGCCAGGCAGATATTGTTTTTAATCTCGATCCGCCGGCAACAGAGATGCTGAAGCAGGATCCGGATGTAAATGTGCACACCCGTTATATCCCCAGAACAACTCTGGTCAAGCTTAACAGTGGGAACGAAAAACTCAGCGATGTGCGGGTAAGGCAGGCGCTGAGTCTGGCCATTGACCGTCAGGCCATCGCAGAAGGTATTCTTCATGTTAAAGGTGCTGAAGCTAATCAGCTGTTCGGGCCATCTATGGGCACCTGGCACGATGCTTCTTTACCACCACTTGCTACAAATATTGAAAAAGCAAAAACGTTGCTTGATGAAGCAGGCTGGAAACTTCGTGATGACGGTATCCGCTACCGTGACGGTAAGCCGCTGTCCTTATCAATGATTACCTACGCAAACCGGCCGGAACTTATCACTATTGCCACGGCAATTCAGGCTCAGTGGCGGGAAGCTGGTGTTGAGCTGGCAGTGCATATGGAGAATGCCAGTGCCATACCTTCAGGTCACAGCGACGGCACACTGGAAACGGCTTTGCTGGCGCGCAACTTTGCCAATATCCCGGACCCTCTTGGCATCTTACTGGCCGACTTCACCTCGGTTGAAGGCGGAGAATGGGGCCCCATGAACTGGAGCAATGAACGGGTATTTTCCATCGTTAATCAGTTGGCGTCCGGTAAACCGGATGACAACTACTATGTGTTGCAAAAAGAACTTATCAGCACGCTGAACGAAGATATGCCGCTTATCCCGGTGGCATTTTATGTTCAGCAATCAGCCACATCTTCACGGGTCAGAAATTTCAGTTTCGACCCCTATGAGCGTTCGTTCAGAATCGACCAGATGCGCTTTCAGAGTAAATAAATGCTGAAAATACTACTCTCCAGACTTGGTCAGTGCCTTTTGATGGCGTGGAGCGTGGGCACACTGACGTTCATCCTTACCCGCCTGCTGCCGGGGGATATGGCCTATAAAATTGCAACCGGACGCTATGGCGATGATGCAGTCAGCACCGCTGCAGCCAATGCGGTGAACGCCGAACTAGGACTTGACCGGCCTGCTTTTCAGCAATATCTGGTGTGGCTGGGAGATTTACTCACCGGCGACCTGGGTACAAGCCTGGTGACCGGCGCGCCGGTTGTCCATGAGTTGCAAAACCAGATGAGCTTTACTCTGGTGCTGGCGTTCTGGGCTATTCTTGCAGCAGCGCTCATTGCCTTTCCTGTGGGGCTGTTGTGTGGTGCAAAAGCCGAAACCGTGCCAGACAAGGCTTCACTCATCACATCAACATTTATCCGCTCCCAGCCGGTATTTTGTCTGGGGCTGTTACTCATTTTTATTTTTGCCATGGAGCTGAACTGGTTCCCTGTGGCCGGATTCGGCAGCACTGAGTACGCTGTACTTCCGGTACTGACTTTAGCACTCAGCCTGGCAGCAGTATCTAACCGGGTAGTCCGCAACAGTACCCGTCAGGCCGTTAACAGTGCTTACTTTCATTTTGCCCGCACCAAGGGACTGAGCTATGCACGAGCCTTCACCCGCCATGTAATACCAAACGTCATCGTACCCGGCCTTGCCTTCATGGGTATTCAGCTCATCGGCCTGATTGAAGGGGTTATTATGGTGGAAAGTCTGTTTGCCTGGCCGGGTATAGGCCATGGTTTGTCTCACGCTGTTTTTGCCAGAGACATACCCATGTTACAAGGTACAGCGCTGGTCATGGGTATGTTGTTTGTGGCGATTAACACCCTTGTGGATATCAGCCAGCACTACCTTGACCCAAGAACGAGGCTGGAAAATTGATGTCTGTTTTTCACAGGCTGACCATGCAGCAACGGGCTGGCATGGTAATTCTGTTATGCCTCGCTGTCTTTGCCTTTTGTGCACCGCTTGCCGGCACCGATCCTGATGCACAGGATTTGCGCCATGCATTCGCCGCGCCGGGCGCAGAACACCTGCTAGGTACTGATCATTTTGGCCGCGACATGCTTGCCCGTCTGAGCGGCGGAATGCGGATTTCATTTGCGCTGGCGATAATCTGCGTATTCAGCGCAGTAGTAAGCGGTGTAGCCTGCGGTCTGGCCGCTGCCTGGTACCGGCGCTGGCTGGATACAGGTCTGAATTTTCTGGCCAACACGATTCTGGCACTGCCCGGGCTGGTTCTGATCCTCGTTTTTGCTGCAATTGTGCCCGGTTCATTTTTGATGATCTACATCGCCATATCGCTGGTGCTGTGGGTAGAGTTTTTCAGGCTCGTCAGAGCCATTACCCTGCCGGTTGTACAGGGAGAAGAGCTGGAGTCATCAGCATTGCCCGGCTTCGGAAAGTGGTATCTGTTCAAACGTCATATCTGGCCTGCCATTGCACCCGATGTGTATTCTCTTTCCGCCTTCGGCGCAGCGACATCGGTCATTGCTATGTCATCAACAGGATTTGTGTACGTCGGCCTAAAGCCTCCCACGCCGGAACTCGGCCTGATGATTGTGGAACTATTTCCGTATTACTATAAAGCGCCCTGGCTGTTAATAGAGCCCATTGCAGCACTGTTTTTAATGGTCTTTGCTTTCCAGCTTCTGGCGGGTAAACAGCCATGAATTCTGTGCTTCAAATAGAAAATCTGACCATCGTTTCTTCAGAAGGCACACTGGTAGACAACCTGAGTTTCACCGTCAGCCCCGGCGAGCCGGTAACGGTTATCGGAGAAACCGGCTCAGGAAAAAGTTTGCTGGCTCACACCATCATGGGAGACTTACCCAGGAATCTTCAGGCCACCGGTAAAGTGCTCACCGCCGGACATGATATGTTGCAGGCGCATGCCACGCAGACACCATCGTCTCTGTGGGGACGAACCATTGTCATGTTGCCACAGGAACCGGTGAAAGCCTTAAGCCCCCTGATGAAGCTCCGGCAGCAGGTTGGTGAAGTATTCAGATTTATCAGAAATCTCAGCGGCCACAATGCTCAGACATCGGTTGATGGTGCACTCGGGCGCACCGGACTGACTCAGGCTGCAGATAAAATACCGTCGCAACTATCAGGCGGTATGGCGCAGCGGGCCGCTTATACCTGTGTTGCGTCAACGTCTGCCGGAATCATGATTGCCGATGAGCCGACGAAAGGACTGGATAATCATCACAAAGCGGTTCTGGGTGAAGAGCTTCGTCAGTTCGCTAAAACGGGTACCCTGCTCACAATCACCCATGATATGAGCCTTGCAAAGCTGCTTGGCGGTAAAGTCATCATAATGCAGAAAGGTAAGGTTTTGGAAACCGGTGCAGCGGGCCGCGTGCTGAATACTCCGCGCTCCCCATACGGGCAAGCCCTGCTTAACGCCTTACCTGAAAACTGGACTCCACTGAGCACTAAGAAAAGGAGTTTTGCTCCACTGATCACGTTGCAGGACTGCGCAATAAGACGTGGCACCGACGTTATATTTGACAATATCAGTCTGGCATTAGGGAAAGGAGAAGTTGTCGGCTTGACCGGTGACAGTGGTAGCGGAAAATCCACCTTGGGGAATGTACTTCTGGGATTACTTCCGGCAGACGGTAAGCGACACATTGCAGAGCCACTGGCCCGTCACAAAATGCTAAAAATCTATCAGGACCCGCCCAATGCTTTCGCTAAAAACGTGCCTGTTATTCAGCTTCTGGACGATGTCATCCGCCTTCATCAGCTGGACGACAGTGAACTTGACCCGTTGCTCAATGAACTCGGGCTTTCCCGCCAGTTACTGCAACGGCACGCAGGCATGATCAGCGGAGGTGAATTACAGCGGGTCGCCCTTTTGCGGGCGCTGCTATTGAAACCGGCTTTCCTGGTCGCCGATGAACCCGCTTCCCGGTTGGACCCCATAACCAGTGAAGTGGTCTCACGGTTACTGGTATCAAGCTGCCGTGAGCGGCAGTGTACACTGCTCTTTATCAGCCACGACAGGCAACAACTGGAAAAGCTTTGTGACCGGGTGATCGATACAAACAGCCTCAGGCAGCAGTAACACCTATACCCTGACTCTTCCGGCCAGGGCAGTAGCGACACAAAGTAACACAGCAATCACACCCAATGCCGCAGGCAGGCCGTAAACCTGTGCCCCGAAGCCGACCAGTGCAGGCCCGGCCAGAACACCCACATAGCCCAGTGTTGATACGGCTGTTACCGCAGACGCTTCGCTCATAATTTTTTGCTTACCCGTGGCCGAAAACATGATGGGCACAATATTGGAACACCCGAGACCAATCAGCACATATCCGGTAAGCGCTGCCACAGGAAGCGGCACCAGAAGTGATAATGCAAAACCTGTAATTGCAATGCCGCCGCCTCCCAGTACCATCATTTTTGGTCCCAGTATGCTGGTGATCTTATCCCCGGCCAGACGTCCTAACGTCATGGCAACAGAAAAACAGGCGACACCCAACCCGGCGTTCTCAGGATTAACGTCACGGTATTCAGTCAGATAAATGCCGCTCCAGTCCAGCACAGTACCTTCGGCCAGAAACACAATGGAACACACGATACCAATCAGTACTACCACACCTTTTGGCAGGGCAAAAAATGCCGCCGGCTCCTGTGACTTGCCGGTTCTGAATCCGTTTATGCCAGTCAGCAAAAAGGCCACTGACATTACCGCACCGGCTGCACTGGCCAACTCCACCGGTACACCGGAAGATAAAATCGCTGTCATTAAAATTGCGCCACTCATGCCTCCCAGACTGTAAAAGCCATGAAACCCCGACATCAGCGGCTTATCCGCTTCTTTTTCTACTGCAACGCCCTGAATATTCATCGCACAATCGGTGGTTCCTACGCACAAGCCGAAGAGCACCAGAAAAACAGCCAGCAGGGTAACAGAGTCCAGCCAGATCAATGCCGGATAAAGCAGTGAGAAGCATGCCATAGAAGCCACCAGCACAGGTTTGCAGCCAAGCTGAGATGAGAATTTACCGGCTAGAGGCATGCCAACTAACGCTCCGGCGCCGAGACATAACAACATCAGCCCCATGGTACCGTCACCAATGGCGAGGTTTATCTTAATAAATGGAATGATGGCCGCCCAGGCTGCAGTAATGAATCCTGCGCTGAAAAAAGCAATCCGGGTGGCACGTTTTTGCGCAGGTATTAGAGGACCTGCTGGCACTGAAGACATTCACTATCCTACATGTAGTTGACGACGCTGGTAATATTCAGACTCTGCTGGCAGCGCACTCAGCATCATACAATATCCGGACTGAATTTAAATTCCGTTGGCACAATATGCAACAAGCTATTTCAGCTAAACACGTTCATTTCATAAAATCGAACGAACCATTTTGTATTTAGCACTTATCCATTTACGATAAAAAACGTACTGTATTGATAACGAAAAACTCAAAAAGGATTCAATTCATGAAAGTTGTTGCATTTGGTGCAAGTACAAGCAAAAACTCAATTAATAAGGCGCTAGCAACCTACACAGCAAAGCAGGTAGAAGGTGCTGATGTTACCGTTCTGGACATCAACGATTATGATGTTCCTATGTTCAGTGAAGATAAAGAAAAAGAGATTGGTCAGGCTGAAGGCGCACAGAAGTTTTTAGATGACATCGCCGGCGCTGATGCCCTGGTTATCTCATTTGCTGAGCACAATGGTCATTACCCCGCAGCGTTTAAAAACCTGTTCGACTGGGCAACCCGTATCAACCGCGCGGTATATGGCGACAAACCAGCCGTTTATCTGTCATCGTCTCCGGGTCCCGGCGGCGCGAAGTCTGTGCTGGCAGCGGCAACCGGTTCTGCAGGTTTCTTCGGCGGAAACGTTAAAGCATCGGTTTCTGTGGCTAACTTCTACGATGTTTTCGACATGGAAACCGGTGAAGTAAAAGACGACACAGTCGCGGCTGAATTAAAAGCGGCAGCGGCTAAGCTGACGGCTTAATCACAGCGTCAAAAATACAGGGGCAGCGGCGGCTGCCTTTTTATTCCCGCCCGTCTGAACGTATCCTTTCTCTTATCTGTATATATTCTGCGCTTAACTCTTTCTGACAGTGTGATATGGTTGAAATATCATCAACACTCTGCCCCCTTTATATTCAACGTGTTACCTCATTACGCGCAGGCAGCGGAAGCAAATTCAGGAGAAAGGAATGACGTGGCTGGACTATTCCATAGTAGGTATTTATTTACTGGGATTACTGTTTTTAGGACTCAGGTTCAGGCATCAGCATTCCGGACAGGAATACTTTCTCGGCGGGCGCTCACTGGCCTGGCCCACACTGACACTCTCTGTCATGGCAACCCAACTTTCCGCTATCAGCTTCATTTCCGCCCCGGCATTTGTCGGACTGCGTGAAGGTGGCGGTCTCATCTGGCTGAGCTACGAACTGGCTTTGCCGCTGGCGGTAATTGTTATGCTCTGGCGTTTGCTGCCCACCTTACATAGCGCCGGTGTGGTAAGTGTCTATGACTATCTTGAGCAGCGTTTCTCCCGCTCTACCCGCTTGCTGATCAGCTTCGTCTTTCAGATCAGCCGATCTTTCGCAACTGCCATTATGATTTACGCTATCAGCCTGATATTACAGGGCACCATGGGACTGAACCAGTTTCACGCTATTCTGGTTATCGGTGTTATCACACTGATCTACTCAGCAATGGGCGGCATGAAAGCGGTGGTTTACGGTGATGCCATTCAGATGATCCTCATCGTTGCCGGCGCAGCTTTATGTCTGTGGGCGGGTCTGGACGCTGCCGGAGGCTGGGACAAAGTATTTGAAATCATTCCGCCGGAACGTCTGCAGGCAGCCAATATCAGCACAGCCGGATTAAATGGCAGCGATTTCGGTTTACTGCCAATGCTGTTTGGCGGTCTTGTGCTGTATGCCTCGTATTACGGGTGCGATCAGTCTGAAGCCCAGCGGGCGCTGTCCAGCCACAGCATAAAAGACTTAAAGAAAATGATGCTGACCGTAGCTTTTCTGCGTTTTCCCGTCACTTTGCTGTATTGTGCTGCGGGCCTGGTGATCGGGGCCCTTGTGATAGCAACGCCGGAATTGCAGGCGCAAATCCCGGAAGGCGAACCCGACTGGATGATGCCCGTCTTCATTATTAACTATCTTCCTGCAGGCATTGTCGGCATTCTGGTAGTCGCCATTCTGGCTGCGGCCATGTCGTCGCTCAGTTCTGCCATTAACAGTCTGGCTGCGGTGACCACAGAAGACATTTGCCGGATCACTGGTGCCAAACCCGATGATGAAACCTATCTGAAACGGGCACGGCTTGCCGGTATAGTGTGGGGACTGATCACTCTGGTGCTGTCTTTGTATGCCGGTAACATTGCTCCGACGGTGATTGAGGCTATTAATAAAATCGGCTCAGTTTTTTACGGTCCGGTGCTGGCCACATTCCTGGCCGGTATTCACAGCCGCAAGGTGTCTCCTGCTGCCGCTAATGCCGGATTGCTGGCCGGTGTAGCGGTAAACGTGTTTTTGTGGCTGAGCGGTAACCCGTTATTCTGGTTCTGGTGGAACCTGATTGGTTTTGTGATCACCTTGTCTTCAGCCTTTGTGTTATCCCGCTTTTTACCTAACGATGCGGCACATAAGCTGCCTTCGGTGCGGGGTATCAGTTACCGCGCTGCCGCAATACTGACCGCCTGGTCCGGTATTTTAGTACTGACTGTGATTTACCTGCCGGACTGGTTAGGATAATCTGCTTTTTTATCTTCTTTAGGGGAATGTATGGATCCGCAATTCTGGATGTTAAAGTGGCAAAACAATGAAACCGGATTTCATGAGCCTGAAGCGAACCCGAACTTGACTGCCAATATTGACCAGTTATCGCTGGCTCCGGGCAGTCGTATCTTCGTGCCTTTATGCGGCAAAACACTGGATATTCCCTGGCTCTTGTCGAAGGGGTATGAAGTAGTGGCAGCAGAATTAAGCCATCTGGCGATCATTCAGTTATTCGATCAGTTAAACATTATTCCTGATTCAGAAAAGCTGAACGGCGTAACCCGCTACGACGTTCCCAATTTCACCCTTTTCGGCGGCGACATTTTTGATCTTACCGCAGACATGCTTGGCAAGGTAGACGCCATCTACGACAGGGCTGCACTGGTAGCCCTACCGTTTGAAATGCGTGTCCGCTATGCTTCACACCTTCGTGAAATTACCAATACGGCCCCACAGTTACTGGTGACCTTTGACTATGACCAGCAAAAGCTTGATGGTCCGCCGTTCTCAGTGATCAGCAACGAAGTAGAACAACATTACATCGACCACTACAGCTTAACATTACTGCAGGGTAAGGAAATCACCCTGAAAGGCAAAGTGCCGGCACAGGAAAATGTCTGGTTGCTGAAATAGTCTCCCGCGGATAAAAAATGGCCTGCGTCAGGCAGGCCATTTGTCATTTACTCACCGGTTATTCCAACTCGCCTTTGCGGTATGGTATTGCCGCATCCTGCTCTGTCAGTGCTTTTTCCCGGGCTTCCGGTGACCCGGTATTGCGGGCAAATGCAGCATAGGCTGTGGGCACGATGAACAGGGTCATAAAGGCCGATACGATTACGCCGGCAAATATCACCATACCAATCACCATCCGGCTTTCAGATCCCGGGCCTGTTGCCAGTACCAGCGGCAGCGAACTGAATACAGTAGTGAAGCCCGTCATCACAATCGGGCGCAAGCGCTGGGCCGCAGCACGTTTCAGTGCCTCTTCAAATTCAACACCGGCATCACGTAACTGATTAGCAAACTCAACAATAAGAATACCGTTCTTCGCCGCAAGACCAATCAACATCACCAGCCCGATCTGGCTGTAGATATTCATGGTCATGCCTGCCACATACAAGCCGATAAACGCCCCGACCAGTGCCAGAGGAACGGTAAGCATGATAACCAGCGGATGCACCCAGCTTTCAAACTGGGCAGCAAGAATGAGGTAGGTCACCGCCAGTGCCAGAATGAAGACGAAGATAAACGAGTTTCCAGCTTCATGATAAAGCTGGGACTCACCTTTGTAGTCAATGGACACAGCATCAGGCAGTTCTGTCGCAACGATGTTTTCCAGATACGCCAGCGCTTCCCCTAGGGTATAACCTTCTGCCAGGTTCGCTTCAATAGTAATAGCACGCATGCGGTTATAACGGTTCAGCAGCGCCGAAGTCGCCTGCTCATCCACTTTCAGCAGGTTATCCATGGGAATAAGCTGACCGGTGCGTTGTGAACGGACATACAGATTATCAATGCTGCTGGGGCTGCGGTAATCCGATTCTATCCCTTCCATGATGACGTAGTATTCTTCGCCTCTGTCCAGGTAAGTAGATACGCGGCGTTGTCCCAGCATGACTTCCAGCGTGCGGCCGATATCAGAAATCGACACCCCTAAATCGGCTGCGCGGTCGCGGTCGATATTCACCAGTAACTGCGGAGAGGTATCTTTGTAATCGGAATCCAGGCGTACCAGTCCCGGATTGTCTCTGGCTTTATCCATGACGATGTCACGCCAGGCGACCAGGTTTTCGTAGGTGTCGCCCTGCAACACAAACTGGACCGGACGCCCTGTCCCGCCACTGATGCCGCTTCGCATTACACCAAACGCAGTAACATCCGGAATGACTTCCAGTTTCTTAGTCACCTCTTCCATTAATTCAAAAGACGTGAAGTCACGCTGATCCCATGGGATCACGCCTACCACAGCCAGGCCGGCCATGGTGCCCCGGCCCGGCGCACGTACCAGCAGGCGATCAAAGGTTCCTTCTTCACGGTAAGGCATCAGAATCGATTCCACTTTTCTCATGCTTTCCGCTGTATTTTCAAAAGACGCACCTTCCTGACCTTTTACCATGATATAAAAAGTCCCCCGGTCTTCTTTCGGGGTGAACTCGCCGGGAATTTTCCCGAACAGCTGCCAGATGAGAACAAGTGTAATGATGAACAGCACAGCCATCAGCCACGGCTGGTGAATGGTGGTGCCCAAACTGCTTTCGTAGCGGTTCTCAATAGCCTTGAAGCGCTTATCCAGCCAGCTGCCGAAGCCTTTATCCCGCGACTGCTTTTTCAGTAATTTCGAGCACATCATGGGAGACAGCGACAAGGCTGTAAAACTGGAGAAGGCCACAGCGGCAGCCATGGCCAAAGCAAATTCTGTAAACAGCCGTCCGATATTTCCTTCCAGGAAGATTAGCGGTACAAATACAGAAATCAGTACCAGCGTGGTAGCGATAACAGCAAAGCCTACTTCTTTTGCCCCGCGGTAAGACGCCAGTAAAGGCGGCTCTCCCATTTCGATACGACGGTAAATATTCTCAAGCACAACAATGGCGTCATCGACCACCAGCCCGATGCCAAGCACCATTGCCAGCAGCGTCAGCAAGTTGATGGAAAAGCCCAGCATATACATCACAATGAACGCACCGATCATCGACACCGGCACGGTGACAGCAGGGATCAGTGTTGCACGGACATTCCCGAGGAACAGGTAAATCACTACCACCACCAGAATCATGGCGATAATCAGGGTGTTGTATACTTCGTTGATTGATTCCTCGATAAATACCGAAGAGTCGTAACTGGGTACAATGAAAATGTTATCCGGCAGCGTTTCTTCAATTTTAGCAATCTGCTCTTTGGCAGAACGCACCACATCGAGGGTATTGGCTTTCGATTGCTTAATGATCCCCAGGCCAATCATGTTTACACCGTCACCGCGGAATTCACTTTCGTCATCCTCCGGTGCCAGCTCCACATTGGCAATTTCACCCAGTCGTACCAGATAACCGTCATTACCTACCGCGACAGTCAACTGGGCAAAATCATCCGGCGTTAAGAATGAGCGCGCTACCCGCACCTCAAAATCCCGGTCATTGGACTCGACCTCACCAGCCGGCAACTCTACGTTTTCTGACTGAATCACATCTTCCACGTCGGTAACGGTGATACCACGTGCCGCCATGGCATTACGGTCAAGAAACACCTTCATGGCATAGGTCCGGCCGCCGCCCAGCTGAACCCTGGCCACACCATCAGCAATAGACAAGCGGTCTACCAGGAAGCGCTCGGCATAATCGGTAAGCTCCATGGTATCCAGGTTAGTACTGCGCAGGTTAAACCACACCACAACATCTTCGTCTGAACTTTCTTTTGATACCTCGGGAGGATCAGCCTGTTCAGGCAGGTTGTTCAGCGCACGGCTCACCCGTTCCCGCACATCATTGGCTGCGGCATCGATATCACGGGTCAGCTTAAACTCAATAGAAATAGACGAACGTCCATTGCGGCTGGTTGAGGTGATATTTTTTATCCCTTCAATTCCGCTGATCCGGTCCTCAAGCAACTGAGTGATACGGGTTTCAACAATGTTGGCAGAAGCACCGTCGTAGTTGGTGTTGATTGATACGATTGGCGGGTCGATATCCGGATATTCCCGCAGCGACAGCATAGTGATCGCCACGATGCCGAAGATCACCACCAGCAAATTAATCACCGATGCGAACACCGGCCTTTTTACGGAAGCATCAGATAACCACATGGTTACACTCCCTCAGCATTCAGTACACGAACGGCAGAGCCTTCCTGCACACGTAACGTGCCTTCGGTAATAATACGTTCACCGCTGACCAGGCCGTCGACAACCTGCACGATACCGGGTTTACGCTCACCGATAATGACTTCGCGTTGCTCGACCACATCGTTATTCACAACAAATACGTACTGCTTATCCTGAATGGGCACCAGCGCTTTTTCAGGAATAACCAGTGTTTCCAGTACCTGCTTTTCCAGTGTGATTTGAAGCAGCATACCGGGACGGATTTTCACCGGTTCGTTTTTAATGTGTGCTCTTACCAGAACAGAGCGGGAGACCGGATCGATACGGGAACCGATAGTGGCAATGGTGCCTTCAAAATCTTCTCCCGGATACGCTACGGACTGTGCGATAACCCGCTGACCGGGAGACAGGCTGGCCAGCTGCCCTTCTGCCACACTGAAATCTACCTTGATAATGCTGATATCGTCCAGCGTGGTAATGGCATCACCCGGTTGTACCAGTGAGCCTTTGCTGATGTTGCGGATCCCGAGCAGACCGGCAAAGGGTGCACGGATTTGCAGCTCATCCAGCTGAGACTTCGCAACATCCAGTTGCGCTTCAAGTCCTTTCAGTTTGGCTTGCTGTTCGCCAAGTATTTGTTGCGATGCCGCGCGGGTTTTCGCCAGGTTCACTACCCGCTCATACTGACTTTTCGCTTCAACAATGTTCGCTTCAAGTTCAACAATGCGGGCCAGCTCTTCGTCATTATTCAACTGAACCAGTAATTGCCCGGTCTTTACCGTATCACCGTCATCAAACTTTACGTCTGTAACGCGGTCGGTCTGCTGCGCCGTGATCGTGACCGATTCGTTGGCATTGGCCGTACCCAGCGCCTCAATGGTCACCGGAAAGGTTTGCTCGGCTACTACAGTCACGCGAACGGGAGAAGGTAAACGGCCTCCGCCTGCGGAAGATTCTTCAGCAGGCAGATTGATATAAATTAAGAACGCACCTAACGCGACAACGCCCACCAGTAACGGGGACAAAAAGGACTTTTTCGACATCTCTGATTCCTATCAACGTTTCTCAACTGCACAGTCAGGGCGATGCTGACACTGTGTATGCATTTCTATTCCATGCACTGAGAAATTAAAACAAGCCTTGGTACGTGGCTGTTGTTATTGTTGTTATACTGCCGGACAACTCTTGATGAAATCAGGCCGCCGGTCTGTTTGTTTATAATTATTTAAATTTTATTTTACCTGGTTGTATGCTTTTTAGGATTCGCTCATCAGTCGTTTTGTTACTTCTGCCGCTTTTTGGCTGCTCTGAGGTTCCCGCGCCCCCGGTTTGCCGTTCAGTTGAATCCACCGAACCCGCTCATGACGCTCTCGCCTGTGTGATCAAAACAGATAAATACGCATTACTGCTGGAAAACGCCGGAGGTCTTCTGACCATGCCGCTGGCCAGCATCAATGAAGAGCAAAGTGAACAGTGCGCTCTGCATGAACAGGTCTGGCAACAAACCGGTGTAAACGTGGAAGTGGGTAAACTTGTGCTGACCACCAGCCAGAATATGGCCGTGTACGAATGCACCCAGCAAGCCGGCCTGGACAGCATCACTGGCGACTTCCCCTCGCCCGGCTGGACCGGCGAATCACTCAGCTGGGTAAAGCGTGATGTTTTTTCAATCAATATCAAAGACATGGAAAATCGCGATCATTTGATCCCGCTGCGTGACAGCGTCACAATACTGCACCAGAATACGCAACCAGCCGGTGGTAACACCACCACAGCGAACCAGTCCGGAGAGTAAATCTCAACGTCTCTGCTTTTTCCTCCGGATGATAAATAATAAGTCAGACGATACTGGCATTGTTGACTGTCAGTCCGTCTGCTACTTTGTATCAACAGGACATAAAAGGAGTGATACCCGTGTTTGAGTTTGAACATTTCAGTTTGAAAGACAAGGTGTCGCCGGAAGAATGGCAAACCCGCGTCGATCTCGCCGCCTGCTACAGGCTGGTGGATAACATGCGCTGGGGCGATCTTATCTATACTCATATTTCCGCTAAAGTACCGGGTACACAACATTATCTGGTTAACCCTTTTGGTCTGGCATTTGATGAAGTGCGCGCGTCGAATCTGGTGAAGGTTGATCTCGACGGCAATATTCTCGATGGCTCCCCCTACCAGATCAATCCGGCCGGTTTCACCATTCACAGCGCCATTCACGAAGTCCGTGAAGATGCGAAATGTGTTATTCACCTGCACACAAAAGCCACTATTGCCGTGGCGTCAGTTAAAGGTGGTTTGAAACCCTGGAGCCAGTATTCTCTGTTTTCCCTGCCCTCGCTGAGCTATCACAGCTACGAAGGTCTGGCGGTTGATGATAATGAAAGAAAGCAGTTACAGGATGATTTGGGCGATACCAGCCATATGTTATTGCCCAATCACGGCGGCTTGACGTTAGGCCCTACGGTAGGCGACGCATTTATGCGCTTTTATGATCTGGAACGCGCCTGTGATATACAAATGTCACTGATGCAATCCGGTCAGGAAGTGATTGAAATACCAGAGCCCATTGTAAAGGGCATTTATGATCAGGCAAAAATTGTACACTCAGGCGAAACCGGCGGCCAGAAAGCCTGGCCAGCCATGCTGAGAAAAGCCTGGAAACTCGACCCGACATTCTGCGAATAAGCGAAATGCTATCGCGGTGGCGCTGCGGGATAAGGGTTTTGTCATTCATAACCGTCTGCCGCAGGGAAGCGGCAGTCGAGGCCCCATGGATGGGTTTACGCCGTGTTATGAATGACAATCCCGTTCCCGCAACAGCGCGACGCGGTAGTCTGAGCAACTACATTCAGGACAAAAGATGAAAATTACCAAAGTTGAAATATTTGATATTGAGTGCCCGGAACGTCCGCCATGGAATCCGGTTTTTGTGCGTATTTACACCGATGAAGGTATTACCGGTGTAGGTGAAGCAGGCCTTGCTTACGACTGGGGACATTCTGCTGCTGCGCATATGATCAAAGAAATCGCAGAAGCCATGCTGATTGGCTGGAACCCTTTCAACACCGAAGGCCTGTGGTCGAAAATGCTCCGTGAGAGCTTCTGGGGCTTAGGTGGCGGTCCTGTCATTTACGCCGCCATGAGTGCGGTAGATACAGCCCTTTGGGATATCAAAGGTAAAGCACTTGGCTTGCCGGTTTATCAGCTGCTTGGCGGTAAGACTAACGGCAAGCTGCGTTCTTACGCCAGTCAGCTACAGTTCGACTGGGACACCACTATTACCAAACTGATCCAGCCTGAAGAATATGGCCGTGCCGCAGAAAAGGCGATGGCTGAAGGTTACACCGCGGTGAAAGTTGATCCAATCGTTTATGACATTAACGGCGATACCCATTATGACCGCACGAAAATCATTTCCAGAGGTGAAATGAAACTGTTCCGTGCACGTCTGCAGGCAATCCGTGATGCCATGGGTGACGAAGGCGATATTATTTTTGAATGCCACAGCTTACCGGGTGCGACTACGGCTATTCAACTGGGCGAACTGGTAGAAGAATTTGGCTGTATGTATTACGAAGAGCCGGTTAACTACCTGAACTCAAAACTGCATGACAAAGTTGCCCGCAACGTGAAAGCGCCGATTGCCGGCGGTGAACGTTTATATAACCGCTGGGGCATCCGTCCGTATCTGGAAGATCAGTCTCTGGACGTTTTACAGCCTGATATTGGTCTGTGCGGCGGCTTTACCGAAGCGAAAAAAGTGTGTGACTACGCCGACATATACGATGTGCGTATTCAGGCTCACGTCTGCGGTGGTCCGGTGGCAACGGCAGCCAGTCTGCACCTTGAAACCGCCATTCCTAACTTCCTGATCCACGAGCATCACACCTACGCGACAAAATCCTGGAACCGTGAATTATGTATTCAGGATCCTCAACCGGTTAACGGCTTTATTGAAGCGCCGGACACACCGGGAATTGGTATCGAGCTGAATGATGAAGTGGTTTACCGCTCACCCAACATGTCAGTGACTGAACTGAAATAAGTCTCAACGACGCATTTAAAATCTACGGAGCCGTTCATCCGTTGAACGGCTTTTTTCTGTCCGCAGGAAAACGACGGCTTACATAGCTGAAACCACTAACTATCACGTTCAGTAACCGCTCCTTTTTCCAGTCTCTCACGTATCATACGCCAGTTGCCGCAATCCTTGCGACGCCGTTTCCGTTTTCTGGAGCACTTATGGCGCATTTTACTGTCATCGGCCTTGGCCGGTTTGGCATTACCACCAGTTTAGAGCTGATCCATCTGGGTCACACTGTTACCGGTATCGACAGCGATGAAAAGCTGGCTGAACAATATTCTACCGAACTGACCCAAACCCTTATCTGTGACGCAACCGACGAAAGAGCCATGGCAGAACTGAGTCTTCACGACAGTGATGCCGTGCTTGTCGCCATCGGTGAAGATATGCAGGCCAGCTTGCTGTGTGTGCTGAACCTGAAAAATGAAGGTGTGCAAAATATCTGGGTGAAGGCTAACAGCAAGGCGCATCACACCATTCTTTCAAAACTGGATGTGAGCCGCATCATTCACCCTGAAGAAGAGATGGGCGTTCGCGTGGCTCAGGCATTGAATTACCCTATGGTCAGTGACTATCTGAGTTTGGGCCACGGCCATTACATTGTAGAAGTGGTGGTACCGCAGACTAAGTCCCCCATGACCCTGGATACAGTCATTAACGGCTACAAAGATGATATTCACTGCCTGATGGTTAAACGTAAGCATCAGATACACTGTACGCCTGACATGGCGTTTCAACTGAAACCAGAAGATCAGCTGGTGCTGAGTGGTCCCAGGGAAGTGCTGGTAAAAATTGCGCCGAGACTTAAACATTGAAACGCTGGTTACCGGCGAACCGCCCGCTGGAACGAAAGCCGAAAGGCGCGCGAAAAATTCAGGCGGCTCCGCCTCTTATCCTGTCGTTTAGCTTTCTGAGCTTTATCGTTCTTGGCACCCTGCTGCTTAAATTGCCCTTTGCCACCACAGCACCAATCACCTGGACGCAAAGCCTGTTCACCGCCACCTCAGCGGTGACAGTAACGGGGCTCGCCGTTGTGGATACCGGAACCGGCTTCACCCTTTTCGGACAAACCGTTATTGCCGGCCTCATTCAATTTGGCGGTCTCGGTTTAATGACCTTTGCGGTTGTAACACTGGTTGCGGTAGGCAGTAAGATAAGTTTTCTGCAACAAAGCGCGGTGAAAGAAGCGTTTAATGAAACCGACACGTCGTCACTGGTCAGTACCGCCAAAGCCGTTATTCTTTTTGCACTGGTAACAGAAGCCGCAGGCATGCTGATCCTGACCTGCTACTGGCAGGCGGAATCAGGCTGGTCAACGGCCGCATACGAAGCCTTCTTCTATACCATATCCGCGTTCAATAACGCCGGCTTTGCACTGCAGCCGGACAGTCTGTCCCGGTATGTCAGCGATCCTGTAGTTAATATTACGATTACCGCGTTGTTCATCACTGGCGGGCTGGGCTTTTCTGTATGGATAGATCTGGTTAAAAAACGAAGCTGGCAAACGCTTACGCCTTACAGTAAAACCATGATAGCCGGTACGGTCATCATCAACGTAGTCGCGTTATTGCTTATTTATGTCATTGAATACGATAACCCGGACACACTGGGCAAGCTGGACGCGGCGGGTAAATGGTGGGCTTCCTGGTTTCAGGCAGTCACACCAAGAACCGCGGGTTTTAACACCCTGGACATCGCTGCGCTGGAAGACGGCTCTGTCACCCTTATGTTGCTGCTGATGTTTATCGGCGGCGGGTCAATGAGTACCGCCAGCGGTATCAAAGTCGTAACCTTCGTGGTACTTCTGACTGCCACTTACAATTTTCTGCGCCGCGACCACGCGCCAACGCTTTTTCAGCGTACCATCCGGACAGAAACCGTGTCTAAGGCCCTGGCTCTCACGGTGATTTCAGGCGGGGTGACCTGGGTGGCGATTTTTCTGCTGACCATCACAGAGGATGCCCCTTTCCCGGATATCGTCTTTGAAGCCGTATCCGCGATGGGCACGGTGGGCCTGTCGAGAGGACTGACAGGAAGCTTATCCGCTGCCGGTGAAGGCATTATTATTGTGCTGATGTTCCTTGGCCGGCTGGGGCCGCTTACCCTCGCCTATTTGCTGGCAAGTCCGAGACAACGTCATGTTCGCTACCCTGACAGCCGAATTTCTATCGGATAAAAGTCTCAGACCTTATCTTTAAGCTTGCCGGTGTGGATTACCTGAATAGCCGGCAGGCTAACCAAAATACCAGTACAGACTATTTTCACTCAGCCATTTTTCTGCACACACGGCGGGTACTGCCTGCGTTATTGTGCGCCAGAAAGCACCGTAATCACTGTGCCAGGTACACAAGGGAAAGTTACTGCCTGTCATTACCCGGCTTTCGCCAAAATACTGATGCACGGTGTTCACCACCGGCGCAATATCATCAGCACGCCATTGACGGTTATGCATTTCCCAACCGGACAGTTTTACGGCAATATTATCAGCCCTGCTTAAGGCTTTCAGGTTGTCCTGCCACACCTTAATGTTTTTATCTGCCAACGGAAATCCGGCATGATTCAGAATGAACGGCATAGCAGGAAAATTCGCAGCCACGGCAGACAGCGCCTGAACACCGGCAGTGTCATACAAGGATAACTGGGCATCAAAACTCAATCCCGCCTCTGCCAGCAATGCCAGGCTCGCTTTGGCTTCAGAATCGTTCAGAACAGACGCGGCTTCGTCGTCCAGAATATGCCTGACACCGGTAATACAAGGGCGTTTGAGCAATTCTGAAATCACATGCTGATTATTACCTGCCAGCAAGTCAAAACCGGCAACTGCGCGAAAAGGCATATGGCAATGCTGCGCCAGGTAATCAGCCTCACGCCAGGGTTTTGCATTGTCGAATCCGGCTTCAATATGCACAAAACCGGTAAGCTGCGACGGGGCTGACACCACTAAATCAGACTCAGAGAAATTTTTCGCTATAACCGGTTTATCCGGCCAGAATGGCGGATTGTCAGGAGACAACCAACGGTATTCACCGGCCTGTAAATCAAATAAGTGCAGATGGGCGTCGATGATTTTCATGGTTACTGTGTGGTATAGCCGCCGTCGATACTTTGCAGACTGCCGGTGATAAAAGCCGCATCATCACTGGCAAGGAAGAATGTTAACGCTGCCACTTCTTCCGGTTTTCCCAGCCGTCCGAGGGGTTGTGCAGCGGCCTCTTCTGCGTGCACTTCTGCTTTATCCGCACCGCTTGCGGCCACATATTTATCGATGGCGTTATGATACAAAGGCGTTTCAATTGTGCCCGGGCAAACCGCGTTTGCACGAATATTATAAGGCGCGTAATCCAGCGCGGTGGTTTTAGCCATGGATGCCAGCGCCGCTTTACTCAGGTTATAAGCAAAAGAATTACGCTTACCGATGATCGCCTGGTCTGACGCCATGATGATGATTGCGCCTTTGTTCGCCTGTTTCATTACCGGCAACACCGCGCGTACTGCATGATAGGCTCCTTTCACGTTTAAAGAGAACACCTTATCGAAGTCTTCCGGCGTAGTGTCTTCGATGGTGGCAGAGAAATGCATACCCGCATTGCTTACCAGGCAATCGATACGTCCGAAACGCGCTGCAATGTCACTGATACAGTCGCTGACCGCTGCAGCACTGGTGACATCACACTGCATCCATTGCGCGTGCTCAGGAGGGTTATCGAAATCACGAATATCTAAATTGATAACCTGATATCCCCCGGACGCAAACTTTTCGCAGACGGCCAGACCGATACCTAAACTGCCGCCGGTGACCACGCAAACAGGTGATGATTGTTGCATTACTTTTCCTATTTCAGCTTTCGCCTTCACAATGGCTAACAGGATGCCTGCAGTTGAAGGAAAAGTAAAAATGAACCGTGCCGGCAGCGTTCAGTTTCATAACTGACAATCTCAGGCGGTCAGGGCTTCTCCGTCGCCAGGCTGACATCAGCAGACGCCATCACCTGCATCAATTCCTGCCAGACTTTTCCTGCCCCGTGCACCGCAAGATGAGAGCGGTCTGAGTGAACCGGTTCCCCGTCATCAATGATGGTACAGGTTTCGCCTTCACAAAGGGCGGCATCAGGATCCACGTACCACACATTACTGTGCGCTTCAGCAAATTGCTTCAGGCGGCTATTAACGGAGTAGTCCTGCTTCGGCTGAGTACTGCTGCATACAGGAAAAAAGCCGGCAGCGGGAAGAGACTGCCTGGCCAGACATTCGTAAGCATTTACCCACGCCTTTTGTGGCACACCAACCAGAAAATACTTTCTGTCACCCAACCTTGAGATAAAGGTTTCCATTTCAGCGATGACTTTGTCGTTATATTCTTCTTCGGTAAGCTCCAGCTTATTACTGGCGTCTTTTTTCATGATTTTTTCCTGATAGCTGTCCCATGACTGGGCCAGAACCAGCGGCTTGTCGTTACCTTCTATCCGTTGTTTCACTTCCTCAAACTGATCTGAGCAAGCTTCAAGTTCACCGCCTTCTTCATATTTGGCCAGTGTGGGAAAGAAGGGACAGCCATGATAAAACCGTCCGAGCACCGGGATCCCGCTGTCACTCAGCGTACGGCCATATTGAAGAGAATAGCTGTCACCGATGAGAATAAACTTGTAGTCATTGTCCTTCGCATGAAAATAAATCCATTCATCGGCACTGTAGCCCGCCCCGCCATAATAGGTTTCATGGTAAGACAGAGCATCGTGACGGAATTTCTCCGGCACGCGTTCCGGCGCTCCCTGTTGCTGGTAAACCCATAAACTTCCCGCTAGGGTCAGGATGAACATCAACCAGTAACGCCGGGGCCGGTGGTGCTGCTCTATCAGCCGGTAGGATAACCAGCCTGCCAGAGTAGTCAGGGCAACAAAAAGCCAGAAAGACAGTTCAAGGTGGTAAATATTGTTCGCCACCACAATGATCCAGTGCCAGAGATAGATGGAGTAAGACCACAATCCCAGTTTCTGACTGACGACATTGGTGGTGATGACGCTCTTTTCGTCCCGCGCCTGAATAACGATAAACGTGCCGGCAACCGGAAAGAATGCGAGATAACCGGGCCAGAGATTATCTTCGCTGATAACGAAATAGGTTATTGCGATGAGCGCCAGTCCCGCCAGTGCAAGGTAACCCCGCGTTTTGTCTGAAACATTTAACGGATAGAAGAATGCCACTCCGCCGGCCAGCATTTCCCAGGCCCGTGCAGAAATTAAAAAATAGCTTGCTGAAGGATAAGCAAAAGACAGCCACAGGTTAGCTATGAAGGCCAGCAGGGTGAGAGCCAGCACAACATGCCTGAGGGACACACTGCCACACAGTTTACGTAGCCCGATGAGTATCAGTGGATAAAGGAGATAAAACTGCCACTCCACAGACAGTGACCAGGTGTGCAGCAACCATTTTTGCGTCGATGCCGCATCAAAATAACCGGCCTCCTGCCAGTACACAATATTCGAAACAAAAGTCAGGCTGGACGCAATATGCTTACTCAGCGCTGCATAATCAACCGGCGTGACAGCAAACCAGCCGCACACCAGTAATACCAGACAAGCCGCTGTCAGAGCAGGAACGATACGTTTAGCTCTGGCACAATAGAACCGCCAGGTACCGAAGGTTTTTTTATCCAGCCCCCTGCTGATAATGGAAGTCATCAGGAAACCGGATATCACAAAGAACACATCGACGCCGGCGAAACCGCCGGGCAGGTATTCCGGTTGATAATGAAAAAGCACCACGGCAATCACTGCCAGCGCGCGGAGTCCGTTTATATCTTTACGAAATTGCAATTCATTCCCTGTAAATCACATACCTGAACTCAGAGCGTCTGACCAGGCACTTTTTGTCATCACATAACTACGCTTAAAGGGATAATCAGGATTACCCCGCAACCGGTCTGCTTAATTCACGCTGGTACGGCTACCGCTGCCCTTTCTCAGCTCATAGACTATGCTTTCATTCAGATGACAAACACTAAATTTAAAACCTGCAGGCTATCTTGTCCGGTGAGTTTGTGCATATAATGTTAAAATTCAAACAAGCGTTTAACTTTGGAGTGAATCATGCCGCAATATCAGGCGCCACTGGCGGATTTTCAATTTCTGTTGCGGGACTGGCTGAACGTCAGTGACCATTATCAATCGACCGGACTGGAAGATTTCGATTTTGAGCTTGCCAGCGAAGTGCTCACTCAGGGAGCCAGATTTGCAGAAGACGTGGTGGCACCGCTAAACCGCAGCGGTGACGAAGCCGGCTGTACGTTTGCAAATGGTGCAGTAACCACGCCGCAAGGGTTTGCTGCGGCCTATGAAGAGTATGTTGCCAATGGCTGGAACGCCATGCTTGGTCCGGTGGACTACGAAGGTCAGGGATTACCCTACACCATGGCGGTGCCGGTGCATGAAATGCTGAACTCAGCCAACCTGAGCTGGCGCCTGACGACTATGCTGACAGAAAGCGCCGTTCTGGCTGTCAGCCGCCATGCAAGTGAGGATTTAAAAGCCACTTATCTGGCAAAGCTGGTGTCCGGAGAGTGGACCGGAACCATGAACCTGACAGAGCCACAGGCCGGTACCGATCTGGCTTTGCTGAACACTAAAGCTGAGCCGCAGGACGACGGCAGTTATCGCATTACCGGCAGCAAAATATTCATCACCGGCGGCGACCACGACTGGACGTCGAATATTATCCATATGGTGCTGGCACGTTTACCTGATGCGCCGAAAGGTGTGAAGGGGATCAGCCTGTTTCTGGTGCCGAAGTTTATGCCGGACAGTCAGGGAGAACCGGGTGAAGCTAACTCGCTGTCTGTGGGCAGTATTGAACACAAGATGGGGATCAAAGCCAGCCCCACCTGTGTAATGAATTTCGATGGTGCGACAGGCTGGCTGGTTGGCGGTGAAAACCAGGGCCTGGCCTGTATGTTTACCATGATGAATGATGCCCGTTTTCAGGTAGGTCTGCAGGGGCTTGGTGCTGCAGAAGCCTCTTTCCAGGGCGCGCTTACATATGCCAGAGAGAGACTGCAAAGCCGCGCGCCACAGGGCGTACAGCAACCGGACGCGAAAGCCGATCCTATTGTATTTCAGCCTGATGTGGCCCGTATGCTGCTCACCCAGAAAACGTTAACAGAAGGCTGCCGCGCTTTATCACTGTTGTATGCAAAGTATATGGATGCGGAGCACTACGGGACAGAGGACGAGAAACTGCACGCCGGTCAGGTTCTGCAATTTCTGACCCCGGTCTGCAAAGCATTCTTCACTGATATGGGGCTGGAAACCACCAGCCTGGGGATCCAGATATTCGGCGGACACGGCTACATCCGGGAATGGGGCATGGAGCAACTGATGCGGGATGTGCGTATAGCCCAGTTATATGAAGGTACCAATGGCATACAGGCGCTGGATTTAATTGGCCGAAAACTGACCCGCGATGGCGGCAACATGCTGAAAGCGACTTACGATGTGTTCGGCGGACTTGTTGACGCTATGACAGATTCAGACGCCAGACAGAATGCGCAGACTCTCCTGAGCAGCTGGATGGATGCATCCACTGCCTGCCTGGACAAAGATCCGGTATTTGTAGCGGCTGCGGCCTGTGATTATCTGGCATACACAGCGTATTCATTAACTGGTCTTTGCTGGTACAGCATGGCAGATAAAGCCGCGCAGGGAGACAATCCCACCTTTGCCGCAGCGAAACAAAAGTGTGCAGATTTTTACGTTGCACGTATCTTGCCACGGCGGGACGCGCATTTGTCAGCCATGTTAAGCGGCGCTGAGAATGTACTTGCCGTCAGTGGCAGTGAGTTTGACTACCGCTGATTATCACTGGCAACGATAGCCACAGATAAAAAAGAAGGGCGCCTGCAATGCAAGGCGCCCTTCTCATTTATATCAAATCAGCAGTATTTATCTGCTGCGTAACAGCGCCCCAAGATTGCGGCGGGAACCGTTGTTCTGCGCGTCTTCCGTCGCACAGCGGCTGCGTGTACATAACGAACGCATTACTGCGATGTCACGGGTATTCACTTTGCCGTCATTATTTAAATCGAAAGCCATGTCGATAGCCTGACGGGCGATGATAGCAAACATGAAACTGCGGATATCATTGTTATCCACGTCTTCGTCGCCGTCCCAGTCACCTGTCACTGCCTGCACATCTGCGTCCAGCTGATAGGTACCGATAACCGGATCATGGTCAGACGCACGGAAGGGCAGCTCGTTCAGGAATGAAGCCGGCTTATATTCTTCGTTATAATCGAAGAACTCCGGTTCATCACTGTTGATGTGCCATTCAGTAACATCCACCAGCATATCGCGGGCAGCGGCGTTGTTGAACATGTAATCCAGCGTACCCACAAGGCCGTCATAGGTATAGCTGTAAGACGCACTGCCTTTCAATTCAGACACGGTGTCGGTAAAACCGGCTTCTGCCAGTACCTGCACAGGATCTTCCTGAGCATAAGCGTTGTAGTCTCCCAGCAGGATCATCGGCGTGTCCTGATAAGTGCTTTGCAACCATTGTGCAATGGCCATGGCGGCACGGGTACGCTTACGGTTACAGAAACCCTGTTCGGTATTACCGTCTTCCTGACAGCTGCTGCTTGAACCTTTCGATTTCAGATGGTTAACATCAACCACAAAGGTTTTACCGCTTTCAGTGTGTGTAAACAGTTGTGACAGCGACGGTCGGTTACCGTAGTCTGCAAACAACACGCCTTCCTCATCAGAAGGACTGTTCGCTTCCATCAGAATCTGCGGTGCACCTGAAGGTGTAACCACGGCAGGACGATACAGAATACCTGATGTAATCGCATCGGTGCCTAACTGTTCAACACCGGCATCTACATAGGCGTAAGTGCCTTCACCGAATTCCGCATTCAGCGCATCAACCAGATGAGCCACTGTACTGTCAGCACCGAAACCGTCATTTTCCAGTTCCAGCAGACCCAGTACGTCAGCATCAATGGCTACCAGCGCGTTGACAATTTTCGCCAGCTGGCGCTGATATTCTGCATAGGAATCTGCACCGCGCTCTGTTGGGAAACCACCTTCATTACCGTCACCGTTGAACAGGTTCAGTACGTTGAAGCTGGCAATTTTCAGGTTACCTTCAGATACCACTGGCGCATCTTCACGGTAGTTATCAGCCAGTAAAGACGGCACCTCAACCGGACGGATTCGGTATGCAGAATAGCCATAGTCCATCACGCCGGTTACACCGGTGATCAGGTCGCCGGAACGGATAGTGTTGTAAGGTGTGAAACCACCTGCAGGCAGCATCCACTCTGACGCATAACCGTCTGCATTGTCGTCAATGATCAGCTTGTTCAGCCCGTTGGCTGTCGCCAGGTCTGCCGCTTCCTGAGAACCCGGTGCATACAGTTGTGTCGGGTTGAACAGACGCTCTGTAGACACCCAGATTTCACCGAAGTCAGAATACGGATAGATATTGCTGATCACCCAGTTTTCGTTACTGGTTACCAGCATACCTTCATATTTTTCAAATCCGGAAGCATCTGTCATAGGCAGAGTAATCGCCACTGCAGATACAGAGCCGGAACCACAGGACAGGGCTTCTGAAGAGGCAGTGATCATTGTGCGGCCGTAGTCTTCACCAACCGTACCCGCTAAACGGACAATCTCACCTTCAGTGACAGAGCCGGCCAGAGAAGCGCTGGCAATGAACACACCTTCAGAGGTTGTCTCGTCGCCGTCACTGTCGCTGCTTTCTTCCTGAATCCAGAAACCGTCCAGAGCCGGTGTCACATGGGTCACAATGGCTTCAACAATCACGCTCTGACCTGAAAGTGGTGAGCTGTCACCGCTTCCCTGTACAGCACTGATGTATGTCGCTTCGTCACCGCAAATACCTAATGATGCGTTGCCGCCATCATCATTGCCGGTGCCGTAGAAACCGAGGTAATCGAAGGTATCCTGAGCGTACGCATCCCATTCAACACTGGGGTCGAACGCATCATAGGCATCACTGTCGCCTTCCGTAACAGAAGACTTGCGCACCAGCGTGCGGTTTTGTGTACGCACGTCACCACCAGACCAGTATGAACCGGGGTCTTCTCCGATAACACCAATACTGTCAATGATCACGCCATTGTTACGCAGCACAACAGCATCATCACCGTTGAACTGAACGCTGCCGCTGGTCATGTCTGCCACATTCAGGATTGGATCTTCCGAAGAAGTATGCGCCAGCACAAATACATCACCCGCTGCCAGTGTGCCGGTTAAAGTGAATGTCTGACCGGCAGAGGCCGACCCGTTAAAGTAAATCTGCACATCGTATGTACTCAGGTCGATGTCAGACAATGTCAGGTTAGCAATCTCAACCGCTTTATTATTAGAACCGCCTTCAATGTATTCAGAAAAGAAAAGCTCTGTGGCCGGAGCTACGTAAGAACCCAGCGGGAAAGGCATTGCCGCAGTGGCATTGCTGGTTTCACCGTCAAACACATTGGTACCGGCAACCTGCCAGTCTGCAATGTTAAACGTTGAAGAAGCACTGCCGCCGGTACGGTAAGCCCAGCTGTCCAGATAATCCCAGTCTGTGCCCGTGCCGTCAGTATCACGGTCACCGTAGTAATCTACCAGCGCGCCGTCACAAAAGACTTCAATGGCATCGTCACCGTTGATAGACATAGCACCACTGGTGTAATCCGGTGCAAAACCGAAGAAGTCTGCGAACCCTGTGGCCTCGCTGGCAACATAAATGAATTGGCCGGCCACAGCTGATACCGCAGGGAAAGTGAATTCCTGACCGTCAGAACCGCCACCATTATTCGCGCCGCCGACACCACACACACTGAGATCATCAATGTTCTGCGTTACCAGTAATTCGATACCTTTAGGTGTACCGCCGGATAACGGGCCGTCAAATACACCGGTAAGCATCAGTGCACCGCTGCCGGAAGGTTGTGGTTCCGGATCGGGCTCCGGCTCCGGTTCAGGGTCCGGCTCAGGATCGGGCGCGGTTACATCACCACAGCTGTCTGCATCGTAAAATAAGTCGATCCATTCAGGATGGTCGACAAACGGATTACGGTTGCCCTGATATTCATAGATGGCACTGTGACGACGGGTTTCGTCAGCATCTACCGGGTCAGCATTGCTCCAGGCAATCAGCGTACACAGTTTGCCCAGCGCCGCTTCACCATTTGAGGTGATACGGTCAACCAGTACCAGGTCAGGCGTAACATCGCTGCCGGCGCCTTCATAGCGCATATCCATGTACATCATCATCCGCGCGATGTCGCCTTTTACCTCATCCCGTGGCTCGAAAGAGTCACTGTCGATACGGTTGGCCGGCGCTTCAGAAAGTGCGTTGTCGGAATTGTCGAAATCCAGGTTGCTGCGGCTGCTGTTTACAGTAATGTCAGACGGACGCAGGTGCTGAATATCAGTATAAGCTTCATTTGACGAGCTGCTGAAGCCATGACTCTTTGGCCAGCTGTGCTCACGGTTCCAGTAGTCAGGCTGACTGGAATACTCGCCGGAGCCGTTTTCTGACTTAGGAATGGATTTGCCGGAATAGATCAGAATGATGTTATCCGGATTTGCAGGATCTTCATCGGTTTCCGTTAATGCCGTCCAGACTTCAGAATAAGTCAGCACCCGTTGACCGGAAATGGTTTCACTGAGTACCTGACGGATAACAGAGACGTCGGAACTGGCATCGATTTCAGCCTGAACCGCTGCGTAGTATGAAGCAGCATCAAATTCGCCGGCATCTGCAACTTTGTCCAGATCAGGACAGTTTGTACAAACACCGCTTAAGTCTTCGTCACCGCCGCCGGTGCCACTGCCATCATCGCCGCCGTCATCACCACCACCGGTGTAATCATGGCTGCCCAGGCCTGTGAAATCATCCTGAGCCAAACCTTCCCATTCCGACGTATCATAGGCATCAAACGGGTCAGTATCGCCACCGGCAACACTGCTTAAACGTATGAGTGTGTCGTTCGCTGTGGTTACACTGCCGCTGCCCCAGGAAGAACCGGGATCAACGCCAACCTGGCCAATACTGTCCAGAACGTTACCGCTGCTGTCAGTCAGAACAATGGCGTCATCACCATTAAACATGGACTGTGAAGTCAGCACGTCTGCCAATGCCTTTAAAGTGTCTCCGGCACTTGAACTGGCAATAACTTGTGTACTTTGCGCTGCGATTGAACCTGAAAGTTCGATGTTCGCGCCCGCTGCAGTTTTTCCGTTGAAATAGATGGACAGTGTATAACCAGTCAGTAATACCGCGCTGTCTGTCGGGTTATAGATTTCTATCGCTTTATTAGAGCTACTCCCTTCAACATACTGAGAAATAAGCAGTTCATCGCCAATGGCAGATGCTGATATCCCCAATACGAGAGGAAGCAGGATTGGTGCTTTCATTATTAGTGCTCCTGCTTGTAATTAGAAACTATCCCAAAGTGCAGTTGCAGAGTATAAAGAAATTACTACAAAGAAATGACAATTTTTTGGCCAGCAGCGGTACTTTTTTGACCACATGGTCTGTACCGCCTGACAGCAAAGGGATGCAGGAATATCAGAGAAAATTGATGTACAAGGAAGGGGTTGTGCCCCGAGGATTCAGGGCACTGAAGAAAGCTGCGGGATAACGGGTTAGTTTTGTACCAGCGCGCTGGCCATCTCTTCGTTGAACCATTCTTTTATCATGGCTTTCTCGTAACCCAGGTGCGTATTTTGGGTGAAGGTACGGGGGTTATCTAAAAATCCCATATCCTTTAAGTCAACATCTGCACTCTTAACGACTTTGCCCGCTTCGTTAGTGAGGGTGTAGCTGAATTTAATACGCGGAATGTCCACCCGTTTCACAATGCGAACATCGGTGCCGGTAGCATTGCCAAAAACAAAGCTGCTTGGCCACACCTGGCCGGCAAGATCCAGATTTGTCACCGTGATCGCAAGCTTGTCTTTTTCAGGCAGCTTCTCTGCCAGTTTGGCGAAGTATTCGTCCAGCGCTTTAAATGTGCGCTCACGGAACTTCACCCGGCTTTCATTAGCAGGACGTACATCAGTGTACTTCTCCGGCTTTTCCCAGGTAATTTCTGTGGTGGCAGACCATGCCTGTACAGACAGCAGTAAACTGCCGGCGGTCAGAGAAACCAGTGCAGTTCTAATCAATGTGTTCATGCTTTGCATCTCCCCGATAATTTCGGCCGCGTTGCCCGCGGGCGGCGAAAACATTCTCCGGTTATCCGGTGCCTGCTTTGAGTGGATTTACCGCGCCTCTCATGCGAAATCCCGCACGGAGACAATAAGCAGACACTTTGTTAGAGCAGTGATTAAGCAGATTGTTCCGCTAAATCACCATTATTAAAGCATGAAAAGATGAATGGAAGCTGAACCGCGTTCAGTAGTCCATCGCCAGCAGGCCGGTGGTCTCTATTGAGTGGCAAAACTGCGCCAGTTGCGCACCGTGGATATAAGGATTGATGTTGTCTGTACCGCAGAATTTCTTATGGAAGATTTGCACACTGTGGCGGCTTGCCATGATGCCGTCCACGTATTCCTGCTGGAAGGGACGAAGCTGGTCCCGTTGTGCTGCACTGATGGTGTGAAGCTCAGCAAGTTCATTTCTGTCCTGCCAGGTAGCCACATAGGCATACCACTGGCCGACCACATCCTGTGCATCTTTGAACATGTACTGGACGAAGGGTAACCGAAGCACAAAGACCAGTACTACAATCTCTGAAACTACCACAAAACTACGCCACATCTGCTTTACTTTTTCCTGTTGTTTTCTGACTACCCCGGCCCGTTCCCCGCCCGGTAATAAATCATTGGTGACAATTAGCCCTGTAGATAATTTAACCGCTTAACGTCAAGTGCAACAGATTTGTTTTCATACTTATTTATGAGGTTTTATAAGCCTGAGTAGTATGCACAGAAGGGGTTTATTTGATCTATATTAAGTGTGGCAGACATACACTTGTTATACTGCCCGCAGTACACTACACACCTGTGCCAGTTAAGGTTGCCTAATGAGCGAACAAATTCAGGTTAAACAAGTATCCACGGTAAAAGTACACCAGCCCGCCGGCGGCGTAAGTCATAAACGGCAGTCTGCACGCAGTCAGATTTATGTGCGCGCGGTGAAGGGCCCCATCGAAACGTTCCGCCGTTTGTTCGGTTTTATCTTTCTGGGTTTGTTCGCCGTGATCCCCTGGATCCGCTATGACGGCCATCAGGCCATTCTTCTCGATATCATGGAGCAGCGGTTTACCATCTTCGGCCTGACTCTGTGGCCTCAGGACCTTACCCTGCTTGCTTACATATTTATCGTCGGTGCTTTCGCCCTGTTTTTTGTGACCACATTTGCAGGCCGTGTGTGGTGTGGTTTTATGTGCCCGCAAACGACCTGGGTCTACATGTATATCTGGTGCGAAGAGAAAATTGAAGGTCCCCGAAATAAGCGTATCAAGCTGGATGAAAGGGCCATGGACTTCGACAAGTTCTGGCGCAAAACACTCAAGCACAGCGCCTGGATTGCCATTGCCCTGCTGACTTCACTGACGTTTGTGGGATACTTCACGCCAATCGGACAGTTGTTTATCGATTTTTTCACCTTCAATGCCGGCTTCTGGTCAGTATTTTCCATTCTGTTTTTTACCTTCTGCACCTACGGTAATGCCGGATGGATGCGTGAAATCATGTGCACCCACATGTGTCCGTATGCCCGTTTCCAGTCTGCCATGTTTGATAAAGACACTTTCACCGTGTCATACAATTACAACCGTGGTGAAAAACGCGGACCCCGCCCCCGTAAACTCAGTCATGAAGATCTGGCGACAAAACAGCTGGGAGACTGCATCGACTGTAACTTGTGTGTGCAGGTGTGTCCCACCGGTATCGACATCCGTAATGGTCTGCAATACGAATGCATTAACTGCGGCGCCTGCGTGGATGCCTGCAATGGCGTTATGGAAAAAATGAATTATCCGAAGGGGCTGATCAGCTTTACCTCTGAGGAAAGGCTGACCGGCGGAACCACCCATATCGTCAGACCCAAACTGATAGGCTACCTGATTGTCCTGCTGCTGATGATCGGGTTACTGATTGCCGACATTGCCACCCGCACGCCGCTGGAAGTGGATTTAATCCGCGACCGTAATTCTTTGTACAGGGAAAACGGTAAAGGCAACGTGGAAAACGTCTACACCATTAAGATTCTGAATAAATCTCAGGACACCCACACCTATACCATTCAGGTTGAAGGCCTGCCCGATTACAACATTTTGGGTGACACAACCGTGACTGTGGGTGGCGGAGAAGTCTTCAGTATGCCAATATCTCTGGAAACCTCTCCGAAGAACCTCAGCGAGGCGGTAACGGAAATATCATTCCGTGTCCGTACTCAGGACGCTGAGGGCAATGTTGTGGAAGTCAATGAACCAACAAAATTCCTCTACCGGTGAAACTCCTCAGGGTGATTTCGCCTTTTCCGGGCTCAGCCCGGATACTGTTTTAGACGCGCTGGAAACCTGCGGCATTTATCCTGAGTCCGGTTTACTGGCGCTGAACAGTTACGAAAACCGCGTATATCAGTTTAAAGCCGAAGACGGTCAGCGCCTGGTGGTCAAATTTTACCGTCCCGGTCGCTGGACAGATGAACAGATCCTCGAAGAACATGCCTTTGCTCTGGAGCTGGCCAGTGCCGATATTCCTCTGGTGGCCCCGCTTGCCATTGAAGGCAAAACTATGCAGCATGCTTGCGGATTCCGCTTTGCGGTATTTCCGTCGGTAGGCGGCAGACAGTTTGAAGTCGACAACCTTGATCAGATTGAATGGATGGGCCGCTTCATAGGCCGTATTCACCGTGTGGCTCAGGCCAAACCTTTTGTTCACCGGCCAGAACTGAATACTCAGAGCTTTCTGGATGCACCAAGAGACGTGCTTACCCGCAGCCGCTTGCTGCCGTCACATCTGGAAACCGCTTTTTTCGCTATTCTCGATCCGCTGATCAAAGAAACCCGCCAGCGCTACCATAATTCAACCCTTATCCGCTTACATGGCGATTGTCACCCCGGCAATATTTTGTGGCGAGATGGTCCCATGTTTGTCGACCTGGACGACTGCCGCAGCGGTCCGGCCATTCAGGATTTGTGGATGATGCTTTGCGGTGACAGGCAGCAACAGATGTTGCAACTTGATGTGCTGGTGGAAGCCTATGAAGAATTCCATTCATTCGATAACAGCCAGCTTACCCTGATAGAACCTCTGCGGGCGATGCGTATGGTGCACTATATGGCATGGCTGTCACAGCGATGGGAAGATCCCGCTTTCCCCCGTGCATTCCCCTGGTTTGCCGAAGACAAATACTGGGAAGGACAAATTCTGGCACTGAAGGAACAGCTGGCAGCCCTGCATGAACCGCCGTTAAAACTGGGTTACTAGCCCTGAGATGTGAGCGACTTGTCGCGTACGCTACCCGGACGGGAATTGCTGTGGTACTCTTTTTTTGTATTTTGGTTTTACGGATTGTTAAACAATGAAAAAAATAGGTTTATTTCTGCTGGCGGCACTGATGATCCCGTTGCAGGCCTGTGCAGATGACGTTAAATGGAAAGAAGGTACGCACTATAAAGTACTGGATGAGCCGGCGACAGCCAAACCGGAAGTGTATGAATTCCATTCATTCTGGTGTGGTCACTGCTACCGCTTCGAGCCGGTTGTAGCTGAAATTAAGAAAGATCTGCCTGCCGGCACCAAGTTCACAAAAATTCACGTAAACTTTATGCCCGGTGCCTCAGAAGAAGCACAGAACGATGCTACCCGAGCCATGATGATTGGCCGTGCAATGAAAGAAGAAGACAAGCTGAACGGCGCAATCTTCAAATACATTCATGAGCAACGTGCCCCGGTGACAAATCTGGCTGATCTGAAAAACCTCTTCGTAGTTAACGATGTTGATCCGGCTGAGTTCGATAAGCTGGCTGCCAGCTTCGGCGTAAACAACATGGTGAAAAAGAACATCAAGTTGCAGGATCAATACCGCGCCTATGTTCGTGGTACGCCATCTTTCATCGTGAATGGCCGTTATCAGGCAACGTTCACCCAGGGCATGACCATGGATGACGTGAAAGACCTGATCGTGTGGTTGTCTACACAGTAAGCTTTTTACAAATCACTTAAAACGCGCCGAACGGCGCGTTTTTTCTTTGCTACACAGGAACCCTTTTATGACAGATATTCAGGCTCAGGCCACTTTTATCCGTGAGCTCGATAATCTCAAAGCCGTGAAACGTCAGGTCCGCCTGCCCTGCGATGGTGACCGACAGGAGAACAGCGCCGAACACAGCTGGCACGTGGCGTTAATGGCATCGGTGCTGGCACCGTACGCAGAACAAAACGAGAATATTCACCGTGTCATACAGATGATTCTTATCCACGATCTGGTTGAAATCGATGCCGGCGATATGTTCGCTTTTGCTGAAGCGGCCGATCATGCTGAGCAGGAAGAAAAAGAATTTGCCGCCGCAGAGCGCATCTTCGGATTACTTCCCAAGGGCCAGGGCGAAACCTTGCTGGCGTTGTGGCACGAGTTTGAAGCTGCAGAAACACCCGACGCTAAATTTGCCAAAGCCATGGACAGAGTATTACCGGTGTTTCAGAACATGGCAGCAGAAGGCGGAAGCTGGGTGCGTCACGGGGTAGCGAAAGAGAAAATTCTTGCCCGCAACGCCCACTTACAACAAGCCGCCCCGGGCTTATGGCGCTATGTGAACGAACAGCTTGATGTGGCCGTTGAGAAGGGATGGCTGAAAAGCGGTGACAAGGCTTAGCCTGTTTGAGCTGAGGGATGTCTGCAAATCGCTCTCACACGATGAGACAAGCACTGTACTTTTCTCTTTACCTTTTTGTCTTCAGGTAAAAGCTCCAGTTTTATTTGGAACAACAAGAGGGTCGTTTTATGATGGAAGTATAGATACTCGTATGCTGTGCTGGATCCTTGTTAAATTTCTCTGCTGTCATTAAATGTTGTCTGCTGCTTCCACTGTGGTTATTGCTCTGGAGGCTGTCTGTATTTCTGGAGTATGCACCCCACGCGAGTCTCTGGTTTCCTCCTGCAGGACTTACCTTTGCAGCTTTCTTACTCATGGGAAGCAGATCTGCAACGCTTGCTGTATGGCTTGCCTGCATGCTCTCTACATTCTGGGAAAACAGCTTATTTAATACGGCCAGGGATACCGCTGAACTGTTAGCTTCCGGCAGTATCTTCGCTACCCTGCACACGTTCCTGTATGGTGGAGGCGCGTTACTGCTTAAGCGCCAGATGGCGCTTTCAGCGTCTTTTAACTTAGTCACTCTTGTGACCAGATTTTTGCTGATTGCCGCTGTCAGCAGTCTGATTCTGGCGGCAAGCGGGTTGGCTCTGATTTATTCTTACGATGGCGTTGACAGCCTGATTGCCTGGTGGATTGGGGATATGACGGGTGTTGTAGTTATGACCCCGATATTTGCCGGTATAGTCACCCGTTTATTTCCACGTTACTCATTCATGCCGGAAATTAATTTTTATGATCGCCCGAAAGCCCTTTCGACGTTTATCTGGAAACTGGTACTGACAGGTCTGCTATTAAGCATAATTTTAGTCACGGCAGAATGGCTTAACTCAGAGGAGATAGCATGCTTCATTTTCTTTCTCGCTATTCCTGTCACCTGGATTGTATTTACTGAGACGCCATTCAGAGCCAGTATCAGCCTGGCTGCAGTGAGTGTTTTGACTGCGGCAATAGTGGCGGTTATTGGTGTAGACACGCAGGCCTATATTTACCAGTTCGGCATCAATGTCATCGCCTGTAGTGCTTACTTTACTATGTGCGTCCCTGCACTGGCAGCGGACAACCGGGCACTGTTTGAAAAAGTACATATAGATTATCTGACGCAGGCCTTAAACCGTGAACACTTCACGGCTCTGGCTGAACAGCAGCTGAAATACGCAGCCCGTTACGACAAGCCGGTCAGCCTGATTGTTTTTGATGTGGACAAGTTCAAAGTGATTAACGACACCTACGGGCACTCTGTGGGTGACAATGTACTCAGAGAGATTGCTATTTGTGTGCGTCAAAAATTACGCAAAAGTGATGTGTTCGGGCGGTTTGGCGGAGACGAATTTGTTTTACTTTTACCCCGGACAAATGTACACAGGGCCAGACAGGTTGCCGCTACGTTAAGAGAAAACATCTCACAACTTTCGTTTGCTGGTTTTGAGTTTACTGCCACTTGTAGTTTCGGTGTCGCTGAAGCAACTACAGGTGCTCCATTTGAGCAGGCATTTGATGAGGCTGACAGAGCACTTTACGATGCAAAAAAAGCCGGCCGGAATCGCATTAGGTAATATGCACTTTGAAAGGAATCTTAAGATGTTAATCTACAAAATGGAGATAAGTTCTGTCACTAATCTACTAAAGCAATTTTAACATCTATCTTTTCATATCCGGTTAACTGCGCGATGCCAGAATCGATTTTGCCGAGTTTAACTAAACCTTTTGCGAAGCTGCCATTTTTATAAAATAGAGCAAGATTACCCCATGGTGCGTAGTAGGCAATATCACCCTTCATAGCAGCGTAACCAGGCGAGGTTGATGACGTATCCAGCTTTTCCGTGAGGTAAGCAATCTTTTCTGTTGTGGCAAAATCTTCCAGAGAAAGCGTTAAAGGAAGAAGCTCACAAAACTGTCGCGCTACGACTGTATTTTCAAGGGTTGCGTCCAATTCTGATTTGCCGAAAATCAGCTTTATTCGTAACATAATAATTCTACTCTGAGTCGGAGTTATGAGTTCAAGTAGTTATTGTCTATCCTGAATTTAAAAATAAACAGTAGTAATTCTGTGGAATTTTTGCCTGATACTCCGGGATGTTTACCGTTCATTAGTATTCCTTACCAGATCCCCTCTACACATACCAGCTAGCCGAATCTACCATCTGCGGCAGATTGACGAGATAAGGCTGGTGATTAACTGGTCGAAGGGTAACCCGGTTAATATGCCTTTCTGGCAGCACTTTGCCGGGGTTGTGCGCATCGAGGAAGAACCTGATGGAGAGCATGTGAATCTGATTGTCGCGAGAATCATTCCCGGGCGCCCCGTGGACGATGCTTAGAGTACCGTTTACGGCGCTCGCTATCAGTTGCGGGGACGTAAAACGTCAACGGTCCAGTGGCAGTTTTACTGGACCGGTTACCGTCCCGGCACGCCAGTATCGAACTTAATACGGACAATTCAGCCTGCCAGCAACTGCGCCCCGGTACCCTGTTTACTTAATACATCATCGGGATTTCGCAGCGGACAGTCTTTCAGCGACAGACATCCGCAGCCAATACACCCGGCCATTTCATCCCGCAACTGCTCAAGACGATGAATGCGTTCGTTGAGCAATGCATGCCACTCGGCACTGAGCACTTCCCACTGCTGCGGACTAACCGGTCCGTTGGGCAATTTTTCCAGATGATCTTTTATCTGTTTCAGCGGAATGCCGGTACGCTTGGCAATGTTGATAATGGCTACCCGGCGCAGCACGCTACGATCGTAACGACGCTGATTTCCTGCAGTGCGCCAGCTTTTTATCAACCCCTCCTGTTCGTAGAAATGCAGGGTTGAAACTGCCACGCCAGCCCGCTTTGCCACCTCACCCACAGTTAAATTTTTATTCATGTTTCCCCTGCAAAAAGCTGTTGACCTCAACATTACTTGAGGTCTTAGTATAGCCGCCATCGCTGTTAAGCAAAGAAAAAAATAGTTTCAACACATTCGAGGAACTGACATGAGCAGTAAGGTCACACATTCAAACACAATCACCGTCAGGGAGAGACAACATGGCTTCTAAGTTACGAGGATTAATCATCACCGCAGTGGTGCTGGCTGTGCTGCTGGGCGGCCTGTATTTCTGGCGTCAGGCGGCACAACCACAGGGCGGCGGCTGGCAGCAGCAGGCAGTGCCGGTGGAAGCCATCACCGTTCAGCCACAACCGGTTATCGACACGATCACTGTGGTCGGCGAACTGCGCGCCATTCACGAAGTAATGCTGGCACCGGAAGTCGCAGGCCGCGTTACCGCCATTAACTTCCGTTCCGGCGATGAAGTGAAAGCCGGTAACACTCTGGTCAGCCTGTTCAACGGCGAAGAGAAAGCTGCGCTACAATCGGCACAAGCCAGTCTGCAACTGGCGGAAACCCAGCTTAAACGTACCCGCGAACTGGCACCGCTTGGTGCTGAGTCCAAAGAGCTGCTGAATCAGCGTGTCGCTGAATATGAGCAGGCAAGCGCTGCGGTGGAACAGACACAGGTTCGTCTGATACAGAAGTCCGTAAGAGCCCCCTTCTCCGGGACTCTAGGTATTCGCCAGATCAACGAAGGCCAGTATCTGAATCCGGGCGACGAGATTGTCAGCCTCACCGATCTTTCCACGCTTTACGTGGATTTCGCGGTGCCCCAGCAACAGCTGTCACTGCTAAAAGCCGGCGCGTCGGTGTCGGTATCCGCCGATGCCTATGCAGACACCACCTTCACCGCGACTCTCGACACCATTGACCCGCAACTTGATCCACAGACCCGCAACGTAAGAGTACGGGCAACGCTGACTAACGACGACAAACTTCTGCGTCCATCCATGTACGTGGAAGCCAGTATTAATGCCGGCGATGAAATGCCTGCTATCCTGCTGCCGGTAACTGCAGTGATGTACACCGCACAGGGCAATAGCGTGGCTGTGGTACGTGGTGACAATGCGGCACAGAGCGGCAACATTGAGTTTGTAGGTGTGAAAACCGGTCGCCGTATAGGCAACGAAGTGATTATTGAATCCGGCCTGTCTGCTGGTGATATTGTCGTGACCGTCGGTCAGAACCGACTGCAGCCACAGGCGCCGGTGACTGTGGTTCCGGCACAGGAGCATTGATATGGCCTTTACCGATATTTTCATCAAACGACCGACTCTGGCAGCGGTGATCAGTCTACTGATCCTGCTGATCGGAGTCAGCGCGTTTTATAATCTGCAAATCCGCCAGTATCCGAAAATGGAAAGCGCGACGATTACTATCGATACCTCGTTGCCAGGCGCCACGCAGGAAATGATGCAGGGATTTGTTACCCAACCCATCGCTCAGGCTATTGCCACCGCCAGTGGTATCGAATACCTGTCATCAACCTCCCGTCAGGGCAGTAGCCACATTTCAGCCAAACTGGTGCTGAATGCCGATGCCGACCGCTCAATGACGGAAATTCTGGCCAAGGTCCAGACCGTTAAGTACAAACTGCCGGAAGGCGTAACCGACCCGGTGATCAATAAGATCACCGATGGTGCCTCGGCCATTCAGTATGTAGCGTTTACCAGTGACGTGCAGTCTCCGTCTGAAATTGCGGATTTCGCCACCCGGGTGGCACAACCGCTGGTGACTGCCGTGCCTGGTGTGGCGTCTGCCGACATTGCCGGTGGTGCGCCACTGGCCATGCGCATCTGGGTCGACCCGGTGAAGCTGGCCGGACGAAATCTGAGTCCGTCCGATATTGCCACTGCGCTACAGCAAAATAACGTCCAAGCCGCCCCCGGCCAGCTAAAAGGCGGCGGCACAGCGGTAAGCATCACTGCAGATACCGATCTCACCAGCGTAGACGCCTTCCGCAACATGATTATCCGTGAATCCGGCAACGACATAGTGCGACTGAAAGACGTGGCGACAGTGGATATCGGCGGTCAGAATACCAATAGCGTAGCGCTGAGTTCAGGTAAACGCTCCGTTTTCATGACCATCTCTCCCACCCCAGACGGTAACCCGCTGGAAATCGTGGCAAGTGTGAAAGCGCTGATCGAAGACATCCAGCATGTGGCCCCTCCGGGTCTGGTGATCACAAATCAGTTTGACGTTGCTCACTTTGTCGATGCCTCTATCGAAGAAGTGCAACACACCCTGATTGAAGCTATTGCTATTGTTATCGTGGTGATATTCCTGTTCCTTGGCACTTTTCGCGCGGTAATTATTCCGGTGGTGACCATCCCGCTATCGCTGCTCGGTACTGCCGCGCTGATGGTCATGTTCGGCTTCTCCCTGAACCTGCTGACACTACTGGCCATGGTACTGGCCATTGGCCTGGTAGTGGACGATGCCATCGTGGTGGTGGAAAATATTCACCGTCATATTGAAGAGGGTCACTCGCCGTTTCAGGCTGCACTAATCGGCACCCGTGAAATTATCGGTCCGGTTATCGCCATGACCATCACGCTGGCAGCCGTTTACGCACCAATCGGCATGATGGGCGGCCTTACCGGCGCGCTGTTCAAAGAGTTTGCCTTCACCCTGGCCGCATCAGTGGTGGTCTCCGGCGTCATCGCCCTGACCCTGTCACCAATGATGAGCAGCCAGTTGCTTGACTCTAAGCTGACCGAATCAAAAATGGCCCAGCGTGTTGAACACACCATGGAAAGTCTGACAAACGGCTATACCCGCCTGCTCGAATGTACGCTGGCAAATCGACCGGCCGTATTGCTGGTTGGCGTAGCCATACTGGCCACCATTGTAGTGTTCTTCATGAGCGCTAAACGGGAACTCGCTCCCCAGGAAGACATGGGCTACGTGTTCGTGCAGACCAAGGCACCGCAGCATGTGAGCGTGGATTACACCGAGAAATACAGCGCTCAGGTAGATGCCCAGTTCGCGGAATTACCAGAGTTCAACGGCAGCTTCTTCGCCATTGGTCTGGAAACCGAAAACGTGGGTTTCGGTGGCGTGATCATGGACGAATGGAGTGAGCGAAGCCGCACCGCCGATGATATTCAGGGCGAGCTCATGGGCCGCACGGCAGGTATTACCGGCGTGTATTCATCGGTAT
Organism: Alteromonas sp. ABV2_168; assembly: GCF_056161165.1. Lineage (NCBI taxonomy): Bacteria > Pseudomonadati > Pseudomonadota > Gammaproteobacteria > Alteromonadales > Alteromonadaceae > Alteromonas > Alteromonas sp. ABV2_168. Next base: position 213,450 of record NZ_JBSWYQ010000003.1, on the reverse strand, counting down.
TTCAGGACAGTCCCCTGCCTGCCAGTACCGGCGGTTTACCGTTCCAGATGGTGCTGCGTTCGCCGGACGATTTCAACAGCCTGTTCCAGACTTTACAGGACTTAAAAGGCGCGGCCTGGGGCAGCGGTCTGTTCGCTTTCGTCGACAGCGATCTGGCCTTTGACAGTCCGCAGGCGCATATCACCGTTGATAAAGACAAAGCCGGTCAGCTTGGCGTGAGCATGACGGAAATCGCTAATGCACTGGCCATTCTTGTAGGCGAAAACTACGTGAACCGCTTTAACTGGTTTGATCGCTCTTACGATGTGATTGTGCAGGCGAATCAGCAGGACCGTCTGACCGCCGAAGATCTGGGTGAAATTTATGTACGTGCCAACACAGGCCGTTTGATTGCCCTGTCGACGTTCATCGACGTGGATATGCGTTCGCAGGCGAATCAGTTGCCGCAGTTTAACCAGATGAATTCAGCCACAGTTTCAGGTGTGCTCCTGCCCAGCGTGACCATGGGACAGGCGGTGGACTTTATGCGTCAGCAGCCGCTGCCGGATAACGTCACCATCGACTGGCTGTCGAACAGCCGTCAATTCGTGCAGGAAGGGAATCGCCTGACGGTGTCCTTCATCTTCGCGCTGATCGTGATATTCCTGGTGCTGGCAGCGCAGTTCAACAGCTTCCGCGATCCGCTGGTTATCCTGATAACCGTACCGCTGGCGATTTGCGGCGCGCTGGCTCCGCTGTACCTTGGCTTTACCACGCTGAACATCTACACACAGATTGGTCTGGTCACCCTGATAGGACTGATCTCCAAACACGGGATCCTGATGGTGAGTTTTGCTAACGATATGCAACAGCACGACGGTGTCGGCAAACACGAGGCGATCCGTCATTCAGCGGCAGTGCGGATGCGTCCGGTACTGATGACTACAGCCGCCATGGTGGCGGGTCTTATTCCGCTGCTGTTTGCTGCCGGAGCCGGTGCGTCCAGCCGCTTCGCGCTGGGCATCGTGGTGGTGATGGGCATGCTAGTGGGGACTTTCTTTACCTTGTTTGTACTGCCCACCCTGTACGTACTGATCGCAGGTGATCACCGTGTAAAACAGCAGGACGACGCGCCTGCTGCACCAAAGGAGCTTGCTCATGACTAAGACATTTTCAGCACTTGCTATCGCGCTGAGTCTGGCAGGCTGCAGCAGCATGACACGGGTGGAAACCCCACAGACGGCTGCGCCCTCACCGGTAGCATTTGAGTCTGCCGACGACAAATTCGGCCAGTCTGCCCCGCCAGCAAAATGGTGGCAGCTGTATCAGGACGATACGCTTAATCAGTTGGTTGAACAGGCCATTGAAGCCAACCGCGATCTGCGGGTGGCCCGGGCTAACCTGAAACGAGCCCGGGCACTGTTTGATGAAACCGACAGCCGCCGGTTGCCGTCAACGTCTGTTGATACGTCACTGGCCTACGGTGACAGCATTCCGGTTACAGGCATGCCGACGGGCACGCGCCAGTGGACGGATATGGGCAGTTTCAGTGTGAACTGGGAAGCCGATTTATTTGGTCGTGTCTCCCACGCCCTTGAAGCGGCTGATGCGGACATTGCGCGCCAGCAGGCACTACGGGACGGTGTGGCCCTGCAGGTGGCCGCAGATACGGTGGAAGCCTACTTGCGCGCCTGTACCTTGGCTGAAAGCAAACGGGTGGCCGAGAACTCAAGAGAAGTTACCCGGTCCCAACTGGAGTTTACAGAACAGATCCAGCAGGCCGGCGCCGCAACCCGGGCGGACATTGAAAGTGCAAGGGCCGCGCTGATGACGGCAGAAGCCGATATTCCGGCGCTGGAGGCTGAGCGTCAGGCCCAGCTGTTCCGGCTTGCGGCCCTGTTGGGAAGCACCCGGAACCAGTTACCTCAGGCAGCACAGGAATGCACTTCCGCACCGGTGCTGTCGGATGTCACGCCAGTGGGTAATGTGGCGGATATGCTGCGTCGTCGCCCGGATCTTCGCGAAGCCGAGCAACAGCTGCGCAGCGATACCGCGCTGAACAGTCTGGCCATTGCGGAGCTTTACCCCAGCATCTCTGTGGGCGGTAGTATTAATTACTTCGACAGCCGTCAGACCACGGGCGACAACTGGTCGTTTTCTGTTGGTCCGCTTATCAGCTGGCAATTTCCCAATCAGCTGGCAGGCCGCGCCAGAGTCCGTCAGGCTGAGGCCCGGGTGGAGTCATCCGTAGCCGCGTTTGAAGGCCGGATCATTCAGGCATTGCAGGAAGTAGAAACCGCCCTCACCCGGGTGACTTCGCTGGACCGGCAGGTTGACGCGTTGGAACAGGCGGCTGAACACGCCGAACTGGCTTACAAACTCAGTAACCTGAGTAAAATCGCCGGTGCCCGTTCCTACCGGGATGTGCTGGAAACCCAACGTGACTGGCTGCTGGCAAGACAAGCTTTTCTGAATGCCAGACAGCAGCAGGTAGCACAACGCGTCACCCTGTTCAAAGCATTAGGCGGCGGTTGGGAAGACCTTCCGCTGACTGCCAGTCAGGACAATACAGCAAGCCCGACGCAACAGCCCTGAGCGCTGAAAATGGCCCTGGGCTTAGGCAATAAAAAAGCCCGGATTCGCTTCACAGCGAACCGGACTTTTGATTAACGACAAGTTTGTACGAGTCAGCTTTAATCTTGTCACAGGGAGCCACACGCTCAGCATCGTTTGACTAAACTTAGTCCTTAGTTACCGGCGTCTCCAGAAACTGTTCGTCAGTGACCGGTTCCATCCAGTCCACTACGCTGCCGTCTTTATGTTCGTTGATGGCAATGTGCTGCATAGAAGTCTTATCGGTGGCGCCGTGCCAGTGACGACGACCGCAGTTACACCAGATAATGTCACCTTCACGGATTTCGTGTTTCGGGCCTCCTTCACACTGATGCCAGCCCACACCGTGGGTAACAACCAGGATCTGACCAACCGGATGGGTGTGCCAGTTAGTGCGTGCGCCCACATCGAAGTTCACGATACCCACGCCGGCTTTTGATGGCTCAGGGGCCGCAAAATAACCGGAGATATGCACGCGGCCGGTAAAATTTATATCACCGCCGTCCATCGCTTTAAAGTCGCTCGCACGTACTATTTCAAAATCTTTATTTTTTAAATCTTCGCTCATGATAAATGTCCTGTCTGTTCTTTATGTACCGTCGGGCAAACAAATTGTCGGGCGGACAGATAAATTATTTTTCGTTACGCTTTTCAAAGATTTCTTTAAATACAGATAACGCAGAGAATGCTTTTGGCCAGCCACTGTAGAATGCCAGGGTGGTTAGCACTTCACCGGCTTCTTCCTGGCTCAGACCGTTGTCCATGGCTTTGTTCAGGTGGAAATTAACCTGCTCAACCTGGCTGGTAGCAACCAGCGCTGCAACAGTTGCCAGGCTGCGGTCGCGGGGTTCAAGACCAGGGCGTAACCATAAGTCACGGAACAGCGCGTCGGTAGTGTACTGAACCGTACCTGGCGAGACGTCACCGAAGATGCTGCCGACGTAATTCGCACGCTGTTTTTCCTGCTCTTCATTCAGTGGCAGTAATTCCAGCTCAGAAGACGGTAACTGCTTCGCTTTAATATCGCGAGCCGCATAAACCGGCCCGATAACAGCGATAGCGGCTTTTGCGTTAGCAAAACCGGTATAGAACGCGAGGTGATTTACAATTTCAGCAATTTCTTCAGGAGACACATCGCTGTCCAGAGCCTTGCCCACAATCTCAGGCATTGCGTCAAGCTGACCACGAGCAATCAGACCGGAAAGGGTAACGATGCTGCGGTCACGGGAAGACAGTACTTTGCGCTTCCATAAATCGTTGTCGATGACATTATTAAGGTTTCGTTGTACTTGAGGTGCAACGGTTTCTGCATAATCAGACTGTTTCATTGTAGTTAGTCCTGTTGCATAAAATGAGAATGAGAAGAGTGCCGCCAACAACTTAAACTTTGCAGGATTACAATAGGTCCTCGACATAAAACGAGTCATCGGGATGCTCCTTTTTGATATTTGAGGAGTTTAGACGTTAAACGCATATTCAATTACTTCCTTTCAGGATGGAATAAAAAGAATACGCAGAGTATGCATCAAAGTTTTATTTCTAATATTCAATGACACCATGAATGAAATTCATTGTTTTAAATAAAAAGTTGAATGACATACCTGTAGCCAATCCTTTAACGAACTGTTTTACCGAAAAGGCCGAAAGATAGACTATTCACAAAAATCCGAATGCCAAAAATAAGGTTCCTGGCTATATGCGGAGGGGCATAATTGATTGAGTTAACATTTTCAGGACATTGATGATTGAAATGACCAAGATCACACACTAAAGAAGAAAAAACCTTCGAATGATGTGTCAATCATTGACACTCAGATTAACGCTTCTCGCAGGCCGAAATATCAAGAACCCGCTGCCAGTCGTCATGGTTATTCACATTCGTCAATTCGTTTGCAAATTGTGGCAGGGCTACCGCTTCGCAGCCGAAACAATTGAGTAATCTGCGCAGGGATAATGAGGACTGATCTTTAACGCATTGTTTGAGGTTATTCATGCCCTGCTGCGAGTAGCAGATCACCAGTGGCATGATAGCATCACTGGTATATACGCTGGTCTCACGCTGGCGGCTCTCCTGCAGAATTGCCTGCAGGCACGATACCGTACAAAGGGGCATGTCTACCGGCATAACCAGTAATCTGGCACCATCCTGAATACGGGCCTGGCCGAGCATACTGAAAAGGGCCATAGCCGGCCCTTTATCTTCGTATAAATCGGTAAAATCGCAGTCTGTTTTGCCAAGGGTGTAAACCATCTCACAAACACCTGACAATGTTTGCAGGGTGGTATCCAGCAGCGTTAACCCATTCAGTGTCAGGCGGGATTTATCCCGCCCCATTCTGGATGACTTGCCGCCGCAGAGAACTAACCCTGCGGTTTCATGACTTAGAATTTCGCGCCGATCCAAACCCATACTTTATCAGTGTCCACTTTAATATCACCGGCAGAATACGTACCGTATTTCAGACCCAGTGTGAAATGCTCAGCTACTTTTGTGACGTATTGTACATTGATTTCACTACCGAGATCACTGACCCCTTCAGTGGCTTCATTTGCATCAAACGCGTGATAAGCTGCCAGCCATTTACCACCTGCCAGACCGCCACTGACGGTAAAGGCCAGGTCTTCCAGACCCTGTGCCGGTGTAGCAAGGAATTGATCCGTCCAGCCGTTAAACTTATGCAGGGTCGCCAGCGGTGTAGAGAAGCCGTACATGCCATTGTCTGAACCCAGCACTTCATAAGTCACTTTAGCCGTGATGCCGGAAACCACTGCACCACCTTCTAACATGTAATAATCGGCATCATAGCTGGCCGCGGGGGTATCGCTGGTTTGCGTGGCATATTCAGCATTATAAATCCATTTCACGGAATCCGTTGCGGTGCTGCCGGCATAGCTGATGCCGTAGGTATCGAGTCCGTTATCAACACCGTTATCCACTTCCAGTAAGTAAGCATACGCCGTGAACTTACCGATATCGCTGCTGTAAGACAGGTTCAGCAGGTGATCTTTACTGTCCAGGTCTGCCGCTTCAGCGAAAATACGGTTACGTTGGGTAACATACCCGTAAAATGCAGACATATTACCTGACGTGTACTTTGCGGTTACCCCGTCGAAGGTTTGCCAGTCCTGACGCCAGCCCACGTGGCCGACAAAGCGGTGACCGTCAAGTGCAATGATCTGACGACCGCCTTTAATGGTCAGGCCTTCATTCTTATATTGTACAAATCCCTGGTGCAACTCGGTGGTTTCAGGGTCTGCGATAACGGAATATTCACCCGCCTGGTAACCGGCCGGTGGCACTGAGTAATCGCCCTGCCCTAAAGCAATACGCACATCTTCCATTTCAGCAGTGAAAGAAAAACCTTTGTAGCTGCCGGATGTAATTCCCACCATTGTACGTAACGTCAGGGCATCGGCGTCAGCCAGCGCGTTATCCTGTTGCACACCCTCGTAACGCAAATTAAAGGCTGCCGTGGCAGTGGTTTCTTTCATTGCGTCATACCAGTCGGCTGCCATAGCCGGGGAAAAGACACCTGTGAGCGCAACAGCAAGCAGTGTGCGCGGGTACATTGCAGTTAGTTTCATCGTGTGTTCCTCTGATTTTGAGACAGAGATAGCCCGCCCGTGCCTTGCGGCTGAGCTATCCTATTGTTTTTATTAAACTGTGTGCTTTAGTCAGGCAGCATCAGACTTTTTTGCTGATGTAGCCTTAGTGTTTTTTGAATCTTTTTGACGGCTGTTAACCGGCTCAACTTTTTTCTGTTTTTCGTACAGGAAGGTGAGTACTTCATGGCGGTAATGGTTGTATTCCGGGTTATCTGCCAGCACCAGACGATCCCGTGGTCTTGGCAGATTAATATCCAGAATTTCACCAACCGTTGCAGCCGGACCGTTAGTCATCATCACAATGCGGTCAGACAACAAAACGGCTTCATCCACGTCATGGGTAATCATGATGACGGTATTGCCAAGGTCAGCATGAATGTCCATCAGTGAATCCTGCAAATGGGCACGGGTCAGTGCATCAAGGGCACCGAAGGGTTCGTCCATGAGCAGTACTTTAGGCTCCATAGCCAGTGCGCGGGCGATACCAACACGCTGTTTCATCCCACCGGAAATTTCCGAAGGCAGCTTGTCGATCGCATGGGTCATATGCACCAGCTCAAGGTTGTGCATCACCCAGTCTTTGATTTCGGCTTTAGACTTACCACGCAGAGTTTGCTTAACAGCAAGCTCTACATTTTTGTAAACGGTCAGCCAGGGCAGCAAAGAATGGTTCTGGAATACTACCGCCCGCTCCGGACCGGGCTCTTTCACTTCAGCGTTGTCCAGGATGACACCGCCGGAAGTTGCCTGATGTAAACCGGCAACGATGTTCAGTACGGTGGACTTACCGCACCCTGAGTGGCCGATTAGTGATACAAATTCGCCTTTGCTGATTTTCAGGTTTACGTCCCGTAAAGCAGTGAACGGGCCTTTCGGGGTAGGAAAATCGATACCTACCTGCGTCAGTTCAAGATGTTTTGCAGTCATATCTGTTTCTCCTGATTAGCGTAATACGCTGTTTTTGTCCCAGCTCACCATGCGCTGAAACATCAGCATGATGCGGTCCAGTACGAAGCCGATGGCACCGATAGTCAGTACAGCAACCATAATACGGGCCAGTGATTCTGAGCTGCCGTTCTGGAACTCATCCCACACGAACTTACCCAGCCCCGGGTTTTGTGCCAGCATTTCTGCAGCAATCAATACCATCCAGCCAATACCCAGCGACAAGCGCAAACCGGTAAAGATCATCGGAATTGAGGCAGGTAAAACAATTTTAGTCAGGTGTGTAGGCGGCTTGAGACGCAGTACGCGGCTTACATTCACCAGGTCTTTGTCGATGTTAGAGACCCCCACTGCCGTATTGATCAGTGTTGGCCACAAACAGCACAGTGATACTGTGAAAGCAGAAGTGACAAATGACTTGGAAAACATCGGGTCGTCTGACACATAAAGGGCACTGACTACCATCGTTACCAATGGCAGCCAGGCCAACGGAGACACGGGTTTGAAAAGCTGGATAAGTGGGTTAATCGCGGTATAAGCAGACTTGCTTAGTCCGCACATTATCCCTACCGGTACAGCGATGAGCGACGCAATAAAAAAGCCGACCATAACGGTGTACAAGCTTGTCCAGATTTGATCAAAGAAGGTTGGTGCGCCGGTAAAAGGACGAATTTTCGGTACATAGTCCGGGTCCTTTGCTGCCCGCGCTGCATTACGTTCTTCCTGTCGCTCGTAGAATGCGTCAGCCTTTTCCCGTTGCGCATTGTGTTCGTCCATGAGAGTCAGCGCCTGTGTCCATACCTGTGCCGGACCAGGGAACTGGCCCAGTGACGTATCGATGGTTTTTGCTACCCCGTTCCAAACGGCAAGGAAAAGCAGTAAACCAATGACTGGCAACAACAACGCTTGCAGGTTTGATAATATGACCTTCCCCATATTGCCTTCTTTTAATCCAATGGATGTGACTAATGACGCTGACTTGCTCATGTTCGTCTCCCGTATGCGTAATTAAAGTACGGTGTCGCCTTTCAGGCCGATACCAAAGCTTTCCAGATAAGCATTGGGCTTAGTACCGTCGTACGTTACGCCGTCAATGAATTCTGATTGAGGTGGTTTAAAACCAGATTCTGAGTCGAAATCAGGGAAGTCTGCAGCTTTCGCTTTGCCTTCCGCGATTAGCGCTTTAGCAGCGACAGCGTAGATGTCAGGACGATACACTTTCTTCGCCATGTCCATATACCAGCTGTCAGGTTTCGCTTCAGAGATCTGACCCCAACGACGCATTTGCGTTAAATACCAGATTGCATCGCTGTAGTACGGGTAAGTAGCGTTGTAGCGGAAGAATACGTTGAAATCAGGCACCTCACGCTTATCGCCTTTTTCGTATTCAAACGTACCGGTCATGCTGTTCGCCAGTACCGCTTCATCTGCACCCACATAAGAAGGTTTAGAGAGAATTTTTACCGCTTCAGGACGGTTAGCGTTGTTGTTTTCATCCAGCCACATCGCTGCACGGATCATCGCTTTTACAACACGAAGGTGCGTGTTCGGGTACTTTTCGGCCCATTCGTTGCTGACACCGAATACTTTTTCCGGGTTGTTTTTCCAGATTTCATAGTCGGTAATAACCGGTACACCAATGCCTTTAAACACGGCTTGCTGGTTCCACGGCTCACCTACGCAATAACCGTAAATGGTACCCGCTTCCATGGTAGCCGGCATTTGCGGCGGAGGTGTCACAGACAGCAGTGCCTGAGCATCAATCTGACCGGATGTGTCACCTTTGTGCGGTGCATAGAAGCCCGGGTGAATACCGCCGGCCGCCAGCCAGTAACGCAGCTCGTAGTTGTGGGTGGATACCGGGAATACCATGCCCATATTAAAAGGTTTGCCCGCTTCACGGTAACTGTCGACTACCGGCTTCAGATAATCCGCTTTAATCGGGTGAACCGGTTGACCGTTTTCCTGAGGGATGTGCTTTTCCATCTCCTTCCAGATGTCGTTGGAGACGGTAATACCGTTACCGTTTAAGTCCATGCTGAATGCAGTAATGATGTGCGCTTCAGTTCCGAAACCGATGGTTGCACCCAAAGGCTGTCCGGCCAGCATATGTGCACCATCCAGCTGACCGTCAATGACACGGTCGAGCAGAACCTTCCAGTTTGCCTGCGCTTCCAGCGTGACATACAAACCTTCGTCTTCGAAGAAACCTTTCTCATAAGCAATAGCCAGAGGTGCCATATCAGTCAGTTTGATAAAGCCGAATTTAAGCTCTTCTTTCTCGGGCCAGTCAATTTCCTGTGCTGTAACAGCTGAGACGCTTGCGCCTGCCATTGTCAACGACAGAGCCAGCGTAGATGCCAGCGCTTTTACTTTCTTTGTCAGACCAAATAACGGTTTTGACGCTTTCATGTGGGTTCCTCGTTGCCAAAAAAAAACCCACCACCTTAGCGAATGACCGCTAAGGTGGTGGGCTTCGTTGCCGCACTCCAAATCACTTTGAAGCAAGAATAAGTTGTAAGCGCGTTACTATGAATGTTCTTTTAATAAGCAGTAACTATCGCAAATTGGTTATTGCATCAGGTATGCCAAAAATTAAAAGTTATTAATATCAATCGCTTAAAAAAATACAGCATTAGGAACAGTAAAGGCTGTTTCAAATTTGTGCACAAAAAGCGCGCATTGCGCTCAATTGGGATGCAAATAGAAACCCTCCGACGTGTATCATTAAGGTGTAAATAAACATTAAATTAACAAAAAAGGCAGTTAAACTGCCTGATTTGCGCCACAAAATGCAGAATATTGCCGGTAACGGCAGGATGAAGAACTCAGCCTTACAAAGACTGAGTGAAAGGTAAAGCTTGCTTGTCTCTGTTTTGCCAGAGAGTAACAGCCTGCGTCGCGGCTTCCTCTGATGATAAGGAATCTGTCAGCATCAGATAGCTCACCAGGGTCGCATGAACGGCCTGCTCACCATATTGATGCTGAATATCGCCGCGCCAGAAGGCCAGCATATCAGCAATGTCCATATCCCTGTCTTTCATGGCCCACTTTTCCGTAAAAGCAGGTAACACCGCCGTTTCCGTCTCACCTTTACGGGTAATAAACAAATCCGTAGGCCTTTCACTATTCACTTCCGGATCGCCACCATCTCCCCGGAAACACAATGAATCCCACGCCGTGAAGGCTTCATTGACGTGCCGGTGTTTATGATCAAGATGCATATGATAAACACCCTGCACACAATACGGGGCTACCGTAGGATTCAGTAACCGCGCCAACGTATTCGCACAGGAACGCAGCGCAAAGACTTCGCGGAGCTTTATCAGAGTATTTAGCGGCGGCAGAACCACGCCTAAATCCAGATAGCTGGCATTGAAGCTGTCCAGTTGAGACTTCGCTTCGCTGATTGATGTCATAGCCTGCAAGCCCAGCGTTGGCAGCACGTGGCTGGCATATAAGCGACCGGAACCGGGTTCATGGGCACCGTGCAGAAAAACCCGTTTTCCTGTTTTTGCCAGCAAAGCTGCAGATAAAAGGTACCAGGGCAACTGGCGTCTTTTACCGGCATAACAACCAATGTCTACGTCAGGTTTGAGTGTGGCTAAATCTTGCGGGATAAGTTGATGGCATGCCTGAACAAAGCCAATGACTTCTTCGGGAGTTTCTTCACGGGTACGGAGCAACATTAAAAATGCGCCCCTTTGATCACCGGTCACTTCGCCGGCCAGCAGCATTCTCATCGCGGTGAATGCTTCTTCTCGGGTCAGACTACGGCTGCCTTTCTGACCCTTTCCTATTATTTTGATGTACTGACTAAATTCCTGCGACATGGGTTACCTGCTGAAGCAGTGCTGTGGAGACCTGTTGGCGAGACTTTACCACCTCTCCGAAGATCAACAAAGCAGGACCTTGCAGGTTTGCTGACGTTACCTTTTCAGCGATAGAAGAAACAGTGCCGGTGATCACTTGCTGGTTGGGAGTGCAAGCGTTCTCAATCACCGCCACCGGAAGGGTTTCACGAATACCGGCATCCACCAGCTCAGACGTGATTTTGCTCAACCGGGACAATCCCATGTACACCACAACAGTTTGACGCTGCATGGTATCTGCAAGCGTTGCCCAGTCGGGCATCTGGTTTTTATCTTTAAAACTGGCGGTGGTTAATGTCACCGACTGCGCGCAGTTGCGCTCTGTCAAAGGAATGCCGGTATAAGCCGAAGCCCCTGAAGCGGCAGTGATCCCGGGCACAATGGCAAACGGAATGTCAGCGGCTTCCAGCGCAGCGGTTTCCTCACAGGTACGGGCAAAAACTGCCGGATCCCCGCCTTTTAGCCGCACCACATTTAATCCTGACTGCGCCAGCTCAACCACCCGCTTGCAGATGTCATCCTGCACCATTGAATGTTTGCCTGCCCGCTTACCCACGAATTCCGTTTTCACATGGCGGGGAATTTCTGCAATGACAGACTCATCCACCAGCCAGTCAAACAGCACCACATCGGCCTGCTGCAGGCACTTCCATGCTTTGATGGTCAGCAACTCTGCATCGCCCGGGCCGGCGCCGACAATAAATACCTGCCCCTGTTTTTTCTCATCCGTCAGGGATGCCGGCGTCGCTGGCTGCATGACACGGTGACGTTGCTGGCCGGTCATCAGCTTACGGAAGAACATTTGCGGCAGTTTTGCGATGGCTGAATTAATCATGGAGAAGCACCTCAGGTGTAACTGCTTTTGCAGCTTGAGTAGAAGAATAACTGTCGATCATCTTTTGCAGTTCCGGTTTGCAGGAACCACAGTTAGTACCGCATTTAAGTTCATTGCCCAGTCCGTCGACAGAGGAGCAACCTGCCTGTATGACAGTTTCAATGGTTTTTTCCCGAACGGAGAAGCAACTGCATACCAGTTTACCGTTGAGGAACGCTTCATCAGGTGTACCGCGCAACAGATTAGCCAGCAGTTCTGAAGAGATGTCGTCCTGATGCAGACAACTGTCCAGCCACTCATCAGGTAACGCCCGGTAGCTCTGCTCCAACCATAAACCGAAAACAAAACGATTCTCACTGGTTGCGATGACCGTCAGACCTTTTTCATGCTGACGGGTAACAAGCAACCAGTGCGCGGGAAGCACGCTTTTCAAATTGCTGAACAGACTCCCGGTGTCGTTGTTGCTGGCAATGCGGAAGGCCGTGCCGCCGTCAGTGGTAGTTTTCGCCCAGTAATCAAAAGCCGGAGACAGAGCCGCTGCCACATCAGCGTCGCTGATAATCATTTGTCCGTGTAAATTAAAACTGACTGCAGCAACACTCACCGCGCCCTGTTTCAGTTCAGGCTGTCCGGATAAGGGGTCGTGGGCGCCATTAAATAACGCCCCAAGTGTCAGGTTAGAGCCCCAGGTAGCAGACCAGTGAATAGGCGCAAAACAATTGCCTTTACGCAGCTGTTTGTCTTCAACCACAGGTAAAATAACCGGCTCACCGGTATTGCAGGCGCTGTTCACAGCAACCAGTCCCTGTGCTGACAGTCCAAGCGTTTTTATGTCTTCAGGGTGCAAAGACAGTTGAGAATACGGTGCATGCTTGAGTAATTTCCCTGCTTTACCGGTACGGGTCATGGTATGCCACTGGTCACGACTGCGACCGGTATTAAGTACAAACGGAAATGCTGTTGTGGTTTGCTGTTCGGGCAACCGGGGGGAAATCGCGATAAAACGGGCTTTTTTATCTGCGGTAAAAAATGCGCCATCAGCAAACAAGCGCGTCGCGCCGGCTACTGTTTTTTCCGGCACCGGCCATTGCACAGGACGGAAGTTATCGTATTCCGCAATTGTTAAGCCGCTAAGACCGCCCAAATCCAAAGCGCGGTTGCCGTGATTCTCAAAAGCGGTCAGGCGAGCATGTTCATCGAAGATTTCAGCCGGGTGCTGGTAATCAAAATGTTCTGCAAACCCCATTTTTGCTGCCACAGCACATAAAGCCTGCCAGTCATGTCTGGAATCACCTGCCGGTTTCAGTAAACCGCGCTGGCGTGAAATACGTCTTTCTGAATTGGTTACTGTACCGTTTTTTTCTGACCAGCCGGATGCCGGCAGCGCAATATGAGCAAACTTCAGAGTATCGTTTTTGGTCACCATATCCGATACCACAACCATATCGCATTTGCTCAGTGCCGCTTCGACTTCACAGCGGTTTGGCATGCTCACCACAGGGTTAGTGGCCATGATCCAGACAAACTTCACTTTGCCTTCATTAATCCGCTTAAACAGATCAACCGCTTTTAACCCCGGCTTTTCAGCCATACGGGGCGACTGCCAGAAACGTTGCACCCGATCACGGTGCTGCGCGTTATCAATATCCATGTGAGCAGCCAGCATATTCGCCAGTCCGCCAACTTCGCGGCCGCCCATGGCATTAGGTTGTCCGGTAATGGAGAACGGTCCGCTGCCTGTTTTGCCAATTTTGCCTGTCGCCAGATGGCAGTTGATAATGGCATTACCTTTATCTACACCACTGGTGGACTGATTGATACCCATAGAGAAAAAGGTAATGGCTCGTTGACGTTCGAGGAACAGCGTGAACAGTGCCAGTATATCGTGCTCCGGCACGTCACATTCTTCAGCCACACGGCTCAGCGAATATTCTGCCGCACTGGACAGTGCCGCCTCAAAACCACTGGTTGAAGCGGCAATAAAATCAGTATCCAGGCCACCGTTTTGTGCCAGAAAATGCAGCAGACCGTTAAACAGCACTGCATCAGTGCCCGGTTTTAACGGAATGTGTAAATCGGCCAGCGTGGATGTATCTGTTGCCCGCGGGTCAACCACAACCACTTTCATATCCGGATTTTGTCGTTTTGCCCGCTCCATACGCTGGAACAGCACCGGATGTGTCCAGGCAGCGTTGCTGCCTGTAAGGATGAGCAAATCCGTCTGCTCCAGGTCTTCGTAGTTGCACGGTACGATATCTTCCCCGAAAGCGCGTTTATACGCGGCAACCGCAGAAGACATACAAAGTCGTGAGTTGGTGTCGATGTTCGCGCTGCCAACATACCCCTTCATAAACTTATTGGCGACGTAGTAGTCTTCAGTGAGCAGTTGTCCTGAAACATACAGCGCCACAGCATCCGGGCCATGCTCATCAATCACATGTTGCATTTTTTCAGCAATGGCGCTGGTTGCAGTGTCCCAGGATACCGGCTTGCCGCCCATCTGAGGCTGAGTCAGGCGGCCATTAAGATCATTGGTTTCAAGCAGGTTGGTGCCTTTTACACATAATCTGCCGAAGTTGGCCGGATGTTCAGGCGTACCGGTAAGGGCTTTAAGCGTTGTTTTATTGCCTGCTGTTTCCAGCGTGATGTCCACACCACAACCAACGCCACAGTAAGGGCACGTTGTCTGCGCAAGCGTTGGTGTCCTGGCAACACTTTTAGGGGCAGACTGTACTGAAATTACTGTGGCGCGGGCGTGATTCATGGTAGTTACCTGTGCTTTTAATGGTGGTCAGCAGACCTTTTAAACCGGAATCTTACAGTGCAACCTGTACGCGGCCGTCTTCAAGACGGACATCGTATACAGACAGGCTGACTGCTTCATTCTCGACACATTTCCCCGTCACCAGAGAGTAATGCTCTTTATACAAAGGAGAGGCAATCACGGCTTCACCTTTAACAGAACCGACAATGCCGCGGTATATCACATTGGCTTTACCTACCGGGTCCCAGTTTGAGACTGCGTAAAGGTTGGTGCCGCCGGCTGTGTTCAAGGCGAAGATCGCAACCTGTTGTTCGTCAATCAGGGCGCACACGCCACTGTTGGCAACCAGGTCACTTTGTTCACAGATGTCGTGCCAGCGCGGCATGATTTCTACAGATGCTTGCATGATATTGTCTCCTTAAACCAGCTCTACCGGAATACGCGATGTACCCGCAATTTTCTCTGCCTCTGTGGCAGGGCGGATCTGACCACGCTCGTCTACAAACTGAATGTTTGAATCGCTTTCTTTACTGTTCACAAACTGACGGAAACGCTTCCGTGATTCAGGTGACTCCAGTGTGGTTTTCCATTCGCACTGATAAGCATCAACCACAGCCTGCATCTGATCTTCCAGCTCCTGACAAATACCCAGTGCATCATCAATCACGACAGATTTAAGATAATCGAGTCCGCCTTCCAGGTTTTCCATCCACACCGATGTGCGCTGTAATCTGTCAGCTGTTTTCACGTAGAACATCAGTACACGGTCGATATATTTGACCAGTGTTTCATCATCAATATCGGTGGCGAACAAATCTGCGTGACGGGGCTTCATACCGCCGTTACCGCACACATACAGGTTCCAGCCTTTTTCCGTTGCAATTATGCCAATGTCTTTGCCCTGTGCTTCTGCACATTCACGGGTACAACCTGATACTGCAAATTTGATTTTGTGAGGTGCACGCAGGCCTTTGTAACGATTTTCCAGATCAATAGCCTGACCTACAGAGTCCTGTACACCGTAGCGGCACCAGGTGCTGCCCACACAGGATTTAACCGTACGCAGTGCTTTGGCATAGGCGTGGCCGGTTTCAAAACCACCGTCGACCAGTTCCTGCCAGATATCAGGTAACTGCTCTACACGGGCACCGAATAAATCGATACGTTGTCCACCGGTTATCTTGGTATACAGGCCATATTTCTTCGCCACTTCACCAATCAGGATAAGGCCTTCCGGGGTGATTTCACCGCCGGGTACACGGGGTACAATGGAATAAGTACCATCTTTTTGCATGTTACCCAGGTAGGTATCGTTGGTGTCCTGCAGCGGCAAATTAGTTTGCGTAAGAATGTAGTCATTCCATACTGAAGCCAGAATAGAGCCCACTGCCGGCTTACACACATCACAGCCCAAACCGGTACCGTGCTTTTCAAGCAGTGCATCGAAGCTTCGGATCCCTTCCACTTTTACCATGTGGTAAAGCTCCTGGCGGGTAAAGTTGAAATGCTCACAAATGGCTTTTGACACTTCCACACCACGTTTCTCAAGCTCGCTGTCCACCACATTTTTAAGCAGTGCCGCACAACCACCGCAACCCGTTGCCGCTTTGGTCGCTGACTTCACGTCGCCAACACTGCAGCAACCGCCGTCGATGGCTGCCGAAATATCGCATTTCGCCACGTTGTGACAAGAACAGATAGTCGCCGTATCCGGCAGCGCATCAGCGCCCAGAGCAGGCTTGTCTGACGATGAAGGCAGAATAAGCGATTCAGCGTGCTCAGGCAGTTCAATGCCGTTTAACGCATATTGCAATAAGGTATCGTAATCACTGGTATCACCTACCAGCACAGCACCGATAACCTGCTTTTGAGCCGCATCAACCACCAGCTTTTTGTAAACGCCGTCTGGCTGGTTGTGATAGGTATAGCTCAGTGCGCCCGGGGTTCTGGCATGTGCATCACCGATAGAGCCCACTTCTACGCCCATAAGTTTAAGTTTGGTACTCATGTCAGCACCGGCAAACTCACCTTCTTTACCGGCGATGTTTGCTGCAACCGCACGGGCCATGGTGTAGCCTGGCGCAACCAGACCAAAAATACGGTTGTCCCATAACGCACATTCACCGATAGCATAGATGTCGGGGTCAGATGTCTGGCACTGATTGTTAATGACAATACCACCACGTTCGCCTACTGCCAGCTCCGCTGACCGGCCCAGAGCATCCGACGGGCGTATACCGGCAGAGAATAAAATCATGTCGGTTTCTAAGTGTGAGCCGTCGGCAAACACCATGCGGTAGCGGCTTTGTTCACCGGCCTCAATCACTTGGGTAGCTTTTTGTGTATGTACTGTTACGCCCAAATCTTCAATTTTAGTGCGCAGCAGATCACCGCCCTGCCCGTCCAGCTGGACGGCCATCAATTGAGGCGCAAACTCAACCACGTGTGTTTCTACACCGGCTTGTTTCAGTGCGTTTGCTGCCTCAAGACCCAGCAATCCTCCGCCTACTACCACGCCAGTTTTACTGACGGCAGCAGAGGCTTCGATGGCCTGAAGATCTTCAATGGTTCGATAGACCAGACAATGAGGCTGGTCGTTACCCGGAATAGGTGGAACAAACGGATATGAACCGGTTGCCATCACCAGCACATCATAATCAAAGGTGTCAGTTTTGGTGCTGACGGTTTTGTTCTTACGGTCAATGCTTTCGACCCGGGCATTCAGCTTAAAGTTAACGCCCCACTTGGTATAAGTTTCTTCATCTGTCATGGCCAGATCGGCTGCCGTTGCACCGGTAAACCACGAAGAAAGATAAACACGGTCATATGCCAGACGGTTTTCGCCACTTAACACTGTAATGTCACAGGGGTACTCACTGGCGACCAGTTGTTCGACAAAGTGGTGACCAACCATCCCGTTACCGATAACGAGTACTTTTGGATGTGTTGTTGATGTTGTCATTGTTTAACCCTTTCTTTGAGCCATAAAAAAAGCCCACACTCAGATAAACTGAACATGGGCTTCTTTGCCTGATACGCACTTAACGTGCACAAATTGTTTCCTTACACAGCGTCAGGCTCTTGCCGGCCTTTAACTTCACGCTATGTGGATATCTACGTGATATCACTTACGGTTATGTATTGGATATAGCAGGTATGATGCCAGTTTGAGCAATGTCTACAGATCAATAAGTTAGCTTAAACTGCGCGATTCAGATGCGTATTCTGCTTCCGGAAACACGCACCTTAACACTGCAATTGCACTATTTTAGTGCCAGCCTTGTCCTGACCGGCAACCTCTGGCGCAACTAACCGGCTTAACCTAATTTATCCGTTGCTACCCGATAACGCGGGTCTTCATTGACATTAATTTCAACAAACTTATCGGCTTTTGTAAGCAGGCCACGACACTCAGAACTGATATGCCGGATGTGCAGCTTTTTACCCTGCTCTTCGTATTTACCGGCCAGACTGTCCAGCGCATCGATACCGGAAGAGTCCCAGATGCGGCTGTTATTAAAATCGATCACCACGTCATTCGGGTCATTAGCTACATCAAACATCTCTTTAAAGTGATGAATCGAACCAAAGAAAACCGGTCCGCGCAGCTCATAAACCTTCCAGCCATCGTCATCGATGTGGGTTTTTGCTTCAATGTAGCGGGCCGCTTTCCAGGCAAAAACCAGTGCCGACACAATCACACCAACAACAACAGCAATGGCGAGGTCAGAGATAACGGTTACCGCTGTTACCAGGAACAGCACGAATGCATCTTCCTTATTCACACCACGAATTATGCGGAACGATGCCCATTCGAAGGTACCGATTACTACCACGAACATAACGCCTACCAGTGCAGCAAGGGGAATCATTTCAATCAGCGGCGCTGCAAACAGGATAAAGCCCAGCAGCACTACCGCTGCAGTAATCCCTGACAAACGGCCACGGCCACCGGAGTTGATGTTGATCATCGACTGCCCAATCATGGCACAACCGCCCATACCACCAAAGAAACCGTTCACGGTGTTCGCCACACCCTGACCAATACATTCTTTGTTTCCGCGACCACGGGTATCCGTCATCTCATCGATAAGTGTGAGAGTTAACAGTGACTCAATTAAGCCAACCAGGCATAAAATGACTGAAGTTGGCAGGATAATCATCAGCGTATCCCAGGTGAACGGCACCATAGGGATAGAGAATGTTGGCAACTCACCGGCCAGTGTGGCCGTGGCTTTTTGATCTGCCGGTAGTAAATCACGGACAAAATCGATAACGGTACGGGCTTCTAAATCCAGACCATGTACCAGCAGCGTAATGGTGACGATAGCCACCAGCGAGGCTGGAACAGCCTTTGTCAGCTTAGGCAACAGATAGATGATCGCCATTGTCAGCCCCACCAGACCCAGCATGATGTAAAGCATGGTGCCCTGCATCCATTCCAGTGAACCCGGCGCATTTTGCACTTTAAACTGACCTAACTGGGCAAGGAATATAACGATAGCGAGGCCATTTACAAAGCCCAGCATCACCGGATAGGGTACCAGCCGGATGAACTTACCCAGACGGAATACCCCGCACAAAATTTGCAGCAAGCCTGCCAGCACCACAGCAGCAAAAAGATATTGCACGCCATGCTCTGCAACCAGTGCCACCATTACAACGGCCATTGCCCCTGTTGCGCCGGAAATCATGCCCGGACGACCACCGATGGCAGACGTAATGAGGCCCATCATAAAGGCCGCATACAAACCAATCATAGGTTCTACACCGGCAACAAAGGCAAATGCCACAGCTTCAGGTACTAAAGCCAGTGCGACAGTAATGCCAGACAGCACGTCGTTTTTAACATTGCTGTCTTTGCTATTAATCAAATCAAACATGGGTGTCCAATTATTCAGTACATGGTTAGAAAACGGTCGGCGATTCTATCACCATCGACCTGCAAAGTCCTTTAACAGAATGTTAAAACCGGCTGTCACGCTGTCACTGTACGCTGCCAGAAAAAGGTACAGCGGCTCTGTAAGGGTTACAGTAATCTCCAATAAATGTAAGGCAGAGAATTTGCAGCCAAATTACATACAGCTCTTTCATGGCAAGGGCTGCAGCACAAAGTATAGCTGACGGCATAAGGACTGCATTCGGGATTAGTTCGGGGAAGCCGCGGACAGAGTGGGAATTCACATTTAAAACCGTCAGCCGCATGGATGCGGCTGCCGAGCGCCCAGGGATGGGTTTACCGCGAGTTTTAAATGTGAATTCCCTTTCTGGCCAGAAAGGCTTCCCGTCACTGTTCCCGAAAAAGGAGAAATTATGCCAATTGTAAAAACTGGTTCTGCGCACTATAAGCCGCTGGGTAAAGAAGGCAAAGGTCATGTGAGCACCGGAAGTGGTGCCTTGTCTGATCAGCCTTATGGCTTTAATACACGTTTTGAAGACAAGAGCGGTACTAATCCTGAGGAACTGATTGCTGCTGCTCACAGCAGTTGCTATGCCATGGCGTTGTCGTTTGCGTTATCAGACGCAGGTTATCAAAACGGTGATCTAAAAGTTGATGCTGAGGTCACACTGGAAAAAGACGGTGATGGCTTTACCGTAACGAAATCTGCATTAACCCTTGAAGCTAAAGTAGACGGGATTGATGAAGGTAAGTTTGCAGATATCGCGAAGGGCGCAAAAGAAAACTGCCCGATCTCTAAATTGCTGAACGCCAAAATCACTCTCGATTACACTTTACAAAGCTAACCGGCCGGCAAGCAAATGAAGCCAGGGACGGTTTCAGTAATTACTCCTGTGAAATTGTGCCTTTGCTGTGACCGTTCATTCTGGTGGATAGTCTCACCAGAACACAGTAAAACACAATGAGGCTGGTACGGGAAAATAACTCAAGCTGAATTCACTAAGTGTTTCACTGTTCAAATTTCTTTACAAAAGGTTACATTTATCCAACCATTCTTAATGTAGTATGAGAATTTTTGGAGGAAAACCAATGCATTCAGACGCCAGGGAAGCGCTGCAAAGGGTCCTGAACCCGGTCAGTTACGACGATTTCTTCAATTCCTATGTGGGTAAAAGGCCACTAATAATTAAAGACAACAATCCTTTCAGAGCAGCGATTGGCGGTACATCTCCAAGGGAAAAATTACTTCAGGGACATCGCAGGTATGCTCCTGCGGTAACCTGTCACTCTCATGCCCCCAAGCTGCCCCCTCCTGCGGCAACGGAAGTTGAAAACGAACAAGCTTTTTATCAGCTGATTTCTGATCACTTTAAGCGTGACTACACAGTCCGCATACCCGATGTCACCGGACTGTCACCTGACCTTACGAATTTTACCCGGTCACTTGAAAAGCTCATTCAATCACCGGTCAGTGTCGTCGTATTCTGGAGTCATCAGGGCGCACAGGCTCCGGTGCATCACGATGAGGTGGATGTTATTGTTATACAGTTGGAAGGCACAAAACGCTGGTTTATTTCCGACGCACCGCCTTCCTTTCCTACGCGATGGAAAAAGGCGGGTTCACTCCCTCCTCAAATGCCCCATTATCAAACAGTCGATGTGAAGGCAGGCGATCTTATCTATCTGCCACGGGGCACCGTCCATACTGTGCAGTCGACTTCAGAGTCAATCCACTTATCCATTGGCTTTGTCCCGGTCACCGTCAGGGATACAGTTAATGCTGTTTTGGACCATTTAACTGAAGTTAGTTTGCCGTTGCGGAAAGATATAGGCCCGAGAGCGGACTGCCTTGCGTCACATAATGCACTGGAGCAGGTTTCTCAGCAGGTAAAGGAGCATCTGCAAAGCTTATTGAGTGCTGCACAACACGATCAGTTTATTATGGAGTCACTTAAACGCCAGCGGGCACGACTGATTCAGGATATGCCAAAATTGACGCCGTCAGCGACTGCGCGGCATCCTGTCTCCGTAAATACTTATGTTCAGCGCAGTCCCCTTGCCATGGCCGAGTTAGTAGAGACAGACAATATTCTTGATTTATCTGTTCCCGGCGAACAAATACTGATTCACCCTGGCGTAAAAGCACAATTGCAATTCATGATAACAACGTCTGCGTTCAGGGTTGCTGATATTCCGGGTGAGATAGGTGATGATGTACGTGTCGCCCTGACACAGCGTTTGCTTGCCTGCGGCTTTCTTGAACCTTCGCCAGCCCGCCAATAATCATCCATGATTTACCGTGCAAAAGCGGAGTTCAGCAATTGCATTTGGCGGGTGACCTGTCAAACTGTGCGTTTTTGCTAAGCTAATACGGAGCTCCCTTGATTGCATATCTTCTGGCAGGTGTAGCCATTGTTGTCGCCTTTATCGTGAACTGGTTCATGCCAAGGCCATTCTGGCGCGCCACGCTTACCTCAGCACTTTCCATTTTCATCGTTACATCTGTGGGGTTAATGTACCTGCCACTCGGCGTGGAAGCAGAGCCTGATGAAGTTCGCCGCTGGGTATTCTCGATTTTGCCCCTGCTTGGTTTTTTCGCAATTCTGATTTCAGTATTCGTAGGCTGGTTTCTTTACGTGGTACGTAAATAATTTAATTTCAAAATATCCTTTTAAAGGCATGACGCGGCACCATCGAGTTTCATGATGCCGTCTCGCCTTAAGTTACGACTACGGTCAGTAAGTTTTATACGGCAGGAATTTACCGGACATCACCACTTTCACACGGTCGCCTTTAGGATCAGGTTCACGGGTTAAGTCCATTTCAAAATCAATGGCACTCATAATACCGTCGCCAAACTCTTCGTGAATAAGCTCTTTCAGTGTGGTGCCGTACACATTCACCAGTTCGTACCAGCGGTAAATTAACGGATCAGTAGGAACAGCCGTTGGCAGAGAGCCTTTATAAGGTGCAATCTGTAACCAGGCGACGGCTTCTTCTGATAACCCGAATAATTCACCGGTGGCTTCAGCCTGCGCTTTGGTCATTGCCATCTGGCCCAGGCATGCTGCAGTACTCCATTCTTTCGACTCGCCGATCACTTCTGCGGCCTGCGACCATTTAATGCCTTTAGTGACTTTTGCGCTCATAATCATTGCGGTGACTTGCTGTCTGTCAGTAATCATAGTGGGCTCCACGGGTTAGATAAGTGAAAATCGTTCCAGTAAGAGAACGAGAATAAGACAAAGGAGTAAACCGCTGACTCCCTGCCAGAAAGCAACGGGATTGCGCTCCAGTAGGGGCGGCCTCTCGCTGCTGAGAAATTTTGCATCCGGATGTCTCAGGGCATACACAAACTCTGAAAGTGCGTCATAGCGCTTGAACGGATTGGGATGCAGTGCTTTTCTTAGCGTGTGATCAAGCCAGAAGGGAATGCTCCGGTTCGGATCTAACACGCTTTCATATTTCAATTTATGCTGTGATGTCACGCTTCTGCATTTGGCAACCTGCGTGCCATAGGGGAAGCGGCCACTAAGCAAATAGTAGGTCAGCACCGCCAGCGAAAACTGCTCAGACTGTTCACTGCCACCCTGACCAAGAAAATACTCCGGTGCTGCATAAATAGCTGTACCGGGAATATCATCATTATCACCGGTAAATTCATTGATACCGGCAACAGAAGCCCCACCTAAATCCACCAGTGTGATGTGATGGTTGATATCAATCATGATATTTTCAGGTCTGATATCACGGTGGAGAACATCTTTGCGATGCAATGCCATCAATCCCCTGGCGACCTGCTCAATGATCATGCGGACAGTTTCCAGATCCGGCTGCGGGTTATCATTCAGCCACTGGGCCAGTGTTTGTCCCGGCACAAAATCTGTCACGGTATACAATGCTGTTTTGGCAGCCTGCTGATCGGGGGCGCTCACCACATGCTGGCTGTGAATTCGCCTTGCTATCCACTCTTCCATCCTGAATGCTTCAAGATGTGCCAGTTCATGTGCCATTTCCACAGAAGGCACTTTCAGCACCACCTGGCTGCCATCTGCTGTGTTCTGAGCCAGGTAAACGTGGCTGCGGGCACTGTGATAGATGTTGCGAACAATTTTAAACTGATCGAGAAAATCCCCGCTTTGCAGCACGCCGGGAATGGGTAATTCTTCCTCTTCAGACCCGGCGGCACTGGTATGGGCTGCTGGCAGGGTATTTACCCTGACTATCTGAGCTGTCAGGTTATCGTTACTGCCTCTGGCAAAGGCCATTTCCACCAGCCTCTTCGCTGCCTCATCCGGATCATGCTCATATTCAGTCACTACACTGCAGAGGCTGGCCTCATCGATAAACTCATACACACCGTCGGTGAGCAGAAGAAAGCAGTCCTGCTCTTTCAGAGAGCGGCTGTCTTTATCCAGTTGCAATGATTCATTAATGCCCATGGCATTGGACAAATAGTGCTTTTCACCATTTATCATCTGACGGTGGTCGCGGGTAAGTTGCTCCAGCACCCTGCCCCGCAGCCGGTACACTCTGGCGTCCCCCAGATGAAATATATGTACACGCTGGTGTTTAAAAATCAGTGCACTGAATGTGCAAACGTAACCTTTGTCCGGTTCGCCGGCATAGGGACTGTTGCGACTCTGGCCGAGTAACCAGCGGTTTATTGCTGTAATAACTTGCGTAGCCGCACGGGGGACCGTCCAGGTATCTGAGGTACAAAAATAATCTTCGAGAAAGTGTTTAACACATACCTGACTGGCAATGTGACTCACTGAACTGGTACTGATGCCGTCTGCCAGTGCCACCGCAGCGCCTTTAAATGTGAGCAATTCACCTTCGGGAAGCCTGAAACCATAACTGTCCTGGTTCAGCGGCTTTTCTCCTGCACTGGAATATTGACCGATGGATAAACTAAGCATATTGAAGCAGCTCAGTGAGAGGTTTGAATTGAGCCTGCCGGACATTGCCCGGCAAGCCCTGTGTGCCGGAGAATATCCGGCAAATCTTCATTAAACTGCAGCAGGTTTTGAATCTGTTGCTACCGGTGCAGATTGCGCAGCCAGCTTACGCTTGGGAGCAGTACGGAAGTGCGTGCTGTACAGCGTTAAACCTGTAAACGCCAGACCACCGACCAGGTTACCCAGAGCCGTCGGGATTTCATTCCAGAAGAAATAATCCATTACAGAGAAATCACCGCCCATGATCAGGCCGAACGGGAACAGGAACATATTTACCACAGAGTGTTCAAAGCCCATGAAGAAGAACAACATGATTGGCATCCACATGGCAAAGATTTTACCGCTCACGTGGGTTGAGATCATGGCACCTACTACACCCAGTGATACCATCCAGTTACATAACATGCCACGGATGAAAATGGTCAGCCAGCCTTCCATACCGTACTGAGCATAACCCAGGGTACGGGCTTCACCGATACCGGCTACTTTTGTTGCAATAGCACCACCATCAGTGTTGTAACCCATGGTAAAGATAAATGACATCATGAACGCCACTGTCAGTGCACCGGCAAAATTACCGCAGAATACCAGCCCCCAGTTACGGAGAATTTGAGACCATGTGACGCCGGGCCGTTTCGCCAGCCAGGCCAGTGGTGTCAGTACAAAAACACCGGTTAACAGATCGAATCCCATCAGATAAAGCATACAGAAGCCAACAGGAAACAGCACCGCACCAATTAAAAATACGCCGGTTTGTACAGCAATCGTAATTGCAAAAACCGCTGCCAGAGCAAGGATTGCGCCGGCCATATAACCGCGGATTAATGTATCACGGGTAGACATGTAAATTTTGGATTCACCCGCATCCACCATCTTGGTTACAAATTCATTCGGAAGTAAGTAAGCCATTGTGTATACCTTTTTGTTGTGTGTTGTTTAGTCGCTGACATGTGTTGCACACAACAAAATGCGGGCACAAAAAAACGCCCAACCATGCACTGTTTCCAGTGTGGTATTGGACGCCGTTATCCAAGTTTACATTGTGTTGTATGCAAAACCCCGTGTTGCAATTTTAAACAGCAAGGAAAAGGCCAGATTTAAATTGTCATTATTTTTCTGACAGTTATGAATATTCACGTGTGACTTGCCGAGCATTCATTTATTTATTGCACCAAAAAAGTTCATCCGCGCACAATGAAGATCCGCAATTTCCTGTGAAACGGGGAAAATTCCGTCAAAGCCAAACGGATTGCGTATTAACAAGTTAGCCAGAGGAAACTAATCCCTAATTATCAACAGGTTAAAATGGTGGAACAGGCTTTGCTAAATCTTATAAACAGGCAACGTCGATTGCGACCACCACAGAAAGACACCAGCACCACCATGGCAGTATTCAGCGAAGCGACAAAACGGTTCCTACTGGCGGCAAAGCACGCCGAAATTCACGCACTTAATCAACTGGCATCCAACTGCAAACTGGTGACCTCAGTGAAAGACATGATCCATCAACTCCAGCGGGAGCGCGGTATCAGTAACGTATATCTTGCGTCGAAAGGGGAACGGTTTGGTCAGCAACGGGAAGATCAGATTGCAGACAGTAATTTTGCCGAACAAACCTTACGCAGCCAGCTAAAATCTCTATATCTCTCAGGTGATGAAAGTGCCGCTAACATGCGCTTACTGGTGAGCATCACCATGGCGCTACAAGGGCTGGATAACCTTTCTTCCCTGCGGGATCAGGTAGCTGAACAGGCACTGACATCCCTTGAGTCAACACAGGCATACTGCCGGCTGGTAACGGGTTTACTCTCGGTTATCTTTGAGGCCGCTGACGTAGCGAGCGATCCGGATATCACCCGGCTTCTGGTGGCGCTGTTCAATTTTTTACAGGGTAAAGAACTGGCCGGACAAGAGCGGGCCTGGGGTGCTATTGGCTTTGCTGAAACCCATTTTAATAAGTCATTGTGCGACCGCCTTGATCAACTGCAGCAGGATCAGCAACACAGCTTTGACATATTTATGGCTTTTGCCGACCCGCAAACGCTGCAGCAATGGGAAGTCATCTGTCAGAGCGATGCCCAGGCCGACCTTACCCGCCTGCGAACAATGATAAAACAACTGGCTGATGGCAGTCCCATTGACGGACAAATCAGTGAAGTATGGTATGACATTGCCACCACCCGCATTGATGCCATGCAATCCATTGACGAAGCGCTGACCGCCAAACTCATTTCACTGGCTTCAGAGCTGGTCAGTCGTGCAGATGCCGAGCTGAAAAATCATCATCAACGGGTAAAAACGCTGGAACAACAACCTAATCCAACGGGCACACCACTGACAATGCTGTTTGATCCGCAAATGCCGGGCTTACGGGGTTCAGAAATGTCCGGTCCGGATACCATTTCCAATGCGGAAAATTTATCCGCACACCGGTCTTTTTACGACTTGTTATGCGATCAGACTGAACACATCAAAAACATGTCAGTAGCGTTGGAGGAAGCCCGCCAGGCGATTACCGATCAAAAATGTATCGACCGTGCCAAACTGCTTATTATGCAGCAATGGCAACTAACCGAAGATCAGGCTTACCGTCGCCTGCAAAAAACAGCGATGGATCAGAATTGTCGCCTGATTGATGTGGCGGAACGTGTGGTAAAAGCCACATCAGGCAGTAAATGATTCATCCAGTTCGCCGTACGTATGCCGCCGTCATTAAAGCCAGTGACAGCCAGAGGACAGCCGCGCACCAGCCTGCCAGAATGTCAGTGGGCCAGTGAACCCCCAGAAACACACGGCTCATGCCGACCAGCAAAATAATTAACATGGCAATACCGGAAAACCAGCGGGTCAACGACGGGTTGCCACTTACTGATGCACCGGTGAACGCAAGACAAAGATACGTTAAACATGACATCATGGCATGGCCTGAAGGAAAACTGCTGGTGTATACCTTCGTAATATGAGGAACCAGATCTGGCCGTGGCCGGTGAAAACCATATTTTAGTGCAAAACTGACAACCATACCGGACAGTACTGTTGTTATCAGAAAAACAGCGTGACGGGTCTGCCCCTTTTTATGTAACACCAGAGCTGCCAGGCCGGTGATCACAATTAAAAACCAGTTACTGCCCAAGGTGGTCATGTCACGGAAATGTACCGCAAGCCATAACGGCCCTGCTGGCTGCCCCGGGTCTCCGGCACGGCGTAACATCAACATAATGCTTTTATCGATGGCGGGCACTGGGTCAAGATGTACCCATGCAGCGAGCAGAAGTAAACCGGAAAGTCCGGCAAAAGCCATGAGTCGCAACACGGATGGCCTGATGTGATCGGATTGCATAGAAACGAAGGGTCACTGACAGATAGTCTTTATTCCTTTTGAGCGCAGCTTTGGATCGCTTTACCGGAAGAATCAATACGCTGAATACAACAGATTTTGCTGTTACAGCGCCTTCAAGTATCGAAAATCTTGGTATAATGGCCGCCATCATCTCCTGTATTGACTACCCATGTTTTCCTTTATCACTGAAACCCTATTACCCGTGCTGATTTTATTGCTGATGGGCTGGTTATTTTTCCGCATAAAATGGCTGAACGAGAGTTTTGTTGAAGCCGGTTCTAAGCTGGTTTTCAACGTCACATTACCTGCATTGCTGTTTTTATCTATCAGTCAGGCCGACTTTGCCCATGCCGCAAACTTTCCGCTGATTGGGGTGGGTATTGCCGGCACACTCATCATGTGTGCTCTGCTGGTGCTTACGGCAAGGATGACGGTGACGCCTTATCAGGCAAGAGGTGTTGTGGTTCAGGGTGGTTTCAGAGCCAATATGGGTATTATCGGCCTGGCTTACTGCGCCAATACGTACGGGCCCGAAGGGCTGGCTGCCGCATCTGTATACCTGGGCTGTGTCACAATTTTATTTAATATTTTGTCTGTGATTGTGCTTAACTTTTATCAGACCGGCCACCGCTCTGTGAGCAAACAAATCAAGGGTATCACTAAAAATCCGCTGATCATTTCCATTGTCGTGGCGCTGCCCTTTTCCTATTACTCATGGACGCTGCCTGACGCCATTCTTAAAACCGGTGAATATGTTTCCCAGTTAACTTTACCTCTTGCGCTCATTTGTACCGGTGCTTCGCTGCAGTTCCGCTCATTCTCCGCCGACTGGTTTAATATTACGTTGAGTACAGTAAGCAAGTGCATTCTTTATCCCGCGCTGATGGTAGGGCTGGCGTATCTTGCCGGATTTACCGGAATGAGCCTGGGGATAGTGCTGCTCCTGTCGATTGCCCCGACAGCCGCTGCCAGCTATGTGATGGTAAGAAATATGGGCGGAGACCACCGGCTGGCTGCCAGTATTATTGCTGTATCCACACTGGTTTCATTACCGGTGACAGCTCTGGCATTCGGAACATTGACCTCGCTGAACCTGGTATAGTGTCCTGATACAAAGACCCTCCACAATGAACAGATATTGAAAACAAAAAAGAGCGCATATTGATGCGCTCTTTTACGTTTTAATACCGCTGAAAAACACGGTTAACGCATGGCAGCCTGAGCCGCTTCGGTTGAACGCTGGACCACATCCAGACGCTCTGTCCACGGGTCTTCACTATGCACCGCTGTAGCGTCCATGGCGAACGTCATGATGTTATGCGCTTCATTGTCATAAGGCTTCCATTCCGGCAACCGGGCCACATTAGGATCACCATTTTCGATAAAGCTCACCACGTAGTCGAAAACCAGTTCAGAGGCATTAAGATCCTGCTCAGTGGCATCCGGATACTTCACGTCGGCCGTTTTAAAGAAAAACGGGATCTCACTGGCATGGGGGGCGCCCTTCCCGTTACGGACACTTTCTGCCACGTAACCATACCGGTACATGTACACGTTTTCGTCCAGGTCTGTCATACGCTCAGCAACAAACCTTGCAGGCTCCTGCATCATACGGTCCTGTGCCACTTCCGCTCCGATATCCTGTAATTCACCGGTTCCTTCAAGGTCATAGGCATCTTTCGCTGCCTGCGCGTACTCGCCGAATGAGGCGAACAATGCCTCTTTATCCGGGAACATGCTGAATCCGATATCCTGGCTGGTCGTACCCACCATTACCGGCACTTTCGCGACTTTACCCTGCTCCAGCAATGTTTGGGTGCTGCCCTTTACAATGTCACCATCAGCAATAGGGCCGCCAACATACGTCGGTACACCGCCGGGAGGCTGAAACAGTGCCATCAGATTCAGGCCATCGACCACTTTGTCTGCCGGCAATGCCCGCAAAGCCGCCAGCGCTTCTGCGCCATTACCGGAAATGCCATTCTTTTCAGCGAAATTAACGCCAATCTGCTCCGCAGAAGGCTGACCGTTTACTTCTTCCGTTAAGCTGCGTTCGCCGGTTAATGAACGGCCACCACCGGACATAATAATCGCCCGCTGGAAGGTACCCCGTGCACCCGGAGTCTGCATAAGATTGTGTACAGAACCGCCGCCGGCAGATTCGCCCATGATGGTGACATTATTCTTATCGCCACCGAAGGCTTCCACGTTATCTTTCACCCATTGCATGGCGGCTATCTGATCTTCAAAACCGTAGTTGCCTAACGGACCTTCTTCAGCGGCTGAAAGTGCCGGATGTGCGAAAAAACCAAAACGGCCAAGGCGGTAGTTAAAGCTGACAAAAATCACACCGGCACGGGCAAATTCGCTACCGTCATAGGTGGCAGGCGATGCACCTCCATTCACGTAACCACCACCATGGATCCACACAACCACAGGACGCTTGATATCATCTTCCTGCGGTGCCCATACGTTCACGTACAAACAATCTTCCGCAGGCTCTTTCCCTAGCGGTGCAGCGTCACTTGGAAACGGCTTTTGCATACAGTCGTTGCCGTAATCCAGCACTTCTTTCACACCGTTCCAGTCTGCAACGGGCTGAGGAGAACGCCAGCGATTTTCACCAACCGGAGGTTTTGCGTAAGGGATCCCTTTAAAAACGCGGATATCATCATCTTTAACGCCCTGCAGCGTACCATTTTTAACCGTTACCTGCGGTGATGCATCTTCAGCTACCGGCGCAGGACTTTCAGCCACTTTCTCACCACAGGCACTTAACATTACTGCTGCAACAGCAGACAAAGCAAACAGCCGTTTTTTCATAACAAACGTTCCTTATTCTGATCCACGGTTAACCTAACGCACTCAGATGACAGAGTCCGCGCACAGCATCTTCAAACGGCGTATCTGTTACATCCACTTCTACGTAGCGGTACTTCACGTCATTTTCGTTCAGGTGTTTAACGATGGCGGCAAAGTCTGATTTGCCGTCCCCCGGGGTTGAGATGCGTGACATCTCAGGAATGATCATACGCGGATCGTCACTCAGCGGAACCGAGCCGTCGTAATCCTTCATATGACAGCCGATAACACGGCCTTTGTATTTATTCAGCATGGCAACAGGATCATGACCGGCTGCCGCAACCCAACCTAAATCCAGCTCAATTTTAACCAGCTCCGGGTCGGTGTTCTCCATCATGATGTCGAAAATCACCTGTCCATCCACCTTATCGAACTCAAAGTTGTGGTTGTGGTATGCGAACTTGAAGCCAAGCTCTTTCATTGTCTGACCACGTTTGTTCAGACGTGCAGCAATAGCTTTAACTTCGTCAACAGAAGAAGGGGTGTTCAGGTTTACTTTACCATCTTTGAAATTCAGGAATTCGCCGGCCATGGGCTCGATGAAGTAATCGATATTCAGTTTGCTGCCCAGTTCCTTGATATATTCAATGTCTTCCAGGTCGGAATTAATATGTACAGACGGCACTGTCAGCTTATATTCTGCCATCAGATCTGCCATATCATCGATGCTTAAACCGAACAGCGGCGCGCCTTCTGCATTCACTGAGCCACCTACACCGAACATTTCAAGCTGCTTGAAACCGGCTTCAGCCAGTTTTTTAATTGTACCGGCGGGATCTTTTGCAAACATGTCGCGCAGCATGTACATCTGAACGCCGTAAGGTCTGCCTGAAGCTGCATTACAGCCTCCGGTCATCGCGTTGGCCATCAGTCCCGGCGCTGCCAGTACACCGGCTACGCCCAGACCAGCTTTAAGAAAATGTCGACGGGTAAGTGACGAAGTCATTATTGTTTCCTCTCTCCGGTAAGAAACAGGCTCAACACGTTGGTCCCGTTGAGCCTGCAAGAAGTTAATTATTTGTTAAACTCACTTTAGGGCCTTTACATTAATGACATCGATATCATTTTACAACTATTGTTTAACATTTTTAGACAAGTGACAGAACCGGACGCCGGTTTGAGATCTCTTCTCTTCCGGACGGATCCCGGGCGGGTCAAAAAACAAAAAAAGAGCACGACCGGCGTGCTCTTTTTCTCTTTAAAAATCATGGAAAATTATCCCAACTTACTGCCACCCAGGCAATCCGGTGACGGGGTTACACTGCCGCCTCTGGCTTCCCATTCTTCAGGGGTATACGTGTGCAAAGCCAGTGCATGTACCGGCCCCTGTAAAGCTTCAGCCAGCAAACCGTTCACCTTCTGGTGACGGGGCACCCGACGTACGTCAACAAACGCTTCAGACACCACCGTTACTTTGAAGTGACTCTGGGCACCGTCGGGCACATTGTGCATATGACTTTCATCCAGCACTTCAAGATACACAGGTGTGAGAGCATCATTAAGTTGCTGTTCGATAAACTGTTTTACATTTTGCATGGGTTCTGCTCCGGCACAGCGGGATAGATAAATCGGAAAGTTAGATTAATTCTACCATCAACGTGCCGGGTCGTCTTGTTGATGCCGTGCAGATAGTTGCGCTGAGTGTCACCCTGCATGATTAGCAGTGAGCCATGCTCAAGACTGATCTTCACTGACGGAGCACCACTGCGGTGACGAAACAGAAAGGGCCTCGCTTCACCGAGAGTCACAGATGCAATAACCGGCTGCTCGCCCAGCTCCCTTTCATCATCGGCATGCATGCCCATGCTGTCCTGCCCGTGCCGGTACCAGTTCGCCAGCACACTGTTAAACCTGCAACCGGCGGTGTTTTCGCAACGAGTTTTCAACGCCAGCAGATCAGCGGTCCAGGGGCGCGGTACCATCGTCAGGCCGGAGTAGGAATACTCGCTGACAGCATCCCCATACCAGGCTTGCAGACGCGGAATTTTAACCGGCTTACCAAACAGTTTAATGGTATCCTGTGACCAGTTTAACGATGAGGCCAGCGATGCGTACAACGCGTCAGCATCATCCGGCCCGATCCAGCCAGGTATGTAAGTAACATCCGCGCCGGGTAACGCCAGTTTCTGAGGCGCAGCGCCGGCGTTACAGCCATCATCGAACAGTGAAAATTGCATAAATCCGGAACCCGATTAACGTTATCATGAGCGACAACACAGCATGAGCGACAACACAGCCTTTGTATTTCGCGACCGCGAACTGAACTTAATACGCCACCCGGCAAAACATCAGCATGTCAGTTTACAGGCCTGGGACAGCGCCGATGAGTTGATCATCGATTATCTTGCCACAGAAGCCCCTGAAGGCCCCGGCAAATGTATCATATTTAATGATGACTTCGGCACCCTGGGCTGCTGGTATGCCACTGATAATCCATGCTGGATTTCAGATTCATGGATTGCTCACCGCTCGCTGGCTGACAACCTGGAAGGTAACAATATTGCCGCCACACAGGATGACAACGGACTGGTAGCCTCACCATTAAAAGCTGCTGATTGCCTTGCTCCGTTGCCGGAAAAGCCGCAAACGGTGATTATAAAAATACCCCGCACTCTGGCGTTGCTGGAACATCAGTTGATTATGTTGCAGGAAGTCATTACCCCTGAAACTCGTATTGTGGCCGGTGCGAAAGTGAAGGCCATCACGAAAAATGTGCTGGAGCTGTTTGAGAAATACACCGGTCACACCACCACTTCACTGGCAAAGAAAAAATCCCGCCTTATTTTTGCAAAGCCGGATGAAGCGATACTGAAAAAGCCCGTACAGTCTCCTTATCCGGTGCGCTGGACAGCGAAAAGCCAGAACGGCGTAACGCTGACACTTTCCAACCATGCCAATGTATTCTCCGGACGCTCTTTAGACATCGGGGCAAGGTTCATGATTGAACATATGAACGTGACCAACAACGAACGGGTTATTGATCTTGGTTGCGGCAACGGCATTTTAGGTCTGAACGCGCTGGCACTGGCACCACAGGCGCGGATCACCTTTGTTGATGAGTCATTCATGGCGCTGGCCTCAGCCAGACAAAACGTGGCAGAGAACTTTCCTGAACAACTGGCGCAATGTGAATTTGTGCCATCGAACTGCCTTGACGCCTTGAAAGAGGCTGAAGAGGGCGGATTCAGCAAAGTGTTCTGCAACCCCCCCTTTCATCAGCAGAACGCGATCACCGACCACATTGCCTGGCAAATGTTTTCAGATTCCAAAGCCAGTCTGGCCAGAGGCGGACATCTGGTGGTGGTGGGTAACCGCCATCTCGATTACCATGTTAAATTAAAGCGCTTGTTTGGTGGCGTAACGCAAGTTGCCAGCCATCAGAAGTTTGTTATTTTAAGTTGTGCAAAACGCTAAAGGGAGAATGCTATGCTGCGTGCTTTGCTGCTGGCTTTAGTTGTCGTAACCACTCCGGTTATTGCAGCAAAACCAAAAGATGACGGCTCACAAATTCAGCCGGACAATTATTACCCGCGGGTGAAAATGGAAACCACAATGGGCGATTTTGTCGTCGAACTGTACCGCCGCCGTGCGCCTATCACCGTGAATAACTTCCTGCGTTACGTTGATAAGAAAAGCTATAACGGCACCATTTTTCACCGTGTTGTACCCGGCTATATCGTCCAGGGTGGCGGTTACAATGCTGAGTTTGATGAAAAGCCGGATTACGGCACGATTTTCAACGAATCCGGCAGTGGCATGAGCAACAAGATGTACACGGTTTCCATGGCACGCCAGAACGACCCGCATTCAGCGACACGACAGTTCTTCTTTAACATGAATGACAATACCAACCTGGATCCCGGCAGAGACTGGGGTTACAGCGTGTTCGGTATGATTGTGGAAGGCGAAGCTGTTGTGGAAAAAATGATGGAAGTAGAGCTGGACTATCAGCCGGCGCTGGGTGAACCGAATTCCCCTAAAGAGCCCATCATTCTGAAATCTGTCACTTTACTTCCGGCGGTGTAAAAAAGCTGACGCTGTGGCAGCGCGTAAATTCAGCGCTGCCGCGTTTTTAAATCCAGCCAGAAAAAATGTTGCGCGGATACACCTGACATAAACAGATTGCCCCGCTTCATAAAGCCCAGCTTCATTAACAGTTTCTGAGAATCCGTATTATCAGCATGAGTCATCGCAGTGAGATAATTCACGCCAAGGATGTCTCTGGCATAGCTGATAACCGCTTCACCGGCTTCGCCACCAATCCCCTGCCCGCGGGCTTGCGGCAGCAAGGCGAATCCTAAATCGGGTGCACTGAAAATGCCGCGGTTTATCAAACCACACATCCCCAACGGTTTACCGGTTAATTTATCTTCTACGGCAAACAGGCCATAGCCATGGTTTTCAAAATGCACCAGCGCATTATCAATATACCGGTTCGCATCTTTAAGTGTATGGACGCCCCGGTTTCCAATGAAGCGCAGCCACAGAGGATCGTGATTTAACGCAAAAATCCAGTTGCGATCATCAGCCACCGGCTTGCGCAGATGCAGCCGCGATGTAGAAAGAATCAAAGATGTGCCCTTTAACAAAAAAACTCCCGCAATGGAAAACCATAACGGGAGTCAGTATAGCGTCTCGCCGGCCCGGCTTCACGCAGCAAACTGACAGATTCAGTAACTACACGAACACACACATCACCATGCCGGCATGCCAGGGACTTAAAACACGGCTCTTACACCCACCGAGAAGTTGCGGCCGGGCAGCGGCGCTAAATCTTTCAGGAACGACGTGTGTACTCGGGCCTCTTCGTCTGTGATGTTGTCTGCAGTTGCGAACAGCACCCAGTCCACCCCGGCAGATGCGATGTCATATTCAACACTGGCGTTCAGCAAGGTGTAGCCATCGGTTGCGGTTTCATACGGTGCAGTACGGGTTTGGTCGTCATACCATTCCACCCCCACCTCACCGGAAAGTGATTGCCCCTGATAACGGATTGACGAGCCGATACGCAGAGGCGGAATGCGTGGCAAGTCTTCGTTATCCAGTTTGGCACGAATGTAGTCACCATATAAATCCACACGCCATTCACCGGTAATGTTGTAGAACACCTCGGCTTCCATACCGTATAAGTCAGCATCGGATTGCCGGAAGTAGTACACCGGTGTGCCCTCTTCCTCATGACCTTCCTCTTCTGCCCCTTCTTCCTCGTGTTCATGCTCTTCGGTTACAGCAATCAGGCCTGTACCACTTTCATAAATGTAGTTGTCAACCTGGTTGTAGAACAGTGACGCAGTGTAACCCCAGTTGCCGCTGAATTTACGGAATGTGAGATCCAGGTTGGTACTGACTTCTTCATCTACACTTCTGAGCGTGTCAGATAACTCACCTTCATCATCCAGTTGATACACCAACCCGACTTCATAAGTCCGGGTCGCAATGTGCTGACCACCGGAGAACAATTCCTGCTGACTTGGCGCACGTTCATTACGGGATAATGTCAATGCGGCAGAGTAACCCGGCTGATATTCCCAGTTTGCACCGGCAGATACCGAAACACTGGTGAAGTCATAGTCAGGGAAGTTGAAGACCATAGCCTCTTCTTCATGTTCTTCCTCTTCCTCATGCTCTTCTTCGTCAAGGTGCTCCACATGAAGTTCCACTTCAGCGTCATCCGCATCGTAGGAGGTTTGCTCAAGACGGCCACCCAACTCAAAAGTCACGTCGCCCACTTTCTTCTGTTCAATCAGAAAAACAGCTTGTGTATCTGTGCTGGTTGGCGGGGAAAATGCTTCTTCACCAATCGCTTCGTAATCGCTGTCCGTCAGCTGGAAACCAAATACACCATGCCATCCGGCAATACCGGTATGGGCAATCGTCAGCTTGGCATTCACGCCTTCATTATTAAATTGCGTACCAATTTCGCCATCTTCAATTTCAACGTGGGTGTAGTCTGTATAAGCAGCAGAGAACCGGATATTGTCAATGCCGGCAGTGGGCGAATGCCATTCACCCGCCAGTTGATAGCGGGTCATATCCACATCAATTTTGGTACCTTCTTCTGCGCCT
Source organism: Alteromonas sp. ABV2_168 (assembly GCF_056161165.1). Lineage (NCBI taxonomy): Bacteria > Pseudomonadati > Pseudomonadota > Gammaproteobacteria > Alteromonadales > Alteromonadaceae > Alteromonas > Alteromonas sp. ABV2_168. Next base: position 176,707 of record NZ_JBSWYQ010000003.1, on the reverse strand, counting down.
TCTTCCTCATGCTCTTCACCTTCTTCATGCTCTTCTTCCTCATGATGATGATGATGACCGGGCACGCCATACAGGTTATCCAGTTTTTCTACAGAAAAGCCGAAGAAGCCTTCATCCTTTACATAGCTGATACCGGCATTGAAGTCGGTTGTATCCATATCTGTACTGGCCAGTGTGCCGTAAGTGGCATCATCATCCGGCTCAGCCTCTGAGTAGCCGGGAATATCCACGTCATCCGTTTTGCGTTTGAAACCATCGAAGTGAAATGCCACATTGCCGGTTCCGGTGGTCACGTCCACCTTACCGAACTTACCGTTGTCCACGGTGGAATAACGCATTTCTGCTTCCCCTTCTGTGCCGTATGGCATTTCCTGAGGAATACGTTTGTCGACCACGTTGACCACACCGCCGATCGCGCCGGAGCCATATTGTAATGTGGCAGGACCGCGCAGTACTTCCACCTGAGTGGCACTGGAAGTGCTGGCCGCTACGTTATGATCAGGACCAATTCGTGACACATCAGATACATCCAGACCGTTCTGCACGATTTTCACCCGCGGACCACCGGCACCACGAATGACCGGACTGCTTGAGACCGGTCCGAAGTAACTGGAATGCACACCCGGAACAGTTTTCAGTGTTTCACCCAAAGTCGGCTGTTGTTTTCTGCGCAGTTCTTCTGAGCCGATAACCGAGACCGGCGTCACGCTTTCCAGTACAGAGGTTTGCATTGCGGTAGCAGTTACCGTGATGTTCTCAATGGAAGCTGGCAGAAGCGTAAAGTTAACCTGCTGGTCTTCAGAAACGGGGCCTAAATCTTTATCACCATGCAGATATTTCGGCGTTGCCACATGAATATGGACGTCTTGTGCGGTGACATTATCCATTGAATAAATGCCATTTTCGTCGGTATAGACTACGCGCCTTGAACCTTCTACTGAGACTTCTGCTCCTGCAACGGGAGCGCCGGCTTGATCAGTGACTTTACCTGTTATTGTCGTGGCCAGTGCGGCACTGCTGAATGCTGTCATCAAAGCAACAGCTATAAGAGAGGGAGTATGCATGGTGATTTCCGTTAACTACTGAGTTATCGCCTGTTTCGTAATGTTATAACATTTTCAGGCGAATTAGCGTTAACGTCAACGGCATTTTGTCGACAACATCAGCGTTTTATCGATGATATAACATATCATGCCATAAACTTTGCAAAATTATCACAGATTGATTTCAGGAATCGTTCAAAAAGCAGATAATACTGTCAGGGTAGGATAAGGGAATTTATTCAGGCCCGCGATACGGGGAACGCAATGATGTCCTGAATATGTTCAGCACCTGTTTTCAGCATCAGCAATCGGTCGATACCCAGTGCCACGCCGGCGCAGTCAGGTAATCCCTGCTCCAGCGCAGAGAGGAAATGCTCATCCACCGGCAGTTCCGGTAAGCCGGTTTGACGGCGTTGTGCATTATCGTTAAGAAAGCGCTGACGCTGTTCCGCGGGGTTAGCCAGTTCATTAAACCCGTTCGCCAGTTCCACGCCTTTAAAATACACTTCGAAACGATCAGCAGTACGGGGGTCATCTTCATTCACTTTTGCCAGTGCTGCCTGCGAGGCTGGAAAGCCATAAACAAAACAGGGTACGGCAGCGCCAATACGGGGCTCGATGTAAAGGCTAAACAGCAGTTGAAGCAGGGTGTCTGCGTCTTCCGGCATGCCGGCATGCATATCCAGCCCGCATTGCAAAGCGATTTGCTGCAGTTGCTCAACTGTGGCGGTAAGAGGATCGACGTTTAATTCCCTGAGGAATACATCCTGATAACTGATTTTTTCCGCAGTTCCGGTCGACAATGTCAGTTGCAGCAGGGTGTCCATTTCTGCCATCAACTGATGATGGTCATAGCCGGTACGGTACCACTCCAGCATAGTAAATTCAGGGTTGTGAAAGCGCCCTGCCCCTTCATGACGAAACGCTTTGCATATCTGATAAATCGAACCGTAGCCTGCACACAACAGCCGTTTCATGGCGTATTCCGGCGACGTTTGCAAATACAGGGTTTCCTTTCTGCCTGTGTCGCTGTGATCAAATTCACTGGAAAAGGCAGCCAGATGCACATCGGTAACGGTACCGTGGCTTAGCAATGGTGTATCGACTTCGAGCACATCTCTGCAGGCGAAGAAATCACGGATTTGGCGCAGCAGTTCAGCCCGCTTACGCAAATTATTCAGCGATGCGGTGGGTTGCCAGGGAGTATTTGATGACATGAGATCGGATACGGGAATTATCAGGCCGGAGAGGGCATAAGAATATATCCGGCCAGTGCACGTAAGTGCGTACCGGCCGGCAGCGGGTTCAGATTACTTCTGCGCCCGTGATACGTATTCGCCGGAGCGGGTATCAACACGGATAACTTCACCGGTTTGAACGAATAAAGGTACACGAACAACAGCGCCGGTAGACAGCGTAGCAGGCTTGCCGCCGGTTCCCGCTGTATCGCCTTTCAGGCCTGGGTCTGTTTCAGTGATTTCCAGCTCAACAAAGTTAGGCGGAGTTACTGTGATAGGTGAGCCGTTCCACAGTGTGATGGTGCACACATCGTTCTCTTTCAGCCACTTAATGTTTTCGCCAACCGCTTTTTCGTCAGCAGCGATTTGTTCGAATGTATCGTTATTCATAAAGTGGTAGAATTCGCCGTCGGTGTACAGGTAGGCCAGTTCCGTATCCATCACGTCTGCGCCTTCTACGGTTTCACCGGAGCGGAACGTTTTTTCCAGAACTTTACCGGAGATCAGCTTACGGATTTTAACGCGGTTAAAAGCCTGACCCTTACCCGGTTTTACGTATTCGTTTTCCAGAATGTTACAAGGTTCGCCGTCAAGCATGATCTTGAGGCCGCCTTTGAATTCGTTAGTGCTGTAAAAAGCCATATTTTTCTCTGCCAATACATAAGGTGTAAATACGAAGTGGCGCAAATAATACCTAAAAATCGGCTGTCTGTAGAGACAAACTGGCAAAAAGATCTTGCAATGGCGTTTACCCGCCCGGAAGACCTGCTGGACTACCTGGATCTCGATGTAGATCAACTGGGTCATCACGGCGCTGCCAGACGGTTATTTCCCATGCGCGTCCCCCGCCACTTCGCCTCATTGATGGAAAAAGGCAACTGGCATGACCCGTTGCTCCGCCAGGTAATGCCTTTATCTCAGGAATTTGAAGCCGCCCCCGGCTACAGCACCGACCCGCTGGATGAACATGATACTGCCGGTAAGGGGTTATTACATAAGTACCAAAGTCGCGTACTGCTGATTGTAAAAGGCGGATGCGCTGTAAACTGCCGCTACTGCTTCCGTCGCCACTTCCCCTACGCCGACAATGCGGTGAGCAAACAGGAATGGGAAAACGCCATTGCTTATATTGCTGCCGATCCGGCCATTAACGAAGTGATTTTCTCGGGCGGTGATCCGCTGATGGCAAAAGATACCCATCTGGCCTGGCTGGCCGGTGAAATATCACGGATCCCCCATATCCGCAGATTGCGAATTCATACACGCCTGCCGGTCGTGCTCCCCCAACGCCTGGACGCAGAGTTCAGTGACTGGTTAACGTCATTGCCGGTGAAAACGATTCTGGTATTACATGCTAACCACGCCAATGAATTCAGTCCGGCACTGAACGACCGTTTAGATGCATTACGCAGGCATGGCGTGACGCTGCTCAATCAGGCAGTATTATTGAAAGGCGTTAATGATACGGCTGATGCACTGGTAGATTTGCAGGAAGCGTCTTTTGAAGCAGGCGTGATGCCCTACTATCTGTATTTGCTGGACAAAGTTCAGGGCGCGGCCCACTTTGAAGTGTCTGACGATGAAGCCAGATCATTGATGGCGGAAGTAATAAAGCGCTTACCGGGTTTTCTGGTACCGAAACTCACCAGAGAAATCGGCGGCCAGCCCGGCAAAACGCCTGTCGACTTACATATTCACCCGTAATTACGCGTAGGTATCGACGTTGGCACCCAACGACGGATTACCGGATGACGGTTTTGGTACGTCAGCGGCTGATTCCAGCAGCTGAAGCGTTGCTTGTCCCTCTTGTTGTTGCTGGCTTTTCGCCATTTTAAGAGAGGCCAACTCAAGCGACGCACCGGATGTTGCAGATGCACCAGCACCTTGTATATCCATACCAGTTTCCTTTGTTGCTTGTAGCAAAGTAAAAAAGTAGGCAGAATTGCCCACCTTCATCAGCGTACTACATCATTAATGATGCAGTACGGGTACATCGTTATCGACCATACACTCATAAACTTTAGCAGAAATCCGGAAAGTCATGCAGGCAATTAACGAACAACTTCAGGAAACCTTACAAACCCTCTACCGCAAAGCGATAGATGCCGATGCGGTGCTGGACCAGTTACAACAGGTTCAGAAAGGCAAGTTTCAGGCAGTATTCGCAGAAGACAGCGGGTTTGAAACACAGGCAAAACGCTTTTCACCCTACGTGGAAGAAATCGCCCGCGACTGGCAGGCCATCAAAGACGCTGACGAAGCGACCTTCAAAGCAGGCCTGGCTCCGCTGGTGAAAAAGATAGAACTGGCGCTGACGACCCTGTCACAGTTTCAGGCGGTAGGCAAAGCCTGACCCGCCCTCAGTTTTCTTCAAGTTGGTAAAGAGGCACCGTTGCAAGACGGGCCTTTATCTTTGCCACTTCCTGCAGGTAGGCGTCGCTGTCTACCCGCTCAAACTGTTCAATAAACTGGTCTTTCGACAATCCCTCTGCCAGACCGTCAACCGGCGGCATGATCACATCGTCGTCATGCATTTCAGATAATAGTTGCTGCACCCGGACAGCATGAACCGGTGACGTCGCAACACGCGCAAACTCAATACCGGCCATATCAGCTGTCAGATCAACGAAGGAATAACCGCTTCCGCCCATAGCACGGTCCATCAATTCTTTAAATTCACCGATGGCCAGTGTAACGCCTTGCTCACTTAATACTTTTAATGCAGCGGAAATCAGGAAGTGTCTGGCAAGATCGTTGCGGCCCCGCAGTAATGGTGGCGTTAACGGTTTCAAGGCTTTATCCGCATCAGGCTGAACGTCTCCGACAAAGTTGGCAACCCGGTGATGGCCGATAAAAATTGCCAGCGCCAGAATGGCTGCACGGTTATGTTCCGCCGCGTTCTCAGGCGTGCTTCGCTGAGCTGCGCGTTTCATGGTCAGACGGATAAAATCTACTGCCGGTTGCGGGGTATCCGCCAGGGTAATATCCTGAAAAGAGATGTAGCGCAGGTAATAGGCCGTTAAGTCCCGCAGCTCGTCGTCCTGATCCACCGATAAACCATTTTTGACTTCGTTCAGATTGCGCAGGAAGCCGTCCATAGGACGCAGACTGACCATCATTTCCTGTTCCGTCATACTGACTTTTTCAATCTGCTCCCTTGCCTGAGTGGCGATATCACTTTTAGTCCAGCGGTTAACCAACCACTCGGCCAACCCTACCGCCAAATGCCCGGGTATATGTAAATCGCCAATTTTCACTTCATCCAGCAACAGGAAGTTAGCCGGCAAAATCGTGGCATCAACGTTCAGGTAGCTGTCAAATAAGTCCACCGGAATAGCAATGCTGGCTTGTAAACGGGTGGCATCGGGATGCACAGTTACCTTACCGCGGAAGTCCGGCGTGGCACGCTGTAAGAAGCCGACAATGGAGTCAAACTGTTGAGTTGTGATAGTAATAGTGTGACCCTGATGGCGATCTGAAACACTGGATTCCAGCTGAGACAGCAGTTCATGTACGGTATCGGCATCTGCCACCTGTTCCGCTGCTTTTACATCAACCACAGGTTCACTTTCTATCATCAGTACAATCAGTCCCGCCACCAGCAATACACTCACCAGCAACGCTATAATGACACCACGTAATATTCGCAAACGGATCCGCCTCTTAAACCGAAGGTTATTATTCTTTGTGAATTCCGGAATAAATTCAATCCCGGTATGTCTTCAGACAATCAGGACTCTAACATCCACCATGCCTGAAGGGATGAATATCTGGATGTGGCATCGTTAAAATTATGTCCGGCTGAATGGACTGTGGGGATAACGACGCAAGGCACACCGGCGTTCACGGCAGCCCGCATACCATGTTCCGTGTCTTCAACGGCGACACATTCATGAGGCTGGCGTCCCAGCTTTTTCATGGCCAGCAGATAGCAATCAGGCGCCGGCTTGCTGTTAGTCACATCTTCAACGGAAACCGTTGCGGAAAACATATGACGAAGGTTCCTGGCCTCCAGCGTACGCTCTACTGAAATGCGGCTTCCACCGGTCACGATGGCCAGTTGATACCCGCTCTGGTAACACTTTTTAATGGTCTGTACTGCATGAGGCATCAGTGGAAAAGGCTGCTCTGCAAGATAACGGCGGGTTTGTTCATGTTTTTCTTCCGCCAGACTTTCTGCTGCAACGGGCAGCTTAAATGTTGTCACTGCATCAACTGCGTTTTGGGCAACCGGAATACCGGCCATGACATCACTGTAAAAAGCTTCCGTCAGGCTCACACCATGCTGGCGGAGCACTGTTCGCCAGATTTCATAATGCACCTGTTCAGAATCAATGAGGGTACCGTCATGATCAAACAAAATGGCGCGGGTTGTCGGGCTGATTGCACGGGGAGATGTCATAGGGTGTGAATGTCCTTGTTTAAGCGGGTATCTCATTGAAACTAACCTTACCCCGGATTCGGATCAATCTTAATCCGTTCATCGCATTAGTATTGAATTGCATCCGGTATTGCTGCAAATTACTTTTCCATATCACGGATTTCGATATTTCTTCCCTGACGTGGAACTCACATGGACTTGTTTACGCTTTCCCTCTGCACGGTTTTACTAAGTGCAATGATGGCCATTACGCTGTCAGCTCTCTTTCTGACCAACACCGCTGATAAAGCCATGCGTGACTGGTCCCTGGCCGGCGTCTGTTTTCTCGCCTGCAGCCTGTTAATCCTTGTTGCGTCTGTTCGCACCGTGCCCTGGCTTCTTACTCCTGTGTTATCTAACACACTGTATATCGCCGCCCATGGTTTTGTGCTCAGCGGGATTACATCGCAAACCCGCTCGGTGAACAGCCACCTTTCCATTGGTGTATTTTCAGCTTTTGTTTTGCTGATGCATTTTAACGATGCAATCAGCAGCAATGTGGAATTCCGCATGCTGGCCATCTACCCGGTTATGTTGACATTAAACCTGCTGAGTGTCTTCCACTTGTGGCGCTTCAGACACTCGGCCCATGGTAAGAGTTATTGGGCTGTCATGACGATTATTCTGCTTTTCATTGTTCACACCGCCGGCAGTGCTGTGGCAATTCTTCTTTTCCCTGACCACCTTGAGTTCCTTGGTAACGATATTATTCAGACCACTAATTCACTGGTTGTGCTGTTGTATATTTCCGGTCTGACACTCGGATTAATATTTGTTCACGCCTGGAAACGGGAGGTTACCCTTAAAACCGTATCCAGAACCGACGCGCTCACTGGCTGGTTTAACCGGCATGCCCTGAATGAATCTGCCAGCAGAGAATTTACCCGCTGCCAGCGTAATCAGCTTTCCTTCGCGTTTGTCACTTTCGACATCGATTTTTTTAAAAATGTAAACGACCAGTACGGACACACAACCGGCGACAGAGCCATTCGTCATATTGCTAATGTCGCCAGGGAAGCCACCCGGGAGTACGACTATCACTTCCGTCTTGGCGGCGAGGAGTTTGTGATCATGCTGGCAGGGCTGAAAGTCAGCGATGTGAAAGCCATTGCTGAACGTGTGCGGTTCGCTATTCAGTCCACGCCCTTGTGTATGGGAACCGAATCCCTTCCCTTGTCTGTCAGTGTGGGAATGGCCACCATGGAACAGGGCGATCTGGGCTGGCATGTGGTGCTGGAAAGAGCTGATGACGCACTCTATGCGGCGAAAAAAGGCGGACGGAATAACACCCGTTTTCTTACCGCAAATGCGTTGTCACTGGTCAAGGGCTGAACATTACAACAGCCGGTCAGTCACTTTAAACTGAATGGTAAACTCTACGCCTTCGCCTTCTTTGCTTCTGCATTTAATGCTTCCGCCCAATGCATTCGTAATAATATTGTAAGTGATATTGAGCCCGAGTCCGGTGCCGCCGGTCCCCCGGCGCGTGGTAAAAAACGGGTCGAAGATTTTCGGTGCATTTTCCTCGCTGATCCCTTTCCCGTTATCTTTGTACACCAGCAAAAATTCGTGACTGTTCAGCTCACTGATAGTCATGGCTATGTGCCCGCTATCCCGATCACTGAAGCCGTGATTGACTGAATTGACTATAAGATTGGTCAGTACCTGAGACAACAAACCCGGGTTAGTAATAACATTGAGATTATCAGGGCAATGAATATTCACCACGACACTGGCTTTTCGTAACACCGAGGCAAGACTGAACACCACTTCATCGAAGTATTGCTTAAGGTTTACCTCGCGGTCTTCCTCGCTGGTCTGGTCAACCGCAACTTGCTTAAAGCTTCTCACCAGGTGAGCGGTTCTTACCAGATTCTTTTTCACGATATCAGCGATTTCATTGGCACTGTTAAGGAAGTCTTCGAAGTCGTTTTCTGTCAGGCTGCCTTTATCGTAACGCTGACGGATATCTGTGCACTCTTCCATCAATTGGGTTACCCCCGTCAGGCCAATGCCTACCGGCGTATTTATTTCGTGAGCCACCCCCGCCACCAGCGACCCTAAACTGGCCATTTTCTCAGACTCGATTAACTTATCCTGAGTTTGCTTCAAATCATTGATCATGGTTTCAAGGCTGGCATTGGAGTCTTTCAGTGCCGCATTGCGCTCTACAATTTGTAATTCCAATGCTTTCTTTTCAGATATATCCCTGGTGATGGCGTACAGCACATCATCTCCGCCAAGGGTAATCAGGGTGACAATAATTTCGCACCAGAATTCTGACCCGCAGGCTTTTTTGTGCACCCATTCGAACCGCACACTACCTTTATTAAACGCATTTTCGATGATCTCTGCGGCAGCCTCTTCAGACGGCCGGCCATCCGGCTGATATTCGGGCGAAATATCCATGGGCGTCAGACCAATAATGTCTTCTTTTTTACTGAATCCCAGTTGTTCGAGAAAGGCGCGGTTGCAATCCAGATAGTGCTCGCTGGTGAGCAGGCATAATCCGTCTACTGACTCATTGAATAGTGTTTCAAAGGCATCTTTCTGTGCAGCGATTTCCAGTTCAAGGTTTTTCTTTTCAGAAATATCCCGCCAGTTTGCGTGCACCACAACTTCGTCGTTCATCATCATTTTTGTGATGATGACCTCCGCCCAAAATGGCTCCCCGTTGAATCTGGAGTGCAGCCATTCAAATCGTAAACTCCCCTCCTCCATACAACGCTCAATGAGCTTTGCGCCTTTCTCAGCCGACACCTGGCCGTCAGGCTGAAATTCAGGAGAAAAATCGAAAGGCGTCAGGCCGATGAACTGTTCTTTATCAGCGATGCCGACCAGATCCAGCATCGACTGATTACAATCGAAGAATATACCTTCGCGGAAAATACCCAGACCATCTTTTGAGGCCCTGAAAACGGCCTCAAATCCGTTATCGTGCAAGCTGATGTCTTTCATTGAAAAATGTTCCGAAGCCGGATCGCTAAAAAAGAAAGCGGCCTGATTGCCACCTCATACAAAAATTAGCAAAGATTGAACATAGTGCCACCTGATATACCGGTGAAATAATAGACTATGCTTGCGGAATGCCGGTGCAATAATCCGGAAAGCCTGATACATTCCCCTAATTCATTTTAAAGACAATGCAGATAATACTATGCTGAACTGGCAATGCCTGACTTTCGGTGAGCTCACAATCACCCAACTGTACGCCCTGGTTCAGGCACGAATAAATGTATTTGTCGTAGAGCAAAATTGTCCCTATTCTGAGCTGGATGATAAAGATACTCAGGCTTGTGTTCGTCACCTGCTTGGTTATGAGAACGGAGACATTGTCGCCTACGCACGCTTGTTACCGCCCGGGCTCAGCTATCCGTCAGTCAGTATTGGCAGGGTGCTGACAACCAGCCAGTGTCGCGGTTCGGGACAGGGATACACTCTGATCGAAAAGGCATTAGCGTACTGCGCTGAATACTGGCCTGAGCAGAATATTGAAATCGGCGCACAGGAACATCTGGCAGGTTTCTACGGAAAATTTGGCTTTACGCCAACATCCACTATGTATCTGGAAGACGGTATTCCCCATATTGATATGAAACTTACAAGACAAAAATAGCGACATTTGTGGCTATTTTTAGTTTTAATAAAGGCTGCGGGGTATTACACCACTTCGGCCATATTCCCTTTGCTTTCCAGCCAGGACTTTCTGTCGCCGGAGCGCTTTTTGGCCAGCAACATATCCATCATCTCTAACATTTCTGTGCTGTCATCAATGGTAAGCTGAACTAACCGGCGGGTATTAGGATCCATGGTGGTTTCACGTAACTGGATAGGGTTCATTTCACCCAAACCTTTGAAGCGTTGCACGTTCACTTTGCCCCGCTTCTTCTCTGCTTCAATCCGGTCCAGAATACCCTGTTTCTCGCTTTCATCCAGCGCATAAAACACTTCTTTGCCCACATCGATGCGGAACAGCGGCGGCATGGCAACATACACATGACCGGCATCTACCAGCGCACGGAAGTGACGGACGAACAAGGCACACAACAACGTGGCAATATGCAGTCCGTCGGAGTCAGCATCAGCCAGAATACAAATTTTCCCGTAACGCAAACCGGATAAATCCGAAGAATCCGGGTCAATACCCAGTGCAACAGAAATATCGTGAATTTCCTGTGAACCCAACACCTGGGAGGACTCGACTTCCCAGCTGTTCAGAATTTTTCCCCGCAGCGGCATAATCGCCTGGAACTCACGATCCCGCGCTTGCTTGGCAGAACCACCCGCGGAATCCCCTTCCACCAGAAACAGTTCTGAACGGGTAATATCCTGGCCGGAACAATCTGTGAGCTTGCCGGGTAGTGCCGGGCCCTGTGTGACTTTCTTACGGGCTACTTTCTTGTTCTGGCGCAGACGGCGCTGGGCGTTGTTAATACACATTTCAGCCAGGGCTTCTGCCACATCAGTATGCTGGTTCAGCCACAAACTGAAAGCATCCTTAACCACGCCGGACACAAACGCTGATGCCTGACGGCTGGATAAACGTTCTTTTGTCTGACCGGCAAACTGAGGGTCTTGCATCTTCGTCGACAGAATGTAAGCACAGCGGTCCCAGATATCATCAGGAGATAATTTAACACCGCGGGGCATCAGATTACGGAATTCACAAAATTCCCGCATAGACTCCAGCAGGCCCTGACGAAGACCGTTAACATGGGTACCGCCCTGTGCAGTAGGAATAAGGTTTACGTAACTCTCGGTGACCAGTTCGCCACCTTCAGGCAGCCACATGACAGCCCAGTCCGCAGCTTCTGCATTGCCGGAGAAGTTTCCGATAAAAGGCGTGTCTGCCGGCAGCGTTTCAAACTCCTGCACCGCCTGATACAAATAGTCCCGCAAGCCGTCTTCAAAATACCACTCGGTGGTATCGCCGCTGACTTTATTGTCGAAGCGGATGCGCAGCCCGGGACAAAGCACCGCTTTAGCACGTAAGTTGTGCACTAAGCGGGAAACAGAGAATTTAGCAGAATCGAAATACTGAGGATCAGGCCAGAACCTTACACGGGTGCCGGTATTCCGGCGACCACAGGAATCGATGACCCGTAACTCTTCCGCCTTTTCACCATTGGCAAAATCAATCTGATAGACGTTTGCGTCACGGCGGATAACTACCTCAACGCGGGTGGACAGAGCGTTAACAACAGAAATCCCGACCCCGTGCAAACCACCGGAAAAAGCATAGTTTTTATTGGAAAACTTACCGCCGGCATGAAGCTTGGTCATGATTAATTCCACACCGGACATTTTTTCTTCCGGGTGAATGTCTACCGGCATGCCCCGGCCATCGTCAATGACTTCCAGCGACTGATCTTCATGCAGGATCACTTTGATATTCGTCGCGTGTCCGGCCAGCGCCTCATCCACACTGTTATCGATAACTTCCTGACCGAGGTGATTGGGCCGCATCGTATCGGTATACATGCCCGGACGGCGTTTAACCGGGTCCAGACCATTGAGGACTTCTATCGCTTCGGAATTATATTGATTAGACATAGTGCTGCTTATTCCAGGACGCTGTTTATTATAGGCACGGGCGTGCCACAGTTTTAAACGATGTTAGCAGGCATCAGTTATGTGAGCAATTGCCCGTTTGCGTCCGGCGGGCATCTGACACAGGCTGTTCGGCTTACTTGCGGAAAAGCTGCAACACAGCCCCCTGCCGGATTTTAATCAAGAAAGCGGAAAATAGCCGGCAGGTGTTTTTCAAAACCGGTAAAACTGTGATCGCCGCCCTGCTCAATGATAAGGTCGCTGTCAGCGTACTTTTCTTCAGCCTGACGGTAATCCAGGGTTTCATCACCGGTTTGCAGCAGTACCTTATAGCTTTCCGGTGCCGCTAAGCTGTCGCTGTCCATTGTCTTCAGTATCGCCATATCTTCCTGCACAATCCTAAAAGGCTCACCGGTATACGGGTTAACATGCTCGCCAACGTATTTAAGCAACAATTCGAATGGCTTTACCGCCGGATTGATCAATACCGCTTTGCCGCCGTACTGCTCCACCAGCCAGGAAGACAAATAGCCTCCCATTGAACTGCCTATGGCACGCAGACCCGCTTCTGTCAGTTGTGGATGGGCCTGAATATAGTCTGTCAGTTGCAGCCCCACCTGAGAAGGGTAATTCGACAGTTGCGGGATATGTAATGTGATATCCGGCCGGTGCTTTTCACACCAGGCGAGGGTCTGTTGCGCTTTTACTGATTTAGGTGAGCTTAGAAAGCCGTGCAGGTACAACACGTGAATCATTCAATTCTCCTGACTGAAGAGGTCCATTCGCCATCAGGCGACAACATAATTTCCCGGAATCCCGGGGGTAACGCAGCAGTGCCAAATTCAGGGTTTAGCTGCCATTGCCAACAGGTCGAGGGTACTGACAGCACGGAGATTCCGGCGGCTTCATAACATAATCCGGCATGCACATGACCATGTATTGCCAGAGCGATACTGGTAGCGGACTCAAGCCAGGCCAGCAGATCCTGAGGGTTTTCCAGGGCGTGTTTATCCATCCAGCTGCCGGTAGGCAAAACATGATGATGCAGTGCCAGTAAATGAAAACAATCAGCGGTACTGTTGATATCTGCACTCACCGCCTGCAATTCTGCCGGCAGAATTTGTCCCCGGGCGCCCTGAAAACGCGTATCGAGCCCGTGTACTTTCCAGTTATTGATGCACCAGGCGTTGCCGGCATGAAGAATGTGTTCAGCGAATATAGCTTCAAAGTGAGCGTTACTGTCATGGTTTCCGGCTACGACCCGCCACTCACAGCCGGGCAGATACCGGTCCATCAGTGACAGAAAATGCCGGTAACTTTCTTCGCTGTTATCGCCGCTGACATCGCCAGTAATTATCACATTGTCCGGTGCTTCCCCGGCGGCACATTCAAGCACACGGCTTAACGATTGATAAGGATTAACACCGTATGCTGTCTGATCAGGATCGGCGAACAGGTGACAATCGGAAAGTTGCAGCAGCCGCATTAAACCGGGGCCGATACCACAGGTTTATTTTTCAGACAAAACTGCAGCCATTCTGCCAGAAAGATATTAATCATCAGTTTCTCGTTGCGCTGGCGCATTTTGCTGTTGGGATAATCGTATGACGGGGCAAACGCGCCGGTGTTCTGGCTGGTGATGACTTCAGCCATTCTGGCATCGTGATACAACCTGACAGACATAGACGGTTTCAGATATTCCGGCGTGCCGGTACTGTTTTGAGAAACCGTCAGCGTGGTGGTGTAACGGGCAGCCTCATCAATGGTAATCTGATAAGTAAACTGTTCTGCCACTGAAAACCGGTAGACAAGCGATTCGGTATCACAGTCCGGCAGCAAACGCAGGAAACGGCTGTAGTTCAGTTCACACAGTGCCTGCATGCTGGGAAGATGTGGTACATATTTTCGCGTTGTCTGATTCAAACCTGACTCCAGTTTTTCAACAGTACTTCTTTATGCATGAAGAACCATTGTAGCGCAATTATGGTAGCAGCGTTGTCAATGCGGCCATTTTCCAGCCATTCAAGGGCGTCTTTTTCTGCCACACGGTGAACTCGGATATCTTCTGACTCATGATCAAGGCCATGAATACCGCTGGCGGTAGTGGCATCCGTGGTGGCCATAAAAATATGAATACGCTCCGTGGTGCCGCCCGGACTGGCGAGGTAACTGGTAGCTTTACTCAGTTGCCTGAGCACAATACCGGCTTCTTCTTCAGCTTCACGGCAACACACATCCGCTTCGGTTTCACCTTCATCGATAATGCCGGCGATAACTTCAATTAACCAGGGATTATCACTGGTGGCCATTGCCCCTATCCGGATTTGCTCGATCAGTACGAATTCCTGCGTATCAGGATCGTAAGGCAGAACGGCAACGGCATGACCCCGTTCAAATATTTCACGGCGTACTGTATCGCTCCAGCCACCGGCAAACAGCTTGTGTTTGAAGTCGTAACGCACCATTTTAAAAAAGCCCTGATACAATGGCGTTTTTGCTTCAATCTTTATATCGTTTGAGTTAAACATCCCGATTTTTTTGCTCATTTACATTCACTCTCGCATGTAAAAGCCTTATGATACTGGTCAACTTGAAACCGGCTGTTTAATCACCATTTTGGTTTTCTGGTAAAAAGCCGTACTCAAGCTTACAGAGAAAAGCGGCGATAACATATTCTGTTACAGTTAAACACGCCCTGTTACCAGAACAGACTACCGGTTTACGGAGTGATTTCATACACTTCATAGCTTATGAGTCCAGTGGACCGTCAATAATTACAGGAAGGCACATTAATGAAACGAACACTCTTATCGTTGATGGTTGGATTAGGTATTACCGCAGGTGTTCCGGCAACGGCATTTGCAGACGACCTTTTGCAAGTATATCAGCAGTCACTGGCAAATGATCCGGTTGTAAATCAGGCCAAAGCGCAACGGGACGCTGCCTACTCAGGTATTACCATCAGCCGTGCCTCTTTGCTGCCACAAATTTCAGGAACCGTAGGTTATACCACGTCTTCTGCTGAACGTGCCCAGTTTTTAGGCGAAGGTATCACCATGATTGACTCCGACAGTGATACCACCAGCTATGGCCTGAACCTTTCCATGTCATTGTACGATCACGCTAACTGGGTAGGTCTGGACCGCGCTGAAAAAGTAGCAGAACAAAGTGACGCCACTCTGGCCTCTGCCATGCAGCAACTGATTGTACGGGTAACCACTGCGTATTTTGATGTGTTACGTGCGAAAGACAGCCTGGAATTTGTTAAAGCTCAGAAAAGTGCCATTGAGCGTCAGCTTGAACAAACCAAGCAACGTTTTGAAGTGGGCTTAACGGCGATCACTGACGTGCATGAAGCGCAAGCTAACTACGACAATACCATTGCTCAGGAGATTCAGGCAGAAAATGCCGTTGAGCTGGCACTTGAAGCACTTCGTGTAATTTCCGGTAAGTACCACGACAGACTGTACGAACTGAATACAGAGAACTTCTCTGCAACCATGCCACAACCGGCCACCCCGGATGAATGGCTGGAAACCGCCGAAGAGAAGAACTTATCGTTACTGGTTAACCGCCTGGCGATGGACATTGCGAAAGAAGACATTTCTTCTGCCCGTGCCGGTCACCTGCCAACACTGGATTTAACTGCGTCTGCGGGTAAGGACAAAACTCACAGTACAACGACTGTAGGTAACGAAGTTATCGACAACACCACGCCTTACCTCGACAGCTACAGCGTTGGTGTGCAACTGAACGTACCTATCTTCCAGGGCCTGAGCGTATCGGGACAAACTGAGCAGGCGAAGTTTAACTACATTTCTGCCAGTCAGGATCTGGAACTGACTTATCGTCAGACTGTTCAGTCAGTACGCAGCTCGTTTAACGATGTGAAAGCATCGATGTCGACAATCCGCGCACTGGAACAGGCTGTGGTTTCTGCCCGCAGTGCACTTGAAGCCACTGAAGCCGGTTTCGATGTGGGTACCCGTACCATTGTTGACGTACTGGACAGCACGCAAAACCTGTTTGATGCCCGCCGTAACCTGGCTGGTGCCCGCTACGATTTCATTCAGGCGGTAGTTAACCTGAAACAGGCAGCCGGTACGCTGACAGCACAGGATATTGAAATGATTAACAAAGGTTTACGTCCGGCGGATACCGAAAACAGTTAATTGTGAAGAGAAAAGCAAAAGCCGTTTGCCTTAGCGGGCAAACGGCTTTTTCGTATGTGCATGAAATAAGATTACTGGCCCGGGTCTGCTGAATGGGATTGCAACGCAGAAAGCATGGATAGCAAGTCATGCAGGTCCTCTTTCAGCGAGGAAGCATGCTCTGAAGTGGGAATAAAATTCTCCAGTTTTTCACTGGTATCCAGCAATTTTCCTTGCAAGCCTGATAATGAGTCATCCATTATACATGCCTTCGATGATGTTAACGTTAATGACATTGTAGAAAAACCAACTGCATTTTTGAAACACTCTTGATTCTTAATATTTATACTTAAGTAGTAATTTTGCCAACATCATGAAAGCCACTGAACTCCAGAATCGCTTTGAACGGATCCGTTCTAATAAAACATTTGAGATTTTTGTCATCTCAGTCATCATCATCTCCGCCTTACTGGTAGGCGCCAAAACCTATGATATGCCAAGAGGTTTTGCCTCGGTAACATTAATACTCGACTGGTTTATCAGTGCCTTTTTCCTGACGGAAATCACCATTCGCTTTCTGGGCGAGAAAAATAAAAAACAGTTCTTCAAAAGCTTCTGGAACTGGTTTGATACGTTGATTGTGATTGTCAGCCTTATCCCGGCTGAAAGCACCGATCTTGCTCTCGTAGGGCGGCTGGTCAGGGTGTTCAGGGTTTTAAGGATGATTTCCATTATACCGGAATTGCGGATTTTGCTGGTGTCACTGGTAAAAGCCTTGCCTCAGCTTGGCTATGTCATGCTGCTGATGTTTATCATCTTTTACATCTATGCCGCCGTTGGCAGCACCTTATTTGAGCAAATTAACAGTGAGCTGTGGGGCGATATCACTATTTCCATGCTGACACTGTTCAGGGTAATGACCTTTGAAGACTGGACGGATGTCATGTACGAAACCATGGCAGTGTACCCGCTCAGCTGGCTGTACTATCTCACTTTTATCTTCTTTACGGCGTTTGCCTTCCTCAATATGGTAATTGGTATTGTGGTAGGTGTCATGGAGCAGGAAAACGCTGCCGCCCGCCGTGAAGCCGCCGCTGAAAATAATGAGCCCACACTGAATGATGTGATGGCCGAACTGAAATCACTCCGTGAGACAGTAAACAAGTTACAAAAATCACCGGACTGATCAGTTTAATCCATCACGGTGAAGCATAAAAAAATCCCCGCTGACGGCTCAGCGGGGATTTTTGTTTACCTTTGAATGCCGGGTAATCACAGACTGTAGCGAACGCGGATACGTTCCGCCCGCTTCTGCCCGTCGGTTGTCGTGAATTCCTGATTGCGCATTTTGCGACGTGCGACTTCTTTTTTGCCCATATCAAGCAGCAGCTGAACGTAGTTCAGATATACAATATCGGCAACAGGCTGATCATTGACCACCGACTCATACAGAGACAGTGATTCCTCATACTTGTCCTGCTGAACGAGGATCTGCGCCAGTGTATCAACTGAATCCGCATTTTTAGGCTGCAGGCCAACGGCTTTACGGGCCAGCTCCATGGCCTTATTCAGTTCACCATCTTCGTAGTACAGGTAAGCCAGGTTATTCAGTACCACAAAGTTCTCCGGCATTTGCTCTAAAATACCGGCGTACACAGATTTCGCCCCTTCTTTATCGGAGCCGATCAACCGCTCGGCCTTTAACATGGCAATGCGGATATCAGCCGGATGTGCCTCAAGATGACTGTCTATAAACGGGTTCACCTTTGGTGCCTGACCAGACGTTTCGTATGCTGCAACCACCAGTAACGCATTCTGGCTGTTCGGATTGGCGTCATATGCCGTCATGGCATCTTTCACAGCATCGGCGCTCTTACCTTCCAAAATAGCAACACGGGCGTAAATACTGCGCACAAAGGGCAACGCTTTAACGTTTTCAGGCATATCATCCAGAATCGCCTTTGCAGGCTTGGGTTGGCGGGTCATAGCCAGAAAATGGGCTTTAAGTAATTTGACCTGACTGTCAGGTTGTTTCGCCAGAAATGCATTAGTGAGATTCAGCCCCTGCTGATATTGTTGCTGTGCATCTAACAGTAACAACATTCCCAGCACAGCAGTTTTGTCCTGAGGATAGAGTTTCAGCCACGCATCGTAATGTGCCGCAGCGCCTTTCACGTCGTTCTGACGGATAAGCGTCTGACCTTTGAGGTTCCAGTATAACTTAGGCGTCTTGACCGTAGCCTGTACCGGCGCCAGCAAACTCATCACTCTGTCATCTTCGTTATTGGCAAAGGCGATACGGCCCGCTAATAAACGTAAATTCAGATCATCCGGCGTTTTCTGAAGCTGATCATAAACACCTTGTGCAACGGCGGCAGCATCGGCTTCATTAGTCTGTACAGCGACGGTGTATAACACATCTCTTGCCTGTACATTACCCGGTTCTTTTTTGAGAATATTATTTAACACCGCCACTGCTGCCGGCACGTCGCTTTCAGACAGAAGCAATCTGGCCTGTACCAGATCGATTTCAGTGGTACCGGGATTAAGCGCTTTGGCTTTTTCAATTTCAGCCAGGGCTCCCTCTTTGTCACCCTGCTTAAATGCAATTTCCGCCAGGAATAAGTGTGGCGTGTGGTTGTCCGGTTCTTTTTCAGCCCATTCCAGCGATGCGGCTTTCGCTTTATCGAGTTTGTTTGTGGTCATATAAGCCGTGATCAACGTACGTTGCGTCACTACAGACTCCGGCGCCATTTTGGCGGCAGCTTCCAGATTCACTAACCCGTCGATATCATTAACCGATAACTGCAGCACACCAAGTCTGGCAAGGTCTTCTGCGGTTTCACTCATGGTGCCGGATTTTTCAATCATGGCTTTGGCGTCTACCACGTTGCCCTGACGCAACAACTGATAACCGGCTTTTGAAAACAGTGATGCACCGGCTTCACCGTCAACTTCCACCCGATTCAGGATCTGTGATGCGTCTTCTCCCTGCCCCATCTGCAACAAGCTGTCGGCCAGCATGCGTAACGCAGGATGATCGGCAGGTAAAGCAGGCGCCACCTCAGACAGGTACTCATTGGCTGCGGCAAAATCCTGCATCTGATAAGCCACATAGCCGCCCAGTAATCTGATCGCCGGATTGTTATTGCCATTACGCATGGCAGTTTCAAGGAAACTCATGGCTTTTTCATAATTGCCGGCATTGGCTTCGATGATACCTTTATACTGGTTTAGTAACGGATGCTGAGGATTGTTGTTCAGCAGTTCCGTGACCATCGGGTCGGCATCTTCAGTTTTTCCTGCTTCGATTAGCAGCGTGATGTAAGCAAATTTACTGGTTACATCAGTGGGGTTACCTTCTACGTAGTCTCCGAAGGCATCCATGGCAAGCGCTTTATCACCTGTCGCCAGCGCCAGTTTGCCTAACTGTTGCAACACATCTTTGTTTTGCGGTGCCTGCTCACGCAGGGCTTTTAATGATGAGAGCGCACCTTCTGCATTCTCATTGATAATATCGCGGTAAGTTAACGCCAGCCCCTTATACACCGAACTGGTATCGAGGGTTTCTAACTGAGCAATCAGCGCCAGCGCATCTTCATTTTTGCCCAGTTGCGCCATGGCCTGCATTTTGTAGAAGCCAACTTCTGCAGATTCGACAGCCGTCATGCCTTCCATTTGAAAATCAACACCGGCCAGCGCATTTTCAGCACCGGTTTTCTGGTAGGCCACAGAGAGATAAGGAATCACTTCCGAGGCAGACTGCCCCAGATCCAGTGCACGGTTAAGCTCTTTTTCAGCGCCGTCAAAGTCACCGGTTTGCAGATAATATTTACCCAGTTCGAAACGGGGTTCAGGTGCTTTAGGATTACTTTTTATCGCGTTTTTAAACTCGATAATGGCTGCATCACTGTTATTCGCATTGGCGAACTGCTTCGCAGCTTCAAGGTGTTCTTCTGTGGATTTTTTGCCGCAGCCGGTGAGACCCGCAGATAAGCATGCAGCAATCGCCAGAGGCACTATTATCCGTTTTCCTGTTTTGTTATAATTCATCCTTTGTACCTTTACTTTCTTGTTTGGTATTCCACTCCTATCTGGAATATAATACCTCTTTAGTAAAACAGCCCGCGCCACCTCAAGATACATGATTCACAGAAGATACATGATTCAGGGGTACTCCGGGTAATCGTGCCGGCGTGTGCCGTGCCCACCTCTTTCATATAATCATTCAGGATCATTAATGACCAATACTGTCGAGCTGACATTTAAAGACCTTAACTTACCAGAAAGCATACTACAGGCTCTGGAGAAAGTTGGCTATGAAAAGCCATCCCCCATCCAGGCTGAAAGTATCCCGCTACTGCTTGAAGGCCATGACCTGTTAGGTCAGGCGCAAACAGGTACAGGTAAGACTGCGGCCTTTGCCCTTCCAATGCTCGCAAATATCGACCCGGAAGCAAAATTACCGCAATTGCTGGTACTTGCTCCAACCCGCGAACTCGCTATTCAGGTGGCGGAAGCTTTTCAGGTTTATGCCAGCTTTTCGCAGAAAATTAAGGTACTGCCTGTATACGGTGGTCAGTCTTACGATAACCAAATTCGTCAGCTTAAACGTGGCGTACAGGTTGTTGTTGGTACCCCGGGCCGTATCATCGATCATATTAACCGCAAAACATTAAACTTAAGTGAACTGAAGTTTCTGGTGCTCGACGAAGCTGACGAAATGCTGCGCATGGGCTTCATCGATGACGTTGAAACCATCTTAAGTCATGCTCCGGAAGAAAAGCAGACTGCGCTGTTCTCGGCAACCATGCCAGGACCAATCAAAAAGATTACCCAGCGTTACCTGAAAAATCCGAAGCACGTTAAAATTGAATCGAAAGTTTCAACGGCCAGCACTATCCGTCAGCGTTACTGCCAGGTTGCACCACACCATAAGCTGGAAGCGTTAACCCGTATTATGGAAGTGGAACCGTTTGACGGCATGATCATTTTCGTACGTACGAAAACGGCGACTGTTGAATTATCTGACAAACTGTCTGCCCGTGGCTACGATGTTGAGCCACTGAACGGTGATATCCCGCAGAATGCCCGTGAACGCACAGTAGAAAAACTCAAGCAGGGTGCTATCGACATTCTGGTTGCAACAGACGTTGTTGCCCGTGGTCTTGACGTTGAACGTGTAAGCCACGTTGTTAACTTTGATATTCCTTACGATACAGAGTCATACGTACACCGTATCGGTCGTACAGGCCGTGCAGGTCGTAGTGGTGAAGCAATTCTGTTCATTTCTCACCGTGAAAAGCGTTTACTTTTCGCCATTGAGAAAACCACGCGTCAGCCCATTGAGCGTATGCCGATTCCTTCAATTAATGAATTGAACGAAACGCGCCTGAGCAAGTTCAAGCACGCGGTGAGCGAAGCAACCAGTGATGACAGCCTGGAATCTCTGATGCCTATCGTGGAATCTTTACAACAGGAAACAGAAGCTTCGCCTGAGCGTTTGATTGCCGCACTGATCAAACTGGCACAAGGTGACGAACCACTGTTACTGAAAGAATCTGACCGTCCTGATTTGCACAGCAAACCACAACGGGAAGATCGTGGTGACCGCGGCCCCCGTGATCGTGGCGACCGTGGCCCCCGCGGAGACAGAGGCGACCGTCGTGGTAAGCGCGCTTCAAGCAAGCCTGAAGCCGGCATGCAGCGTTACCGTATTGATGTTGGTCATACTCACGGTGCCAAGCCCGGTAACATTGTTGGTGCAATTGCTAACGAAGGGAATATCAACAGCAAGAACATTGGTGCTATCGAAATTTATGATAAATTCAGCACCGTTGATTTGCCTCAGGGCATGCCCCGTGAAACCAAAGAGCTGCTGCAGAACACCCGCGTAGCCGGACAAAAGTTGTCTATCCGCGAGTGGTCCGATACGCCGCCAAAGCGCCGGGCTCCCCGCAAAAACTAAATGCTCGAAGGCAAGCGTTATAGCTTGCCTTTTTTATATGCCATTTGGAAATAAGAAGGCACAAAACAACTCTTTTCTTTCCGCGGAATCCCGTCAAAATAGTCCTATCACCACTGCGTTATTATCAGCGTTACAGGATCCACAGGCACATGCGTTACTTCCCGTTATTTATCGACACTCAACAATCTCATTGCCTGATCGTAGGTGCCGGAGAAGTGGCAGCCCGAAAACTGGAGTTAATCCTGAAATCCGAAGCCAGCGTGACTGTTGTCGCGCCATGGATGTGCGACACCGTAAAATCCTACGCGGATAATCCCCGGGTCACACTCATTGAACGTGAATTTGCGGATACTGATCTGACCGATCAGCAAATGGTATTTGTGGCCACCAGCGAAACCGGCATTAATCAGCATGTACATGATATTGCCCGTGAAAAAGGCATTTTGGTTAATGTGGTAGATAACACACCACTTTGCCAGTTCATCACGCCCTCGATTATTGACCGTTCCCCCATTGTTATTGCAATGAGCAGCGGTGGTGTCGCTCCGGTATTACTGCGTTATTTACGTCAGAAGCTGGAGTCAGTGATACCGGCAAATATCTCCCGTCTGGGCGCTTTTTCCGAGAAATTCCGTGAGAAAGTGAAGTCCTCACTGAAGGGCGTAACGGCCAGACGGTATTTCTGGGAAGACGTACTGGATGGCGACATAGCCGAGCTGGTAGAAAAAGGCCAGGACGACAAAGCCAACGCCAAATTTCTGGAAGCACTGTCAGCAGCGCAAAGCGAACAAAAAATTGAAGGTCAGGTCTATCTGGTAGGTGCAGGCCCCGGTGATCCTGATCTGCTGACATTCCGCGCCCTGCGCCTGATGCAGAAAGCGGATGTCGTGGTTTACGACCGGCTGGTGTCTCCTGCCATTCTTGAACTGGTGCGCCGGGACGCCGAAAAGATCTATGTGGGCAAGGCGAAAAGTAACCATACACTGCCTCAGGACCAAATCAATTCACTGATGGTCGAAGAAGCGAAAAAAGGTAACCGTGTTGTCCGTCTGAAAGGGGGCGACCCGTTCATATTTGGTCGTGGCGGCGAAGAAATCGAAGAACTGATAGCCGCCGGTATCGATTTTCAGGTCGTGCCCGGCATTACCGCAGCCAGCGGTGCCAGTACTTACGCCGGTATTCCGTTAACACACCGCGACCATGCCCAGTCTGTTACCTTTGCTACCGGCCATCTGAAAAACGGCACCATCGATTTGAACTGGCCGGCACTTGCACATCAAAATCAGACTATCGTGTTTTACATGGGTCTCACCGGCCTGCCTGTTATTTGCAGCAAGCTGATTGAACACGGTTTGTCTGCTTCCACGCCCATTGCGCTGGTTCAGGAAGCAACCAGAGAGTCTCAGAAAGTCATTACCGGTACTCTCGATACTATCACCGCTCATCCGCAACTGGATGAAATGAAGCCCCCTACACTCATTATTGTGGGCAGCGTAGTCACACTGCATAAGAAGCTGGACTGGTTTACTGCTTAACCCTTTGTTAAATTCAGGTTTTGTTCCATACTCTGTGTAATTGCCGGGCAGATTGTTCCGGCGGATTTTGACGCATTGCGCCCCGGCGCAAATGGATACGATCTGATATGAATATCTCTCTGCTCCGGTGGTGGTTGTTTTGTTTTATGTTTGCCGCTACCGGCGCCATAGCAGAACAAACGGCTTTTAAAAAAAATACTGCCGGCGGCCAGACAACGTACCAGTACAAGTGGCTTGATGCTCAGGACAGAACCCAGTCTGTCAGTTTTGCGCTGGATAACAAAAAGCTGGCAGCGGGACCAAGGGAACAGAAAAATTACCGTCCTGAGCTTGCCATGCGATATGTAACGGTAGAGTTGCTGAATGTGGCCCGTCAGTTCAACCCTAAAGATGCCAATATTCAAATCAGGCAACAGGGCGACAAAGTATCAATAAAGGTGAAATCCCGTAATAAGGAAAAACTGACAGCCATTCAGGGCCAGCTGGCGCAAGCGAAGGAAAAAGCATTCAACGATTACCTGCACCAGCACTACTACACACGCTACCGCACATCATTTAATCAGGAAGCCATCAAGCCGGATCATATAAGGTACATTAATGAGATGACCGGTACACTAATCCCGCTCTCCCAGGCATTTTACGAGAAAGTGGATGCGCAGGCGGATGCCAGAGAATATTTCAATATTCTGCTCAGTTGGGTGCAAAGCATTCCCTACGACGCACTGGATAACCGGGCACAAAGTAACGGTTCAGGTTTTGCGCCACCCGCCCAGTTGCTGGCTGAAAACCGTGGTGACTGTGACAGCAAATCCGTACTGACCGCTTCTATTGCCAGAGCTTTTCTGCCAGACACCGCCATGGTACTGGTGTTATTACCTGACCACGCCCTGCTGGGCATAGCACTTACACCACGCAAAGGTGAGAGAACCATAAAAGCCGACGGCAAAACCTACGTGTTGATAGAACCCACCGGCCCGGCGTTATACGAAGTGGGTGAAATTGCGCCAACCTCTGAATTTGCCGTAGCACAGAAAAAATATACGCTGGAAGAAATTCAGTAAAAAAGGCCGCGCTGAGGCGGCCTGAAAGGAATCATTCAGCTCAGAGTTCCTGCTCGGCAAACTCTGCCAGACGTGAGCGTACCACCCCGTCCAGATTAATCGTGGCGCTGCCGGAGAAATTCTTGAACCTTTCTACCAGATAGGTCAGCCCCGATGTTACCGCTGACAGATAATTGCTGTCTATCTGTGCCAGGTTACCCGAACAAATCAGCTTAGTGCCCTCCCCGCACCGGGTAATAATGGTTTTCAGTTGGGCAGCCGTCAGGTTTTGCGATTCATCCAGGATGACTATGGAGTTCTGGATGCTTCGCCCCCGCATAAAATTTACGGACTTAAACTGGATGTTCGCTTTCTCCATGATGTAGTTCATCGAGCTTTTCGCGTTTTCATCATGCTTATGCAAGACTTCCAGCGAATCGGTGATGGCTGCCAGCCAGGGGGCCATCTTCTCTTCCTCAGTGCCCGGCAGGAAACCGATGGACTCAGCAATTTCCGGCGTAGAACGGGTAACGATAATTTTATCGTACATGTTCTTCTCTACCACCATTTCAAGGGCGGCAGCCAGCGCCAGCAATGTTTTACCGCTTCCGGCAGGCCCGGTAAGAATAACCAGGTCAATATGCGGGTCCAACAGCGAGTGCAGTGCCATTGCCTGGCCAATATTTTTAGGAGATATGCCCCATGCATGACGGCTCATTAACCGCTCGTATCCTAAATCGAGCACTTCCAGCGCGTCAGAAGTCATATCCTCAACAATACCGGCGAACTGCTGCGTATCGTCCAGCAGGTATTCGTTGATATAGGGATCTTCCATGACATTACGGGGTATCGTGTGGATGGTGTCTCTGCCTTCCGAGCGGCTTTCCACCGATTTCACCTTTTCCCAGAAATTGCCTTCAAATTTATGGAAACCCTTCGACAAGTATTTAATGTCTGTGATGAGCTGGTCGGTACGGTAGTCCTCTACGTGAGCAAGCCCTGCGCCTTTTGCTTTCAGGCGCATGTTCAGATCTTTCGTCACCAGCACAACTTGCTGGGGTGCATAGGTTTTCTGCAGATGCAGCGCCACATTAATAATACGGTTGTCATTTTCGTTGCTGGTAAATATTTGCTGGGATTCAGCCATATTCAAATCAGCGAAAATAGACAGTGCACCAGTGGGTTTATTTTCTCCTGCACCCAGCCCTTCGAGGGATACGCCTGCCAGCATGTCTTCCGGGGTGGCGTCATGGAGTAAGTCTTCCATTGAGCGGATAGACACTCTGGCATCACGGGCAACGTCTTTTTTACTGTCTTTGATGTAATCGAGTTCTTCAAGAACGGTCATCGGAACGACAACGTCATTTTCTTTGAATGAGAGAAATGCAAGGGGTTCGTGTAGCAGAATATTCGTATCTAAAACGTAGATCTTTGTTTCTGTGGATTTTTTTCTTGGCATCCTTCGCTCCGTCAAGAGTAAAACCTCGCCCGCCTGATT
Organism: Alteromonas sp. ABV2_168; assembly: GCF_056161165.1. Taxonomy (NCBI): domain Bacteria; kingdom Pseudomonadati; phylum Pseudomonadota; class Gammaproteobacteria; order Alteromonadales; family Alteromonadaceae; genus Alteromonas; species Alteromonas sp. ABV2_168. Next base: position 150,264 of record NZ_JBSWYQ010000003.1, on the reverse strand, counting down.
ACTGACGTGCAATCAAGAGTCCCGCGAAGGAGAAGAAGCCTGTGTCGAACCGGACGCTCAACTCCATGTCGCGTCGACCTTCAAATTAACCATAATCCAGTTTTCCCGGCTTGGCTATCAATTTCTTTTCTGATTGCGCGGGCGGCAAACCCGAACCCGATTTCATCAGCAGTCCGCCAGCCTTCGGCTACACTTCTGTGAAACTTACCCGGTATGGTGCTTCACGGCTTTATTCGTACAGCGGTGTTCAGTACAATACCGGCCGCTAAAATAAAGGGTGGTAATATGAGTTCTGTAAATACGTTTTCAGCCGGTCAGCGCTGGTTGAGTAACACTGAGTCTGAATTAGGTTTAGGGGCTGTGCTCAGCGTCGATTTTCGTTCTGTTGAGATACTTTTTCCTGCAACCGGTGACAGCCGTATTTACACGAAGGACAACGCCCCTCTTACCCGTCTTATCTTTACTGAAGGCGACGTAATTACCAGCGAAGAAGGCTGGACTTTACAAATACAAAAGGTAGAAGAAAGCAACGGTGTACTGATTTATCACGGATTGCGCGAAGACACCAAAGAAACGGCGCGACTGCCGGAAACCTTTCTCGACCATCACATCCGGCTGAACCAGCCGGAGCAGCGTTTATTTAACTTTCAAACCGATACTCCAAAGTGGTTCGAACTGCGCCAGAAAGCTCTGGAACATCAGCATGCGTACCTGAAATCAGGCACGATTGGCTTGTCCGGTGCGCGGATTGAATTAATCCCTCACCAGTTACACATTGCCTCTGAAGTGGGCAACCGTCATGCACCAAGGGTATTGCTTGCCGATGAAGTGGGATTGGGTAAAACCATTGAAGCCGCACTGGTTATTCATCGCCAGTTAAAAACCGGCCGGGCACAGCGGGTACTCATTGTGGTACCGGACTCTCTGGTCCATCAGTGGCTGGTTGAAATGCTGCGCCGGGTAAATCTGGCCTTCGCTATTTTTGATGAAAGCCGTTGCGATGCGCTGGACGAGTCGGGCACGAACCCGTTTGAGAACGACCAGCTGGTACTGTGCAGTATCAGTTTCTTAAAAGACAATCCTAAACGCCACCAGCAAGCGCTGGATGCAGGCTGGGATTTACTGGTTGTCGACGAAGCCCATCACCTGGCATGGTCCACGGATGCCCCCTCTGAAGAATATCAGCGCATTGAGGCTCTGGCAGAAATCACCGCCGGCGTTCTGCTGTTAACAGCTACCCCTGATCAGCTGGGACATGAGAGTCACTTTGCCCGACTGCGACTGTTAGATCCTGCCAGGTTCCATGATTACAATCACTTCCTCGAAGAAGAAAGTCAGTACAGTGCACTGGCAGAGGCAGTGTCACCGTTACTCACAGACGAGCCGTTATCTGCAGACGCAAGAGAAAAACTCACGTCTCTCGCGCCTGAGATAACCGGCCGCTACAGCGATATGGATGAACCGGCCACACGTAAAGCCATTCTCAGCCAGCTGATTGATACACATGGCACAGGCCGGTTGTTATTCCGTAACCGTCGCGCCGGTATTGAAGGCTTCCCGGTAAGAATGCTGAACAGCTATCCGTTGCCTCTGCCGGAAATGTACGACAGTGCCGTCTGCGGCGGTGAACTCTTCGACGCGTTATATCCGGAGCGCCAGAGCGCACTGGTTAACAGCTGGACCGATAACGACCCCCGTGTTGACTGGTTGCTGGAATTTTTACCCTCAGTCCGCCCTGCCAAAGTTCTGCTGATTTGTGCCGACAAACGCACCGCACAGCAACTGGGTGAAGTGATCAGAACCCGCAGCGGTATTCGCCAGAGTGTATTTCATGAAGGCATGAGTATTGTAGAGCGGGATAAAGCGGCCCACTATTTCTCCGACCCGGAAGAAGGGGCGCAGATTTTACTGTGTAGTGAAATTGGCAGCGAAGGCCGTAACTTCCAGTTTGCCCATCATCTGGTGCTGTTTGATTTACCGCTTACACCGGACTTACTGGAACAGCGTATCGGTCGTCTGGACCGCATTGGTCAGACAAAAGATATTCAAATCCACGTGCCTTACATCAGTCAGTCTGCTCAGGAAGTGCTGTTGAAATGGTATCGTGATGGGTTAGGTGCTTTCTCACATACCTGCCCCACAGGCTCAGGTGTATTCGAAGAAGTGCAGGCGCAATTGGTGGAAGCCTGCCTTGACCCTGAAAACGAAGCGCTGGTTTCTGAACTGGTTACCACCAGTAAAGCCCTGAATGACACACTGAAAGCCAGACTGGATGCCGGCCGCGATCGTCTGCTGGAATTGAATGCGTCAGGGGAAGGTAAGGTAGACGGGCTGCTCGAAGAAATTGTTGAGCAGGATGCATCTGTTGAGCTGTCCCGCTTCATGGGCCGCCTGTTTGATGCCCTTGGCGTTAATCAGGAAGAGAAAGGTAACGACTGCTTCATTCTGACACCATCAGAATCGATGGTTAACCACCTTCCGGGGCTGGATCCTGAAGGTATGACAGTCACCTATCGCCGCCGCATTGCCACCACGCTTGAGCATGTGCACTTTTTAAGCTGGGACCACCCGCTGGTCCACAATGCCATCGATATGGTATTAACGGATGTACTGGGTAAAGCCAGTGTCGGGTTTATCGCTGATAAAGGTTTGCCGAAAGGGGCATTCTGGCTGGAGTCACTGTTTGTACTTCAGGCAAACGCAGATCGCAAGTTGCAACCGGGCCGCTTCCTGCCGGCAACACCGCTGCGCATTTGTACCGATGGCCACGGAAAACCGGTAGACCTGGTCTTTGACGCTCCCCGTAAAGCCGGCAGAAAAATTGTTCAGCAACTGATTCAGGCATTGCAACAACCGCTGACACTGCACATTGAAAAAGCCACCGCAGCGGCTCAGCAACAAGCGAACCAAATTCAGCATGATGCCATTGAAACCATGCAGGCAACCCTTAGCGCAGAAGCCCGCCGCTTACGGGATTTACAAGCACAGAATCCGTCAATACGGGACAGTGAAATCGAATTTATTGAGACCCAGCTGACGGGCTTAACCGCCGCGCTGCAGTCTGCAACAGTTCAACTGGAAGGCCTGCGTATCGTGGTGAATAATCCGTGAGTATGCCCGCCGGTAAAAAGCCGTTTATTTACGATCCGCCCATGTCACCTTTTTTGTCGCTGGTGTATTACGACAATGACATTGTGGTGGCAAATAAACAAAGTGGCCTGCTAAGTGTGACGGGTATCCAGCCCGCACACAAAGATGCACTTATCAGCCGCGTGCAAAAAGTGCTGCCTTCTGCCACCGTGGTTCACCGGCTGGATATGGCAACCTCCGGCATTATGGTAATGGCACTTAATAAAGAGGCTCACCGCCGGCTCTCGAAGCAGTTTCAGGACAGGCTGACGAAAAAGCGTTACTACGCCAGGGTTGATGGCACTGTGGCGGATGATGAGGGAAGTATAACCCTGCCACTGATTGTGGACTGGCCAAACCGCCCCAAACAGAAAGTAGACTTTGAGAATGGTAAGCCCTCACTAACACATTACCGTGTTATCAAACGTCTTGACGGGGAAACTTGGGTTGAGCTGTTGCCGGTCACCGGCCGCTCTCATCAATTACGGGTGCACATGCTGTCACTAGGTCATCCCATTCTGGGTGACAGGTTATATGCTCATGATGAAGCCAGAGCGAAGGCTCCCCGCCTTCAGCTCCATGCCGAAACGCTGATCCTGCAACATCCTTCTTCGGGAGAATGGAAACGGTTTACCAGCGATGTGCCATTCATGGACTATCAACCTGACACGCTGCCACTTCCGGGTTCAGACGTCATCAACCCGAATTAAGTTTTGCTTCGCACTGCCGATAACCTGTTTAGCCAGATTTGTTAACCGGAGTCGCAGTGTTCCGCTCTATAGTGTGTTTTCTTTTATTGCTGACCGGCAGTACACGGGCCGGCATACTTGCAGACGATATTCGTCAGCAGTATTTGCCGTCTGAGTACGAAACCGTACTCGCCGGTGAAGAAGACATTCCGGTTTTCTCCGCGCAGCCCACCACTACCCTCAGTCGCGGTGTGGCGATTATTTTTATGGATACGGGCTACCAGGGCCTGACCTTACAAAATGCGCAGCAACTGGCTGCCAGACTTAATCAGTGGGGCTGGCACACCCGCATCGTTCCGTCTCCGGTAAGTTTAAATCCGTTGGCAACAACCCCTGTCGCAGAAACAGCTCCCCCTGCGGACGGCACCGGAAGTGATGAGTTGCAAAGCGACAGTGATACGCTGAGTGCACTGATGCATCCCCGTGCCTGGGCGGGTTCACCGGTAGCCGATGCCAGTACCAGTCAGACGATGATGGCGTTGATAGCCGGTGCAGTCTTTCGCAGTGTGGATGATGTACCCGGGTTCAGACTGGTGATCAGTCAGGGAATGGGCGCAGCGCAATTTCTCTCCCTGGCCGTTACCGATAATGTGCCCCCGCCCGATGGGCTGGTGGTGATAAGCCCCTACTGGCCCCAAAGTGGCCTTCAGCAAAATATATCAGAGCAACTTGCCAGTACATTATTTCCGGTACTTGATTTACAGTTGCCGGGTTCGACTCCCTGGACTGCCGGAGCCCCTGCTATCCGCCGGACAGACGCCACGAAAGCGCTAAAACTTCACTACCGGCAGAAGCAATTAGGTGCATCAGTAAATCTCGCCAGCACGTTCGGAAACTCGGCGTTCAGTAACAGCCTCAGCAAAGAAATTTATGGCTGGGTAAATTACCTCGGCTGGTAAAGCGCTTCAAAGCGGAAGTCAATGGTGATTTTTTACAAGGAAATCAAAAGCCTGTTTACTTTTGTTTACAAATCACACAAAATACACTGTTAACGACTATACTAACTAATCATTTGGGTATCAGGCAGCGCCGACTATGCTTTTGTCATTTGTTGATACCAAGGCCGCGCAGCTATGCTTTTATCTTCGCGGTTTTTGGCAAGACGAAATCCCACATTCTGAGGTAGAAATATTCTTCTGGGACACTATGGAAGAATGGAGCCTGGTTCATTACGACCTCGATCAACCATACACTCAAAGAGAACGTGTATTCTGGCATGTACTGCATCAACTTCACTTCTGGTCTGAAGAAAAACTCAAGTACGACCCCTTTCTGGTGGAAGAACTGACCACCTGCACCGCTTTTCTGGAAGGCAAAGGTGCCTGTCCTCTCGACTGCGTAGGCATCCGTCCCTGAACGACCTTTCACAATTGCTAACGGCGGTTGTGTTTCCTCCCGTTACATGATCAAATACTCTTTTGGTTACTGACCGGTAAGTTTTCTTATGCGTTTTATCCAGTCCTTTGCTGACCGGCGACTTTTCAGTATTTTTGTGTTCGGTATTGCCAGCGGATTTCCCTGGGTCATGATCAGTTCTGTTATGACAGCCTGGTTAAAAGATGAAGGTTTATCCCGTACAGATATCAGCTTATTCGGCAGTATTTTTGCGGTTTATGCGATAAATTTTCTCTGGTCCCCCCTTCTGGATCGTATCCGTCTGCCCTGGCTAGGTCAGCGCAAAGGCTGGATTTTTCTGATGCAGGGAATCATCGTAGCCTGCTGTGTAATGATGAGTATGCTGAACGCCACTCACTCATTATTCTACGTTGCCCTTTTTGGTCTCAGTATCGCTCTGTGTTCCGCTACTCAGGATATCGCGATTGATGCCTACCGGATCGATATTATTAACGATGATGAAAGAGAGAAACTGGCTGCAGGATCATCTATGGCTACCGCCGGTTGGTGGACCGGTTACGGCGGTCTGGGTGCACTGCCTTTCTTCATTGCCGACTGGACAGGCTGGGCCTGGAATGACATCTATTTGTTGATGGCCTGCGTAATGGGCACCATTATGATATTCACCCTGTTTGCACAGGAGCCGGTTACAGACCGTGCAGCACAGCTCAAAGCTGCAACAGAATATTACCAGAAAGCCCTGGGCGCTGATCCGCAAAGTGCAGGCTTTGTGCAAAAAGCCGGCGCGTGGTTTTTTGTTACTCTGGCAGAACCATTCCGCGAATTTTTTACCCGTAACGGAACAAGGCTGGCATTATCACTATTACTCTTCATCTTCCTGTTTAAAATCGGTGAAGCCTTTCTGGGACGCATGAGTCTTCAGTTCTATATTGAGCTGGGATTCAGTAAAAGTGAAATTGGCGGTTATTCCAAACTACTGAACTGGTGGGTGACCATATTGTTTTCCGTCATAGGCGGTATGGTAACCATCCGCTACGGCATTTATCGCGGGTTGTTTATTGCCGGTATTGCCATGGCAGCCAGCAATCTGATGTTTTCACTGATGGCCTGGGTGGGGCCGGATAAAACCTTATTTGCTCTGACGATTATCGTCGACGGTTTCACAGCCGCCTGGAGTACCGTTGCCATGGTCGCGTTCATCTCGCTGATGTGTAACCGCACCTTTTCAGCCTCCCAGTACGCATTAATGGCGTCGTTAAGTGTGGCAGGGAAAAACCTGCTGGCATCAGGCAGTGGTTACATAGTGGATAAGCTAGACGGCGACTGGTCGACCTTTTTCATCATTACCGCCTTGATGGTAATACCCAGTTTATTGTTTTTGCGGGCGATAAAACCCCACATTATGAAAGCAGAACAGCAGGCACAATAATGCCGGGTTTCTGGTAATTTGAAAATTAACAACTACGCTTTATAAACATCAACACGTACCTTCGTTCATGCTGACCATTGAAGATTTAAAAGGGAAAATCAGGCGAACTTATCTTGTTGCACTAAGTGCCATTGCACTGTTACTCACAGTGTACTTTGCATGGACTCAGCAGTATCTCGTTTCGACCCAAATACAACCTCAGATAATTAATATTGCAGGAAAGCAGCGCATGTTGTCTCAGCGCATTGCATTTCTGCAGAACCTGCTTGTGTCTGAAGATGACCGCGCCCGCAGAGTATCACTGAAGTCGGAGCTCGTTGACCGGACACGGGAGTTTGCCAGAAGCCATGAAGTACTGGTTGCCAGACAATCTCTGAACGGCTTGTTCACCCCCTTATCCGGTGCCCTGGAAAAGCTTTATTTTTCGAAAGAAAGTGATCTTGACTCCCACGCCCTTGAATATGCTGACAGGGCTCTGGAACTTGCAAGTATGCCGGATTCTGCTCTGACCTCTGCGTCTCCGGTAAGCCTCTCTGAAGCCACCGAGCTATTGGAAGACCTCGACCATGCAGTACTGCTTTTTGAACAGCAACTCACTGGTGAGCTGAGATTTAACCAGTGGATGTTGCTGGGAATCTGGTTCATCACTCTGGGCTTATCTTTGCTCACTGTGCTGTTGCTCTTCAGACCCTTAAAAAATCTGGTGCTGGAGCAATTTAATCTGGTTCAGGAAGCGAAGCGGGATGTGGAATTCGAACGTGAACAAACGGCTAAAGTGGTAACTACGAAGGAAGAGTTTCTGGCCAGTATGAGTCATGAATTCCGTTCGCCGATTTCAGCCATTATCGGGGCGTTGGAGCTCATACCAAACATGCAATCCAAACAGGGTCAGTTGATTCAGAAAGCAGAACAAAGCTGCTATCGCCTGCTTATGCTGACAAGCAACCTGGTGGATAGCATGCAGTCGAAACAAATTGATGAGGTGTTTGTAAACGAAGATTTTGACCTCATCCGGTTACTGGACGATGCGCTCAGCCAGTTTGCTTACAATTGCCAGCAAAAAAACCTGCATTATCAGGTAAAGAACGAGAGTACTCTGCCCCACTATGTGAACGGAAACTCATCCAGTCTGATTAAAGCACTCAAAAATATTCTGGATAATGCGGTTAAATTCACTCCTGAAGGCTCAGTATCAGTATACAACCGCATGTCTGTCAGTGACGGAAAGCTGTTGTTGACGATTCGTGTGGTTGATACCGGCATCGGTATCCCCGAAAGCGACCTGCATAATATATTTCAGCGCTTCTACAAGGCTCACGGCAATTCAAGATTATACAGCGGAGCAGGCGTCGGATTATATGCATCCCGCACTTTGGTGGAACAGGCGGGCGGCACTATCACGGTTACCAGCGCACTTCATAACGGGTCGGAGTTTACGTTGAATGTACCGCTCAACGCAGCCAAAGGAGATACCCGCGAGGCGAAAAAGCCTGTATCGTCCTCAAAATTTGCTGTTGTTGATGATCAGGAAATCACCCGCATTCACTTATCTCACATGATTGAGAGTGAAGGCTATCACGTTGACACCTATCTCTCGGGCGCAGATCTACTGGCCAATCAGGATAAACTGAAAACCTATGACGGCATCATCACCGACTATTACATGCCAGGCATTAATGGCGCTGAATTAGCCAATTATCTGCAAGCTATGCTGGGTGAGCGGATGCCACCGGTCATTATGGTTTCGGCTGCGCCGCAAATTGCCAATATCATTGCCAACTCCAACATTCCGGCCTGGCAGGTGTTTGTTAAACCCATCGACAGGAACCGTTTTATCGACTCCATTCACCATCTGAGTCTCAATAAAGGCAAATCTTTCAGTCAGTCAGACAAAGTCAATGTGCTTATCGTCGAGGACGAGCCTATTAATGCTGAGATCCTGAGGGATATGGTGGAAAACCTTGGCTATGACGTTACCCTTGCAGAGGACGGTGAGAGCGCACTGTCGAGAGCCGGCGAGGAAGAGTTCAGTATTATTTTACTGGATCTCAATTTGCCGGATATGAGCGGCTTTGAAGTAGCAACAATACTCAAAGAACGTGGCTGCAAATCCCATCTGGTGGCCGTTACGGCCAGTGCTTATGAAAGCGATAAACAACGCTCAATGGAAGTAGGTATGCGTTACCATCTGGTGAAACCGGTAGCATATCAGGAACTGAAAAATACCATGAAGCTGCTGCTGGCGGTGTCTTAACCCTGCAGCTGCCCTATTTGCTTTTCGTTTTCGTGGTGCCATACAGATACCCGGTTACGGCCACTATTCTTAGATATATATAACGCCTGGTCGGCTTCTTCCAGCCATGCCATAGAAGAATTGACCGGTTTGCGGAATTCACTGAGGCCGATACTGACTGTGAAGCGGATTTGATGTCCTTCATGATCAATCACCATGGCTTCCGCCAGCCGGCGGATGCGCTCAGCAACCTTAAGCGCGTTTGTTGCCGTTGAATCCACCAGGATCACCGCAAACTCCTCTCCGCCGTAACGACCGGCCAGATCGGTTTCACGGATGCTTTTTTGGATAACTCTGGCCAACGTTTTTATCACCAGATCACCGGCCTGATGCCCGTAGGTATCATTGATCTTTTTGAAGTGGTCAATATCCAGCATACAGGCAGTCGATACAGTTTCACGGCGCTGAGACAACTTAAACAGACTGTCAAACCGCTCCTGCCAGTAGCGACGGTTGAATAAGCCGGTCAACCCGTCCACTCTGCTCATATGCTGTAATTCGTCATTAAGACGCTCTACCCGAAGCTTACTCAATGCCTGATCGGTTACGTCATACACCAGCATACACAGCTTGTTTACCGTACCATCCGGTGAAGAAAGGGGAAACATGGTCACATTCTGGAACATGTAAAGGGCATCAGATGTAATAGGCCGGTTAGTGCTAAAGCGGAACAGATACGGACGCTGCTCCCAGATGATAAAAACAGGGGTCTTCAGATTGAAAACCGGGTCCGCCTTACTTCTCAGCCACTGTTCATCTATCTCATCAAACAAAGAAAAAAGCTTTTTACCGCTAACCTGGCCCGGCCGCAGACCGGCATGGTTCTCCATGAACTGATTCCACACTTCGATGGTGAAATCTTTGTCCATTACTACTATGCCTACCTCAACAGAGCTCAGAAGATCCTGTTGCCAGTGCATACTAATCAGTTCATCAGAAATCATGCTACATATTCCTCATCGACCAGGCGAGAATATATCTTAGCCATCGATTGCTCCGGAAACAGTAACAACAGATCAAAACGGATATCCCGGCTTTTGATGGCATAGGCAATTTCAATCGCCATGACTTTCCCCCAGCGACTCGCATTATTGTTCAACATGGTCTCAAATCCGCTGTGCTGTCCCAGTAATATAGGATGGCTGTGACTGAAAGTTACATTCAGTTGGGCTGATAATGCGTTAAGACAGGCACCGGTAAGAATATTGGATACGTCCATTAACGCTTCGAGTTGCTGATCTTCTGTGGCGACCTGGTCGTTGTAATTCAGCAGCCGGATAATATTTTCCATTTTGGTGTCACTGAAAATCACCAGTGCTTCACCCTTAATGCCCGCGCTGGTAAAACCTTTGGAAACGGCTGAAACCCGCTGATTCTGGTGTGCTTCAGCCAGCGCCATATGCAGTTCTGTGGCTTCAATGACGTTAACATTGGGAATAGGCAAATCGATAAATTCACCGAGCAACCGGGCAAGGCTCTCACCGGCCTGTCCCATGGCAACATTGACCAGTTCGCGGTAGGCATCCAGTTGCTCATCTGCGGTATTTTTTTGCGTGCCGGCCAGTTGCAACGTACGGTTCTGCGCACTGCTGTCACCACTGTAAATACCATACTGACGCAATAACGCGGTGAGTTTCTTGTTGTCCATCGGCTTGCGGATAAAATCCAGCGCGCCCAAAGCTACCATGCGTTCCCGCGCTTCAGGCTGTACATCACCGGATACGACAATCACCAGACAGGGTAAATCCTGTTCGCGGATGGCTTTCATGGTTTCATAGCCATCCATCACCGGCATGTTTAAATCGAGGAACATCACATCGGCTTTGCCTGCACGGATTGCCTCAAGGGCTTCCTGACCGTTACCGGCAAACGAAATACTCACATCCCAGCCATCAGGGATGGAACGGGCCATTTGTTTGCGTGCGAAGCCTGAGTCATCGCAAATCAGTACCGGAGTGGTCATTTCTGTCCCTTAAATAGCAACAGGCGCTTTAATGTGCGGATGGGCCTGGTAATTTACCAGTTCAAAATCATCAAACGTAAAACCGAACAAGTCTTTCACCGCCGGGTTTATATTCATCTGCGGCGACGGAAACGGCTCTCTGGCTAACTGGATCTCAGTTTGTTCCAGATGGTTGGAGTACAGATGAGCATCACCCAGAGTATGAATAAATTCACCGGGTTCCAGTTCGCATACCTGCGCCACCATGAGAGTCAGTAACGCATAGCTGGCAATATTGAAGGGCACACCCAGGAACACATCACCGCTGCGCTGATATAACTGACAGGATAATTTACCGTTCAGCACATAAAACTGAAACATGGTATGACACGGCGGCAAAGCCTGCCTGCCGTTGGCTGCATTTTCTTTGGGCGAAACAGATGTATCAGGTAATACGGCAGGATTCCATGCACTGACAATCAACCGGCGGGAATCGGGATTACTTTTGATTTGCTCAACTACGTCTTTAATCTGATCGATTGTGGTGCCGTCTCCGGCATCCCAGCTGCGCCACTGATGACCATAAACCGGTCCCAGCTCGCCTTCATCAGTGGCCCATTCATCCCAGATTGAAACACCGTTTTCTTTGAGATACCGAATGTTGGTTTCACCTTTAAGAAACCATAACAACTCATGAATGATAGACTTCAAATGACACTTTTTGGTTGTGACCAGCGGAAACCCTTTCGCAAGGTCGAAACGCATCTGATAGCCAAATACGCTTAACGTGCCGGTACCCGTACGATCTTCTTTTTTCACGCCATGCTCTTTCACATGACGCATCAGTTTGAGGTATTCTTTCATACTTGCTTTTTCTTATGATTGTTCTGATTTTTGTACCGGCGATTTACGCATGTAAGCCCATACCATCAGGCCGGCGCCGAGCAGGATCATGGGAACACAGAGTAGTTGCCCCTGGCTCAGACCCACGGAATACAAACCGATGTGCTGATCCGGTTCACGGAAGTACTCAACGATGAAGCGGAAACAGCCGTAACCGAGCAGGAATAAACCGCCTACCGCCCCTGTAGGACGCGGCTTCGCAGAAAACAGCCAGAGAATGGTAAACAGTAACACACCTTCAAGCGCGAACTCATATAATTGAGACGGGTGACGGGGCTGCTCTCCCGCGCCCGGAAAAATAATCGCCCAGGGCACGTCGGCAGGACGCCCCCATAATTCGGCATTCAGGAAGTTACCTATTCTGCCTGCTCCAAGGCCAATGGGGACAAGAGGCGCAACAAAATCACCGATTTGCAGGAATGTGGCGTTCATTCTCTTTGCCTGCCATGCCAGTGCAACCAGTACCCCCAGAAGCCCGCCATGGAAAGACATACCACCGGTCCATATTCTGAAAAGATAAGTAGGATCTTCCAGGAACATACCGAACTGATAAAACAGTACATAGCCGATACGACCACCTAAAATCACCCCCACAAATCCCCAGAACAGCAGGTCGCTCAACTGGTCACGGGTCCAGTTAGTTTGTGACAGGCGTTTTTGCGCCAGCATATAAGCAGCCACAAAACCCACAAGGTACATCATACCGTACCAGCGCACACTCAACGGGCCGATACTAAATATGACCGGGTCTATGTTGGGAAAGACCAGATAACTACTTTCTGCCATGGTTTATTCTATTCCTACAATCATTCTTATACTTACCAGCACCAGCAGGCAGGCGAGCATTTTCTTCAATAAAACAGTGTTCATCCGCTGACCCAGACGGGCGCCGATATTGGCGGTAAATACCGAGGTACACACAATACCTAAAGTTGCCGGCCAATACACGTAACCTATCGAGTTTTGCGGAAGTCCGTCGACGGATGAACCGGTTAGTATAAAGCTGGCGGTACCAAACAGTGCGACGACCAGTCCGCTGAATGCTGCGCAGCCGATTGCCTGCCGTACATTCACCTGAAACCACACCAATGCCGGTACCAGCAGAGCGCCACCGCCAATGCCCATTAATGCACTGACACAACCGGTTCCCGCGCCCACAGAAACCAGTGCGGGTTTACCGGCTTTATGAGAAGAAGCCTGTCTGCGGCCAAATACCATCTGTGCAGCCACTGCTATTACCAGCACAGCAAAAATATTTTTCAATGTATGTCCCGATATGGCGCTGGCGACGTGAGCACCGGCTATGGCTCCGAAGGCAATACCAATACTGCTCCAGATAACAATATGACGGTCGAGATTACCCAGTTTGTGATGGGCCAGCGCGGAGGATAAACCGGTAAAAATAATGGTCGATAACGAGGTGGCAACAGCCATAGGCATGACGGTATCGGTATTTACGCCAAGGAAGTGTACCAGCAGGTAGGAAAGACAGGGAACGATAATAAGACCGCCGCCGATGCCAAGCATCCCGGCGAGCAGGCCAACAACCAGGCCTAAGGCCATACAGCAAAAGAAAAGTATTAAAAAAGGGTCCATGCGCCGCATCCGGATTGACGAGGCGCGTAGCGTATCACAGAACCATGACGATTTGTGTTTCTTGATACCGGCAGCAACTATTCTCCCAGATCTGTCACGGCAGCAACCAGCTCCTGTAAACTCCTAGGAGCCTGCCCGTACCAGACCACCCAGCCCGCGCTGTTCCAGATATTGATTGATATAAACAAACACTTCTTCATGAGTACTTGCCGTCAGGGTTTTGATGAGTAGCTGTTTAGACTCTTCCAGCGATACATTGCGTACCACCCAGTTTATCTTGCGCAGGTTGTGGGCATTCATACTTAATTTGCGGTAACCCATTCCCATAAGCAGAATGGCACCGCCCGGTTCACCGGCAATCTCTCCGCAAACAGTAACCGGTACCTGATTGGCATCCGCCTGCTTAACAATATCATACAGAGCACTGAGCACCGCAGGGTGATAACTGTTATACAAACTGGCCACACGGGTATTGTTTCTGTCCACCGCCAGCAAATATTGCGTTAAGTCATTACTACCGACAGAGAAGAAATCTACCTGTCTGGCCAGCTGTGGCAACTGATAAAGTACCGAAGGCACCTCCAGCATAATACCCAGCTTCGGACGCTCAAGCAGTACATCCATGTCTTTGACTTCATCACTGATTTCAAAGAAAGCCTGATCGATAAGACGTCTTGCCTCCTGAACTTCCGCGACAGAGGAGATCATTGGCAGCATGATTTGCAGATTCGTTAAACCAATACTGGCCCGCAACATTGCCCGCACCTGTACCAGGAAAATCTCCGGATGGTCCAGCGTCAGTCTGATCCCCCGCCAGCCAAGAAACGGATTTTCTTCGTTAATCGGAAAGTAAGGCAAAGGTTTATCACCGCCAACATCCAGCGTACGCATGGTGATTGGTTGTTCCGGTGAAGCCATCAGGATTTGCCGGTACAGCTCTACCTGCTCCTGCTCAGACGGAAAACGCTCTCTGAGCATGAACGGAATTTCGGTACGGTAAAGGCCAATGCCATCTGCATTAGCAAATTGCGTCGCTTCAATCTCCGCCGATAAACCCGCATTCACGTAAAGCGCAATGCGACAGCCATCCTGCGTTTTACATATCTGCCCTGCTTCAGCATCAATACGCTCAGACAGGGTCGCTTCTTCAGCAATCAGCTGGGTAAATTCGTTACGGATGGTTTTTTCCGGCGAAATAATCACTTCGCCACCATAGCCGTCAAGCAGGATTTCTTTACCGTTCAGCAGTGCCGGGGAGACGTTCTGGCATCCCATAACCGCAGGAACACCCATGGCTCTGGCGAGTATTGCAGCGTGGGAGTTATTCGACCCGCGGATAGAAATGATGCCTTTAAGGTGAGCTCGCGGAAACTCTGCCAGCATAGAGGCGCTGACTTCTTCGGCAACCAGAATGCTGTCGCCTTTCACTTCATTATTAACCGGCGACTTGCCTTTGTTGTCGTACAGAATGTTCAGCAGGATCCGGTTCGACAGGTCGACAATATCAATTGCCCGCTCCTGCATGTAGGGATCTTCCATATTCTGGAATTTAGCGGCGTAATCTTCCACCACCATTTTCAGCGATGAAGCTGCATCCCACCCCTCACGGATTTTCGCTTCAACTTCACGTCCCAGACTGTTGGCGTCAAGCAAATGATGATAAAGCTGAAAAATGGACTTTACGTCATCGGGAATTGCTTCATCCAGACGACCGGATAAATCATCAACGTGCTTACGGGTAAGTTCTACACCTCGCCGGTACAGACGGATTTCCAGATCTTTATCAGTACAGCGTTTTACCACCCAGTTACGGAGGGAAATTGAACTGTCTGTGGAATAACCGGTACCCACAGCCAGGCCGGGAGAGCCGGCAATGCCGCGCACATTTTTTTGTCTCGGAACAGATTCCACTGCCGCATTCGGCGTAAGTGCACCGCGGATGTCCGCATTGGTGATTTCCAGCGCAAGTTGGGTGGCCAGTGTGACGAGAAACGCTTCTTCGTCTTCGCCGAAACGGCGCATGGCTTTTTGCTGCATGGTGATCACGCCCAGCACTTTGCGCTGATGAATGATTGGCGTACCAAGGAAAGCGTTGTAGTTTTCTTCTTTTACTTCAGGATAATGCTTAAAGCGGGGATGTTGATGCGCATTTTCGATATTCAGCGGTTCTTCACGCTGTCCTACCAGACCAATCAAGCCTTCGGAGAATCCGATGCGGACCAGTTCCACCGCATCAGGGTGCAGACCATCTGTGGCTTTAAGCACGAAATCCTGCTTTTCATAATCAGCAAGATAGATAGAGCAGGAGTCCACCTGCATTGTATGCTTAACCCGGGACGCAAGACGAAACAAAGCCTGATCCAAATCCGGGATCTGGTTCATTTCCTGTACGATGCGTTTTAACGTGGTGAGTATATTCCCGGTTCCAGCCACGAAGATGCTCTCCTGTTTAACCGCTACGCCGGCGCTTGCGGTTACGTTTGTTGGGTTTCCCCGGCGGATTGTTTTGCACGCGTTGACCCGCGGGCATTGCAACACCGGCAAATTCTTTCATCACCTTACGGTATACATCCCGTTTGAAAGACACGACATTTCGGATGGGATACCAATAACTCACCCAGCGCCAGTCATCAAATTCAGGATGACCACTTTTGAGCACATTGACATCTTTTTCCTGGCAATCTAACTGAAGCAGAAACCACTTCTGTTTTTGCCCGATACATACCGGAGAACTGCCCTGGCGAATTAATCGCTTTGGCAATTTGTATCGCAACCAGTTGCGGGTAACACCTAAAACAGTAACGTCTTTTTGCGTTAACCCTACTTCTTCGTGCAACTCCCTGTACATAGCTTGTTCTGCAGTTTCCCCTTCATCAATTCCGCCTTGTGGAAACTGCCATGAATGCTGACCATAACGCCTTGCCCAAAACACCTGACCCATTTTGTTGCAAATCACTATGCCCACATTCGCACGGAATCCGTCGGCATCTATCACATAGACTCCCGGGCACGATAAACTTTTCTATTTCTGCATTCTTCCATAAACTATAGCCCTTTCAAAGCATTAATCCTAATTCAGCAAATATTACCCGGAGAGTCTCTTGCAGCCACCCGATACCGCACCCGCTACACCGGAAGAGTTACTGGCACGCAGCTACCGGATTGCCGGCTTGTCACTGGGCGAACTGGCAGAGCTGGCGCACGTGGCCATTCCGGAAAATCTGCAACGGCACAAGGGCTGGCCGGGTATGCTGATAGAAAAATGGCTGGGAGCCACAGCCGGCTCAAAACCTCAACAGGACTTCCCGGAACTCGGTGTAGAGCTGAAAACGATTCCTATTGACGGGAATTTTACTCCGCTGGAAACCACGTATGTTTGTTACGCGCCGCTGATAAGTAAACCCGGTACTACCTGGCAAACGTCTAATGTGCGCAATAAGCTTCAGCAGGTTTTATGGGTGCCACTGGAAGGTGACCGCGCCATCCCCCTCGCACAGCGACGTGTTGCCACGGCATTTTTCTGGCAACCGGATGCCCGGGAAGACGCAATCTTGCAAAAGGACTGGGAAGAACTCACAGAAATGATTGTGCTGGGGGAAGTAGAAAAAATCACTGCGCGTCTTGGTCAGGCACTGCACATCCGTCCTAAAGCAGCCAGTGGCAATGTGCTGACAGATGCCTTTGATGCTGACGGACAGAAAATAAAAACCCGCCCCAGAGGATTTTACTTACGTACCTCGTTTACCGGCGCAGTATTGCACCGCCACTTCACCTGACATCAGCTTTTTCAGGCGTCAGGTGATAACGCGCAACAGACTACCTTTGCTTACGCATGTGGTTCATCATTACACCGCTCAGAAACTGTTCTGAATGCACACCAAGACGTTTCGCCTGCGCCGCCAGTGAGTCATCGCTACCGAGAAGCTCATTTTTGGCATAGGTCAGACGGTACTGATAAACAAAGCTTCTGAAATCTCTTTTTTCCAGTAACCTCAGCGCAATCACCAGGGTAGTGGGATCCACATGGCACTGACCGGCAAAGGCTTTGAGCTGCAAGCCGGGGGATTTAAATGCTTCTGTATCCGTCATTGTCTGCTCAGCCTTAACCAGCGCCTCCCGCATGATGCACTGTTCGGCTTTTAAATCGTCAAGGCGGTGATAATCCAGCGGCGACGGAGACGTGTGTTGCGGACGAATAACAGCAATAAACGTTTGCAATAAGGCGATAGCAAACAGCAGGTTAAACAATGACTGCCAGAAGTGAATATCGAAAAAACCGAATGCACCGGCTGTGACCAGCAAAATACAGCAGAATGCCAGACCAACAGTAACTCCCATAGCACCACCGAGCCACTGCACACGAAATTCCCGCACATCAGCCACCTGAGATGACAGGTAACGGTGGTAATTCTGTATCAGTTCGGTGATCAGGATCCCGAGTACCAGAATACCGAACCCGGTGACCATATAAACCAGATAAATATGCCAGTTGTCCAGCGGATGACCTGTGGGAGAAGAGACCAGCCACTGCGCTTTTTCATCAGCGCTGACAAACAGTAAGGGGATTTCTGCCAGCAGCGCCAGGGCGACCGGCAGCCACAGTAACAATTTAGAAGGTCTGGCATTATCAATAACCAGCAGTTTGACACTACGGTACAGTAAGGTTAGTGAGAGCAACGGGGTAAATACAGTAAGCACCGACAGTCCGGCGGCATCCTGTCCGAAGGCACGCAACCATTCATCAGTGAGAATGAACGGCCACACTATCATGGCTGCCAGCACCCATGGCGCACCGGAAACACGGTGCTTTTCCCTGAAGAACTGAACCAGTATCACCAGGTAGAGCAAAACCAGCACGAAAAGGGTGTAGCGATGCAACATAATGTATTTCTACCTCACTTCCTTCAAGAAACGTTGTGCGACCAGACGGCCTGCTTACCAGTATACGTCGCCCTGCATACCGGCTTGTCTGGTTCTCTCCATGACATGCATCAAATTAGCAATCTTATCATCCACCCAAGTGAATACATCTGACAGTTCGTCCAGCTCAGATTCAGTAGCAAGGGCCCGCAGCATCATTAACGCTTTTAATTCGTCAATTCCGGTAAGAATATCTAACCATGGCGCGCGGAAATGATGTCGTTCTTCATCAAATAAATCAGCCAGCAGAAAACCGTTCCATAAGGTTTGTCTCAGCAGTACACCAATGGCCAGATAATTTTCGGGTGTCATTGTTTTGCTGCCCGGCATAGTTTGTTGTACCGTTTGCCAGCCCTGAGATAACCATCCCTGTGCATGTTCCATTACCGGCAGGCTGTATGCAGTTGAATGCTGGCGCCAGGGTTTTTCCTGCAATAACTGAGCAACTAATACTTTTAACGTATTAGTTTGTTTACTGTACAGTATTTCATCAGGTGTGTGTGCATGAATTAACCCGGCTTTTCTGCCCTGCAAATAACTGGTCAGTGCCGGATAACGACTCAGACACTTATTAAACAAGCTTTTTTTCGACAACAGATAGCGAAGGCTCTGCAGATCATCCTGCCATAACCAGACTTGCATATATTTCATCAGCAACTGATGCACTGACAATAATTGCGGGCACTGCAGAACAGGCAGATACAAAGATACGGTTTGCAACAACAGGCGTGCACTTTTAACGATTTCGCCGAACATCTTCACAGACCCGGTTTCGAAATACAGATGCTCATGTTTCTGCCAGTGAGATAACGCTTGCTGCACTGCCCGGCAGAAAGCCTCTTCGGTTGTTGTACCCTGTTCCAGCTTTAAATAAGGCTGCATTTGGGAAATAACCGGCGACAGCCCGTTAAGCAACTGGTAGCCCTGCGCAGCTTTAGACACATCGCTCAGGCGCACAGATGTGTTTTCTGTGATCAACTTTGCCAGTGTAAACAAGTGGGTCACTTCGCCCTGTTTCAGTTCCAGCTCAATCTCATGGATAGGAGAGCTGTTCTTACCCGTACTGGCTTCACCTTCGTCAATCACCACTTCTACACATGCGCCGTCCCATTCAACATCGAACGCGGTTCTTACGAAATGGGTACTGAACTGGCGCTGCAATTTATCGTTTACCTGCTCAATCAGCCAGTCGTCCGGCCAGACATCCCCGGGAAACAGGCGCAAGTCCGGCTCAGCACCGTCAAGGGCCACATTGTACTCGGCACGCTCATGCAGACCGCCGCTGACTTTGCCATGGGTTTTCATGGTCTGTTCAAAACGGCCATTATTACCACGGACGCGGAAACCCATCTTTTCCTGCTGGAAAAGGTGGTCTGCAGTATCGTAATAATCGTTCTGCAAGCGCATTTCCGGCTCACGGGAAATGCTGAAACCAGCCTGCTCAAAGGCAGGCAGCACTTTTTCGACAAATGCAGGTAAAGCATTGTCGCGGGTAACAAATTTTATTTCTATTTCCGACATAGAGAAAAAGGCAGGTCGGTAAGTGTCAGTATTCCGACACAATACCTTCGTATAATACTTTTCGCAACGGATGATCACCTTACAAATGTGCAAACGTAGTGAACTGTCAGCCGGGTTGCCGGTCCAATGTGGCGGGTACGCTTGCCTTTCAGGTTTGCAGCCAATAACATCACACAGTTTCTTAAAACAACTACGGACGCACTATGTTACGAAAATGGCTGACCATCGCATTAATTGGTCTTTCAATCCAGGTTTTCGCACAGGAGGATTCCATTGAAGAATCTCTGCAGCTGGAAGCTTCTTCTTCAAATTATATCCGCGACGATCTTTTCGTATTTCTTCATACGGGTGCGGGCCGGAACTACCGGATTTTAGGCTCTGTGGCCGCCGGAACGCCCATTACTGTACTGGACAGAAATAACGAGACAGAGTTTACGCAGATAAAAGATAATGAAGGCCGCACTGGCTGGGTAGAAACCCGTTTTATCAGTAATGAAATGTCTTATGCCGAGAAAATTCCGTTGCTGACTCAGCGTCTGGCCGACAGCGAAGCCGGCGTACAGGGTTTACAGTCAGAGAATGAAAGGCTGAAACAGCAACTGAACGCGACCCGTCAGGAACTGAAACAACTTCAGGACGAAACCGGCGATCAGACAACTCAGATTACCCGTCTTACCAATAAGCTGGAACAGCAGAGTAAAGATGAAATGATCAAGTGGTTTACCTGGGGCGGTATTGTTGCCGGTGGTGGCGTACTGCTTGGCGTGATCCTTACCTTCCTGCCGAAGAAGCGCCGTCGTAACGAAGAATGGATGTAAGCCGGACATAACCTGCAACGCCATTTTATTTAAAGTTAAAAAAACCGGTTCCGTTTTTTAAGCGGGACCGGTTTTTTGTGGTGTTTACGACAGACCTTAAGGACTTACTCGTCGTCTTCCACCAGCGTCATCAGCGAAGTATTACCGCCGGATGCGGTGGTATCAATACTGATGGTTTTCTCAGTAAGTAAACGTTGGATCAGGTTATCGTTATATTCTGCGGTGATGACCGGCAGAATAGCGCCCTTGCGGGAAGATAACATGGCCGCAATCTGAGCAGTACGTTCAGTGTGAGAATCCACCACCACACCGGCCAGATGTTCATGCATAAGTAAGTCGTTTAAATGACTTAATCTTGCTACCTGGAATACCCCCTCAGCGGCACCGGTTTTATTGAAGTGTTTCTGGAATTCCAGCGCTTCTTCATAAAATAGATCAGATACTACTGATACCACAACGTTACCGGTTGCCAGTGCAGTCACGATAGACAACGTCCAGTATTCGAATGTCACGCCTTTATCGGCGAAACAAACCAGTACGCCACGGGGTTCAAGGTAAAGCTTGTTAGACTCACCAGTCGGCCCCGGCAGCTGTGTGGGTTTGGACAATGTGCGTTCAACCGTTGTCAGTTGCTGACGGGCGGTTGCCAGGGTGCGGTTTAAGTCATCTGCCAGTTCATCAACAATGTCGACTCTGGCAAGCTTTGCCAGTAACTGACGCACCATAGAAATACGGTCGTTCAGCGGAGTATGTCGCCATTGCGCTTCAACATTAACACCCTGATTCATCAGGCGGGTTGCAGCTTCGGCGTCCTGCTTCTCACCGGACAATGCAGCATCCAGATTATCGATATCGTCGACCTGAGAAGGCTTCGGTGTAGCACGCTCCTGCATCAGACGGCGCAGATAGTTCGGACCGCCGGCTTTAGGCCCGGTACCGGATAGTCCCCGTCCGCCGAATGGCTGTACGCCGACAATGGCGCCGATCATATTGCGGTTAACATAAACGTTACCGGCACGGCTGCGGGCAGCCAGTTCGTTTGCCCTTTCTTCAATGCGGGAGTGAATGCCCATTGTCAGGCCAAACCCGGTGCTGTTGATCTTGTCCACCACTTCGCCGATCTCTTTACCTTTAAAGCGGACGATATGAATGACCGGACCGAAAACCTCACGCTCCAGCACATCAATGCTCTTGATCTCGTAAAGAGTTGGCGGGAAGAAATAACCGTCAGTGCAACCTTCCGGGATCTCACATTGATAAAGCAACTTACCTTTATCCTGCATCACTTCTTCGTGCTGTTTCAGGCTGTTGAAAGCTTTTTCGTCAATCACCGGACCTACGTCAGTACTGAGAAGGGCCGGATCGCCGATACTCAATTCCTTCATCGCGCCGATGAGCATGTCAGTTAAATCATCAGCAATGTCTTCCTGAACGTAAAGCACCCGCAATGCAGAACAGCGCTGACCGGCGCTCTGGAAGCCGGAATGAACCACATCATCCACCACCTGCTCAGGTAAGGCCGTTGAATCAACAATCATACAGTTCTGACCACCGGTTTCAGCAATCAGAGGAACCTGCTCACCGCCCCGCTCTGCCAGTAACTGGGAAATCAACGTACCGGTTTGGGTTGAACCGGTGAACATCACCGCTTTAATGCGCTCATCAGGCAGTAATGTACTGCCGACATGCTTGCCGGGCGCAATAATCAGTTGCAGAGCATCTTCCGGCAGACCCACTGTGTGCATAATTTCCAGCGCACGTTTAGCGATCATACTGGTTTGTTCAGCAGGCTTCGCCACCACCGTATTACCGGTCGCTAAAGCTGCCACCACCTGACCTAAGAAAATCGCCAGCGGGAAGTTCCAGGGGCTGATACACAGCACAACACCACGGGGAACAAAACGCTGATCCTCGTCCAGCTCACGGGCACGGACAGCATAATAACGACAGAAATCCACAGCTTCACGGACTTCGTCGATACTGTCCTGCGTAACTTTACCTGCTTCACGGATACAAATGGCAATCAGTTCGCCCATATGACGCTCAAGGGCAAAAGCCGTGCGTTCAAGAATGTCCGCCCGTTCTTCCACAGAACGTTTTGACCAGGCCGCAAAACCGTTGTGGGCTTTGTCCAGCGCTTCTGTCATCTGTTTTTGTTCTGCATAATGATGGAAACCCACCACATCAGATTTGTTGGCAGGGTTCAGGACTGCCGTGGCCCCTTCCGGTAATTTACCGTCAGTTACCACATAATAATTTTTCCAGCGGGCCAGTTCATGCTGAAGCGCGTGCACGGCGTTAACATCAGTGAGGTCAAGACCGCGGGAGTTGTCACGCTCCGGCGCGTAAAGATCGCGTGGGGCACTGATTTGCTTGTTGTAACGGGTTTTAAGACGCTGGGTTTTCTCGACCGGGTCTTCCAGAAGTGATTCAACCGGCTTTTCATCATCAACAATTGCGTTAACGAAAGATGAGTTCGCCCCGTTTTCCAGCAGGCGGCGAACCAGGTAAGCCAGCAGATCTTCATGCTCACCCACCGGCGCATAAACGCGGCACTGAATTTTTTCCTGCGTCACAACCTGATCGTAAAGGGTGTCGCCCATACCGTGAAGACACTGGAACTCAAACCCGTCTTTGTCATCACCGGCCAGCTCAATGATCACCGATGCGCTGTACGCATTATGGGTAGCAAACTGGGGGTAAATCGAATCACGATAATCCAGCAAACGGTTAGCACAGGCATGATAAGACACGTCAGTCGAGGATTTTCGTGTAAATACAGGGAAACCGTCCACACCAGCCTGCTGGGTCATCTTAATTTCTGTATCCCAGTAAGCGCCTTTAACCAGTCGCACCATCAAGCTGCGACCCACTTCCAGGGTCAGCGTGCGTAACCACTCAATGACATGAATAGCCCGTTTCTGATAAGCCTGAACTGCCAGACCAAATCCTGTCCAGCCCTCAAGGTCCGGGTCGCGGAATACGGTTTCGATGACGTCCAGAGAAATGTCCAGACGATCCGCTTCTTCAGCGTCAACGGTGAGGCCAATGTCGTACTCTTTCGCCATCATACACAGGGCTTTCAGCTTGGGCGGAATTTCCGCCATCACCCGTTCTGCATGTAAAAATTCATAGCGGGGATGGATCGCCGACAGCTTGACAGAAATCCCGGGAGAACGCTTGGGCCCGCGACCTGCTGCCGCTTTGCCGATTTCTTTAATGGCCTTAACGTAAGCGTCGTAGTAACGATCTGCATCTTCCATGGTGCGGGCACCTTCGCCCAGCATGTCGTAAGAATAGACGTAACCTTTCTTCTCTTTCTCTTTCGCCCGCTCTACCGCATCAGCAATGGTTTCACCCATAACAAACTGACGGCCCATAACCCGCATAGCAATATTCATTGCACGGCGGATAACCGGTTCACCCAATCTACCAAGGGTCTGTTTCAGTAAGCCGAACTGCTCTTTACGACGCTTGTCCGCATAGTTGACCATGTTGCCGGTTAACAGAAGACCCCATGCCGATGCGTTAACGAACATGGAATCTGAGTTCCCCAGGTGCGGAGTCCACTGACCTTTTGACAGTTTGTCACGGATAAGCTCGTCCTGAGTGGCTTTATCCGGCACACGAAGCAGAGCTTCGGCCAGACACATCAACACCACACCTTCAGAGGTAGACAGCGAATATTCATTGAGTAAAGCATCAACGCCGCCATGACTTTCCTGCTCCCGGCGGATTTGCAGCACCATTTTACGTGCTCGCTCCCAGGCCCGGCTTCGTGCTCTGGGATTGACTTCGGCAACAGGCAGAATTTGATCTATCGCGGTGGATTCATCGATACGGTAGTGGTCGCGGATGCGCTGACGAATAGAAGGCAGCGAATTGAGATTGTCATTAGTGAGCATTGAAACCCTTCTTTATCTGTATGGTGTTGTCATTACCTGCTGGTTGATTCTTGCACTCACGATGCCCTTCAGGGGCTGAAATAGCAAGTAAAGTCGATTGTTGATCATTAATATGTTCCCTGACCTGTAAAGATCACGACCGGCTTTCAGCGGCGGCATGCTATCACAAACCCCGGTAAGGAAAAGGGGCGCTCTGTCCTGACTTTTCTGTCGTCCGGCGCGAATTGTATAAAAAGATGTACATCCCTGAACGGGCCTGGAAAAAGGCCAGCGGAAAATACAACTTTCTTACTGATATTCACCGCTTTTCATATGGCGGAATGACGAAAGCTTTCCTACACTCCCTTCATAAACAAATGGATGAGATAGCATGAAGCTACGAAATTTCAGCGTTGTTCAACGGTTAGCCTTTCTTGTACTGCTGGTAGCAGGCCTGCTGCTTTTAATGACAGTGGTAGTGTTGCAGCAACACTATGAAGCGCAAAAAGATAAGGCTTATGAAGAGACGAAGCACATCGTTGAGTCGGCTTACTCGGTACTGGAACACTTTTCCACGTTGTCAGAAAACGGGGATATGACCATCGCTGAAGCACAAATGCAGGCCAAAGGTGTTATAGCAGCAATACGCTATGACGACGGTAACTATTTGTGGATCCAGGATGATACGCCGGCCATGGTCATGCACCCCATCAAGCCGGCACTTGAAGGTCAGGATTTAACGGATTTTAAAGACGCTAACGGCGATAAGTTCTTCGTCACCATGGCACGGCTGGTGAAGTCAGAGAATGAAGGCTTTGTTCCCTACGTCTGGCCATTGCCTAATTCCGAAAAAGCCGTGGATAAAATATCCTACGTAAAACGTTTCGCTCCCTGGCAGTGGACCGTTGGCACCGGCATTTATCTTACCCGTCTCGACGCAGCGTTTTCTCATATCCGCAATGTGTTTATCGGCCTGGGCGTGGTGTGTTTGATCCTAGTTATTCTGTTTGCCTGGTTAATTGGTCAGAGCAT
This sequence comes from Alteromonas sp. ABV2_168, assembly GCF_056161165.1. Classification (NCBI taxonomy): domain Bacteria; kingdom Pseudomonadati; phylum Pseudomonadota; class Gammaproteobacteria; order Alteromonadales; family Alteromonadaceae; genus Alteromonas; species Alteromonas sp. ABV2_168. The sequence goes on along the minus strand of NZ_JBSWYQ010000003.1, from coordinate 124,692 downwards.
TATTACTCCGCTACGGGCAACCACTGAGCGGATGAAAGATATTTCCCAGGGTCAGGGTGACTTAACCCGTGAACTGCCTGAGGACGGAAATGATGAAATAGCCAGACTCAGCCGCCATTACAATGCGTTTGTGGCGAAGGTGAGGGAGTCACTGCAGTCTCTCCATGGTGCAATAGAAGAGGTAGCCCAGGAAGGTTCGCGGTTAGCCGATATCCGTCAGTCTAGCGAAAGTCAGGCACAAACGCAGAGTCACAATGCCATACAGGTTGCCTCTGCAATGGAAGAAATGACCGTGAATATTGGCGATGTCAGTCGTCATGCTACAGAGGCTGACCACTCTACGGAGTCGGCGGGGCAAAGTGCAAAAGCAGGGATTCAGGCTGTTACACAGTCGGTGACAGACATTCAGTCGCTGAACCAGAGTATTGAATCAGTGGTGAATACGGTGAGCCAGCTTGCCCAGCAGAGCGACAAGATTGGCAGCGTGCTTGATGTTATCCGGGGTATTTCTGAACAAACTAATTTACTGGCACTGAACGCGGCTATTGAGGCTGCCCGCGCCGGAGAACAGGGTCGCGGGTTTGCAGTGGTGGCCGATGAAGTACGTACGCTCGCCAGCAGAACCGGTCAGAGTACTGATGAAATTCAGCAGATGATTCAGGAGTTACAAAGTGGATCATCTGCCGCAGTGAACGCAGTTAAAACCAGCCAGTCCGCTGTAGACAGCACCGTTGCAAATATCAGGCAGGCAGATGAAACGTTACGTACTCTATTAAGTATTATGTCTGACATCGCCGCTAAGAACCGGCATATTGCGGAGGCTACCGGTCAGCAAAGTGACGCGGCACAGGAAGTAAACCTGCGAATTAATGAACTTTCTGAGTCCGCAAGGCATACTGTGAGTAACGTAGAAGAAATGACACAAACCAGTATTGCACTGGCAGGTCATGTTGAGCAGGCGCGTCAGGCTATGCGAAAATTCCAGTACTGACCGCATCCAACCAGGAGTTATTCATGTCAGGTTTGAGGGTAAAGAAACGCTACTATCCCGTTTTCATTATCGTTTTGCTGGTGGTGGCGTACTGGCTGTTTGCCAATGCCCTCATCAAGTCCGTACTGGAATCTCAGTTGTCGGAATCTTACGGAGCTGAGGTAAACATCGGCAGTTTCGATCACTCGCTGTACCCCACTACTTTTACCCTTGAAAATGTGCAACTGACGGATGCCACGACTCCGGCAAGGAATCAGGTGTTGGTAGGAAAAGCCTCCGGCGATATAGCATTGATGCCCTTGCTGTCAGATCAGGTCATTGTGAATAAACTGTCTGTGCTGGATGTGCAGTTCAATCAGCCCAGAAGTACGCCAGGCGCGGTATACCGTCAGCCAACTCAGAGTCTGACCTTTGACGAAATGAAACAAAAAGCCAAAGATGCTGTACCTACGGTGGATGAATTACTGGCCCGCTCCCCGCTGAAAACTACTGCGGCGGTGGAACAGGCGCAACAGGCTTACACCACTTACTCTGAAGATTTAAAAGCGAACTACAAGGCGCTGCCGGACAAATCCCGAATCGCATTCTATAAATCAGAGATTGAGGCTCTGAAAAATACAGATTATAAAGATCCTCAAACCCTGCTTTCTGCAAAGGAAAAGCTTGAGTCTCTGAAAGCGGAAATTACCTCAGACCGGACCAGAATCCGGGAGTTCACTGACAAAGCGGGGGATGCCAGAACCGCCCTGTCAGACAGCCTCAAAGCCCTGAAGAACGCCCCGCAGCAGGATTACCAGTTCATTAAAAATGTTATCGCCGGCGACGATGCCGCCATGCAACAGGTTACGCAGATGGTGTTCGGCGACAAAGCCGCGGAATATACACAGTATCTCATGTCTGCCGTAGAAATTGTGTTGCCTCTGATACAGGGCGATACGCAACCTGCAGAAGAGGCCCCTGCTGATTTACCTTATATTCTGGTTAAAGACGCAGAAGTGTCAGTGAAATGGCAGGATGAAAGCATTGGCAGCGTATGGAAGAACATCACCAACATGCACGATGTGGCCGGTGATGCGACTACCTTCACCATTTCTGCTGCCGGTGCCTTACTTAAGCAGTTTGAGTCGTCAGGCCAGTTCCGCATAGACGACGGCGTGGTTGAGGCCTTCCAGCAATGGTCGCTATCTGGCATTAATCTGGCAGATATTCCCATGGTCAAAAGTGAGAAACTCTCTGCCGCTTTACAAAAAGCCCTGATGAGTGCCACCGGAAGTATGTCTGTTAAAGATAACCAGCTCAGTGGCGGCAGCGATATCGATCTTGCCGGGCTGGCGATGGAAGCAGCCGGCACCAATAAACTCACTACCGCCATTGCCAATGCACTGAAACAGCTATCGTCGCTGGATTTGCAAATGGCGTTATCCGGTACACTCAATGATCCCGGCTTCAGTATAAAGTCAGATCTCGATAATAAGCTGGCACAGGCTGCACTTACAGAGTTAACGGCATCTCAACAGGATAAGCTGGACGAAGCCATGAATAAGCTCAACAGTAAGATCAGCGCCCTGCAGTCAGACACACAAACCGAACTGGTGAGTGTGGAGAGCATGCTGAAAGCAGCGCAGGGAGACAGCAGCGAACTGGAAGGGTTATTAAAAACACAGCTGAACAGCGTGATAGATAAGCAAAAGGATAAACTGCTGGACAAACTTAAAAGCAAGCTTGGTCAGTAGACCCGCCGGGCCAGTACAGGCATAATAGTCATTTATTTAACGTTAAGGTGTTTGCCGTGTGGCAAGATAAGTGGGTTACCGTTGTACTGATAGTGTTGCTGGGATTACTCCAGTACCGCTTGTGGTTCGGTAAGAATTCACTGCCAGACTACCTTGCGCTTAAACAGGAAGTTCAGCAACAGTCGTTACAGAACGACAACCTTGCCCAGCGAAACAATCTGCTTAAGGCTGATATCAGCGATTTAAAAATCGGCCTTGAGTCTATTGAAGAGCGGGCCAGAAATGAGCTGGGCCTGATTAAGCAGGGCGAAACCTTCTACCGGATCCTTCCCGCGGATAACGAATAGTCCATGTCTCATCCTTCTGTAGTTGCTGTGGTACCGGCAGCAGGTGTCGGCAGCCGCATGCAAGCTGACAGACCTAAGCAATATCTCAGGCTCGGCGAAAAAACCATTCTGGAGCATACGCTTTCTGCGTTGCACGCCCATCCGAAAATTTCTCATATTGTAGTAGCGGTCAGTGCCGGCGATCCCTTCTTTCCGGAGTTGCCGGTGGCTAATGCTCCCTGGCTGACTGTGGTTGATGGTGGTGCAGAACGGGCAGACTCGGTATTCGCCGCCCTCTCACAATTGAACGACAATGACTGGGCCCTGGTCCACGATGCGGCGAGGCCCTGCGTGTCTCTGACTGATATAGACACACTTTTGCAGGTCGGAGAACGGGATGACGTGGCAGGCGGCATTCTGGCAACGCCGGTCAAAGACACGATGAAGCGGGAAATGGCGAGTAAAAACAATATTGTTTCCCACACTGAATGCAGAGAAAAACTATGGCATGCGCTGACGCCCCAACTGTTTCGTGCCGGCGAACTCAGGCAGGCATTAATACAGGCACAGGAAAAGAATATTCCCGTTACCGATGAAGCCTCAGCCATGGAAGCGGCCGGTCACAAGGTAGCCCTTATTGACAGTAATCCGGCAAATATCAAAATTACACGCCCTGCCGATATGCCGCTGGCAGCATTTTATCTGCAACAAACCCAAACTTTATAATTTAAGAGGCACCTATGCGTATTGGTCATGGTTACGACGTTCATAAATTTGGTGGTGAAGGCCCCATTGTTATTGGCGGCGTCAGCATAGATTACGAGCAGGGCTTACTGGCCCATTCTGACGGCGATGTATTAATTCATGCATTGTGTGATGCACTTTTGGGCGCTGCTGCAATGGGAGATATTGGTAAACACTTCCCGGACACTGATGACGAATGGTCTGGTGTGGACAGCCGTTTTCTGCTCCGGCACGTAGTCGGGTTACTGAAAGAAAAGGGATATGTGCTGAGCAATGCTGATATAACTATTATTGCGCAGGCCCCGAAAATGGCTCCTCACATACAAACTATGCTGGAAGTTCTCGCCAGTGACTGCGGGTGCGCTGTTGACGATATCAACGTAAAAGCCACGACAACAGAAAAATTGGGCTTCACCGGCCGCAAAGAAGGCATTGCAGCCCACGCTGTTGTGCTGATCAGAGCTGAATAACATGAGCACGTTACGCACTCAGCACTGGCTGTACAGTGATACTCCTCCGGTCTGCACCGCCGCACTCAAGACGCATCCTGAAGACTTCGTTGTCACCGAAGATCTTGGCTACAGTTTCAGCGGTGACGGTGAACATCAATTTTTGTGGGTCGAAAAAAAGCTGGCCAATACTGCCTGGGTCGCTGAGCAACTGGCTAAATTTACCGGCTTGCCATTACGGAATGTGACCTACGCAGGACGAAAAGACAAATACGCGGTTACCCGCCAGTGGTTCGGATTACATGCTCCGGGAAAACCGGATTTCGACTTTTCAGGACTGGAACTTGAAGGCGTAAAGATCCTTAAGCATGAACGGCACAATAGGAAATTACGCACCGGGCAGCTCAAAGGGAACCATTTCACCATTACCCTGCGTGCCGTCAGCGACGTTACTGCGCTGACAGAGGCGCTGCAACAGGCTGCCAGAAACGGCGTGCCCAATTACTTCGGCGAGCAGCGTTTTGGCAGTGTCCGGATCGCTGAGACCGGCGAGCGTCAGGAAGGCGGTAACCTGCAACTGGCAGAAAAAATGATTGCCGGGGAAGCTATCCGCAACCGCAACAAACGCAATATGGCACTGTCCGCCCTACGTAGCTGGCTGTTTAATGAGGTCATCAGTGAGCGCATTCGTCTTGGTAAACTGAATGATGTAATAAGTGGTGACGCACTGATGCTCAGCGGGTCTCACAGCTATTTTACTGAAAACGGTGAAGATAGCGGGTTGCAAGCCCGTTACGAAGATAAAGATTTATCACCCACGGCGCCGCTGTGGGGAAAAGGTGATGTACCGGTTACCGGTGAAGCGGCAGAGCTTGAACTGGCTGTAGCAGGTAAATATCCTGAGGTTACCAGTTATCTCAGTGAAGCCGGCCTGAAACAGGAACGCAGACCGATAAAAATCTGGCCGGCGCAACTTGAATGGCAACATAACGGTGATACAGTAATTGTTTCTTTCAGCTTACCGTCCGGTTGTTATGCCACTACCGTGTTACGTGATTGTGTTGACACAAATGGTGAAACAGCCGGCAGTTAGTATAAGCGACTTACCGGACAAAAAACGTCAGGAGCCTTCATGCGTATTCTTTTAAGTAACGACGACAGTGTATTCGCCAAAGGCATTGCTGTTTTATTCGAAACACTTGCCGCAGAGCACGATGTCACCGTGATCGCGCCGGACCGCAATTGCAGCGGTGCCAGCAACGCGCTGTCGCTGCACAGTCCGCTCCGCATTCAGCAACTGGATAACGGCTTTTATTCGGTGAATGGCACGCCCTCTGACTGTGTTCACCTGGGCGTAAATTGTTTCCTTGACGACGACCCGGAGCTGGTGGTGTCGGGTATTAACCATGGCGCAAATCTGGGTGACGACGTTATTTACTCCGGCACGGTAGCAGCAGCAACCGAAGGGCGGTACATGGGTCTGCCGGCCATTGCCGTTTCACTGGCCAGCCACGAAGGCAAACACTTTGAAACCGCAGCCCGTGTGGTGCTGGATATTATCCGCAAATTGCAGGCGCATCCTTTACCCCCCAATCAAATTTTGAACGTAAATGTGCCGGATGTGCCATACGATGCACTCGCCGGTATCAAAGTGACACGTCAGGGGCGCAGACATCGTGCCGAAGCCATGGTAAAAGCCAAAGATGCTTTCGGTCGGGAAATTTACTGGTACGGTCCGGCCGGAGCCGAACAGGATGCCGGCCCTGACACAGATTTTCATGCCATCGCTAACGGTTACTGCTCTGTGACACCATTAAGCGTGGACATGACAGCTCATCACAGCCTCACTAACATGGAAGACTGGCTGAATAAAAAACTCTGATAACAATAAATCCTGTGAAGGCAGCTAACCACAAACCGGCTGCCGGAAATAAGATACGGGAAAAACAGGAAATCATTTGCAGCAATGAGAACATTGAAAAAAGGTGAAATGCTCGCTGAGCTTTTGTTCAGCGAGGGCGTACGGGATCAAAAAGTACTGACCGCTATTGCATCCACGCCAAGGGAATTATTTTTACCCGATGCCCTCAAACACAAAGCTTATCAAAATACAGCGTTACCCATAGGACAGGGACAAACGATTTCTCAGCCCTATATTGTCGCCAAGATGACGGAGTTGCTGCTGAAAGCCTCTAACAGTCCAAGGAAGATTCTGGAAATTGGTACCGGCTCAGGCTACCAGACCGCAATCCTCGCACAACTTTTTGGTCACGTTTACAGTGTTGAACGTATCAAGTCGTTGCAGTTTCAAGCGAAGCGCCGGATGAATCAACTCAACCTGCACAATATTTCCATGAAACATGGCGATGGCTGGAAAGGCTGGCCCAGTAAAGGCCCGTATGATGCCATTCTGGTTACCGCCGCAGCGAGCAGCCTGCCACAGGATCTCTGCGACCAGCTTGAAGAAGGTGGCCGTTTGATTATTCCGGTAGGCAGCGAACAGCAAAATTTGTTATGTGTAGACAGAATTGATGGTGAGCTTAAAACAGAGACCATTGAAGCTGTGCGTTTTGTACCACTGGTTGCAGGAGAGCTTCAGTGAAAATTTTTCAACCATGCTATGACCTGGCGTTGCGATGGGCCCGTCACAAGCATGCTAATCGCTATCTTGCGGGACTGAGTTTCGCAGAATCTATGTTTTTCCCCATACCACCGGACGTAATGCTGGCGCCAATGTCCATGTCACAGCCCAACCGTGCATGGTTATTTGCTGCCCTGACCACTATTGCATCCGTGCTCGGCGGCATTGCCGGCTATGCACTGGGATTTTTCACTTTTGAGGCGTGGCTGGAACCACTTATTATCTCTGCGGGTTACGAAGAAAAACTGCAAACCACTGTCGACTGGTTTGAAACCTATGGCGTATGGGTTGTCTTCCTCGCCGGCTTCTCTCCTATACCATATAAAGTTTTCACCATCAGTGCCGGTGTTCTTAATATGGCTCTGGTACCTTTTATTGTAGCGTCTGCAATAGGTCGTGGAGCCCGCTTCTTTCTGGTTGCCGGTCTCATGAAATGGGGTGGTGCAGCCATGGAAGCTAAACTCCGTGAATACGTGGAAATACTCGGTTGGTTAACAATCGGACTGGCCGTTCTTGCGTACTTTTTACTCCACTAAGGTAGATTAATGGGCAAAATGCGAGCAACAAATGCTTCAATCGCCTGCATTTTCGCCATTTTTTTGACGGGTTGCAGTGGCAGAACAGCCCCTGCACCGGTGACTTTACTCAATAGTCAGACTGAATATTCTGAAAAAGGGTCAGAAAGTAAAACTTATCTGGTAAAAAAGGGTGATACGTTGTTCGCTATCGCCTGGTTTACCGGAAATGACTATAGAGATCTTGCTAAATACAATTCTTTATCAGCACCTTACGATATTTACCCGGGTCAAACTTTACGCTTATACCCACAATCTGTGACAGCGTTGACAGGGAACACTTCTAAGCCAAAAGTTCAAGAAAAAACTGGTACGACCAGCGATATATACGACGAAAGGAGTGTTGACCGGGATAAACCACAGGCGTACAGTGGTCGTGAAATTAATGTTAACAACCAAGAAGTTACTAGTGTCAAACCTTTGACGAAAGGTGTCAAAGATTCAGCCAGAAGGGATTTCCCCGAAAGGGTGTCAAAATGGGTTTGGCCCAGTAAAGGTAACATAGCGTTAACATTCAGTAATGCGGAATCGGGCAACAAAGGGTTGGATTTCAGCGCACAAAGAGGCGCACCAGTTCTGGCCGCTGCGGAAGGCAAAGTGGTTTACGCAGGCAGTGCATTACGTGGGTACGGTAACCTGGTAATTATTAAACATACCGATGCCCTGTTGAGTGCTTATGCACACAACGACAAGCTCCTTGTAGAGGAGCAGCAATGGGTCGCCGCAGGGCAACAAATTGCGACAACGGGAGATAGTGGAACAGATTCGGTCAAGCTTCATTTTGAAGTGAGATACCGGGGCAAGTCGTTAGACCCCCTAAGGTATCTGCCAGAAAGATAATAATAACAATAAATAATAAGAAAATTTGAGGAGAACATCGCAGGGTAACCAACAACGCAGGAGATGCAGTCGTGGGTCAAACAAAAGCCGCTGTAATCGAATCAAAGTCTCGGGATGAGTTGAACGAGATGGACATGCCAGTTGATATGAAAGCTGGTGAAGCAATTAACAATGATCTGGATGATACTGAGGATGATGCAGTATTTGTTCAGGAGGACTTACCGAAAAACCTGGATGCCACCCAGTTGTACCTGGGAGAAATTGGCTTCTCACCCCTACTTACCGCAGAAGAAGAAGTTTATTTTGCACGTCGCGCACTGAAAGGCTGTGAGGCCTCCCGTAAGCGTATGATTGTATCTAATCTTCGTCTGGTTGTGAAAATTGCCCGTCGCTACAACAATCGCGGTCTGGCATTACTTGACCTGATTGAAGAAGGTAACCTGGGTCTTATCCGTGCAGTTGAGAAATTTGATCCTGAACGTGGTTTCCGTTTCTCTACGTATGCGACCTGGTGGATTCGTCAGACGATCGAACGGGCGATCATGAATCAAACCCGCACGATTCGTTTACCGATTCACGTAGTCAAAGAATTAAATGTTTATCTGCGTTGTGCACGTGAGCTCTCACAGAAGCTCGACCACGAGCCTACTGCAGAAGAAATAGCTACAGAGCTTGATAAGCCTGTTGACGAAGTCAGCCGTATGCTTCGCCTGAATGAGCGCATTACATCGGTGGACACACCTATCGGTGGTGAAAACGATAAGGCACTGCTGGATATTCTTGCCGACCATAATGAATTTGGTCCGGAAGATAACCTGCAGGACAGCGATATGAAGTCGAATATCGTGAAATGGCTCGGTGAGTTAAATCCGAAACAACGGGAAGTGTTAGCACGTCGTTTTGGTTTATTAGGGTACGAACCGTCTACCCTTGAAGATGTGGGTGCGGAAATTGGCCTTACACGGGAACGAGTCCGTCAGATCCAGGTAGAAGCACTGCGCAGACTGCGCGATATGCTGGGTCATCAGGGACTGTCTCTGGAAAGTCTGTTCGATCAGATGGGTGAGTAATTTCACCCGTCTGACCCGACCATACAGTTTATGCCGTTCTGCCCGGTATGTTGCACCGGGCGGCACTGTATAAAATACCGATTGATGTATTTTAAGACTATTTACGTGTTAATGTGAAGAAAGTGTAGTCGTAAGGATTATGCTCATCGGCACGGTTTTCAACCACATCTGAACGTACCCAGTCGCCCTGAGAATCGTAATCAGGGAAACAGGTGTCACCTTCGACAGTTAACGCTATTTGTGTCAGATAAAGAGTGGTTGCCTGAGGCAGAAAAGCTTCATAGACCTTACCGCCACCAATCACCATCACTTCATCATCTTCCGTGACCATCTCACTGGCAGCGCTGAGTGCCTCGTCGACGTTAGTAACCACAGTCACCGTGTCAGGAAAATCTGAAGCTGCTGCAGAAGTAATGACGATATTGGGTCTGCCAGGTAAAGGTCTGCCAATTGACTCCCAGGTTCTGCGTCCCATGATCACCGGCTTACCTAACGTTACCGCCTTGAAATGCTTCAAATCGGCCGGCAGGTGCCAGGGCATATCATTGTCAGCGCCGATAACCCGGTTGTGTGCCATGGCGGCAATCATCGCAATCTTCATCACTACTCCTTAAGACGCGATATCAGCGACGGTATTCTACTTCAACGTCGTAGTCGTCTTCATCCCAGTCATCATCGTCATCGAGATCGTCATCCAGATCGCCCTGCATGGTCTCGCGATCGTAACTATCCCACTTAAACTCTACCGTCTCTTTCTCATCGTCTTCGTCGATGCCGGCAGGCAGTGTTTCAATGTAATTCATGATTTCGTGGCAAAGCTGTTGTGTGTTCATTTTCTGGAAAGCAGAAATTTGATAAACAGGACCATCCCAGTCCAGCTTTTCTTTAATTGATTCACACAACGCTTCCACTTCTTCCTCGAGAAGCAGATCAACTTTGTTGAACACTAACCAGCGTGGCTTGGCTGCCAGCTTAGGACTGTACTTTTCAAGTTCTTCTATGATCTTCTTCGCGTTTTCCGCGGGATCGCTCTGATCTGCCGGCAACAGATCAACCATGTGTAACAATACGCGGCAGCGCTCTAAGTGCTTCAGGAAGCGGATACCCAGACCGGCACCGTCGGCCGCGCCCTCGATGAGTCCGGGAATATCAGCAATAACGAAACTACGTTGTGAATCCTGTCTGACAACCCCCAGGTTAGGTACCAGTGTGGTAAAGGGGTAATCGGCGACTTTAGGTTTAGCAGCAGACACAGAGCGGATGAAGGTAGATTTACCGGCATTCGGCATACCGAGCAGGCCCACATCGGCAAGCAGCATGAGCTCCAGCTTCAGATTGCGGATTTCACCTGGCGTACCGTTTGTTTTCTGTCTGGGTGCACGGTTTACGCTACTTTTAAAGCGGGCATTACCTAAACCGTGAAAACCGCCCTGCGCGACTTTCAGGCGCTGGCCGTGCTTAGTCAGATCGCCCAGCACTTCTGCCGTTTCCACATCTGTCGCACGGGTACCAACCGGTACCATTACCGTAAGATCTTCACCTGCACGGCCGGTACAGTTTCCGCCCTGGCCATTCTGACCACGCTCAGCACGGTGGAAACGCTCGAAGCGATAATCAATGAGGGTGTTCAGGTTCTCATCGGCCTGCAGATAAACAGAACCGCCATCACCACCATCACCGCCGTCAGGACCACCTTTCGGGATATATTTTTCACGTCTAAAGCCAACCGTGCCGTTACCACCGTCGCCGGCTTCAACACGAATTTCAGCTTCATCAACAAATTTCATTAGTCACTCCGAGTCGTTGTCGACTACCGTATTTGAAAGCTAAGTTTACACCATTGTGACAATCACTACATCGCCAATCTGGTGAAGGGCTGCGGACCCCGGAAAAAATCTTGTTACTAAAAACAAAAAACCCCGCTTACGCGGGGTTTTTTAAGCCTGTTCGGCGTAACGTCAATCCGCGATTACTCGCCGATGATGCTCACGAATTTACGGTTGTTCTTGCCTTTAACGTCAAATTGAACTTTACCGTCTTTCAGAGCAAACAACGTGTGATCTTTACCGATACCTACGTTGTCGCCAGCGTGGAAACGAGTTCCACGTTGTCTTACGATGATGTTACCAGCAAGCACAGATTCGCCGCCAAAGCGCTTAACACCAAGGCGTTTACTTTCTGAATCACGACCGTTTTTGGTACTACCACCAGCTTTTTTGTGTGCCATGTGTTCGTGCTCCTATTATGCGTTGATACCAGTGATTTTCACTTCTGTGAACCACTGACGGTGACCCGCTTGTTTACGGTGATGTTTACGACGACGGAACTTAACGATTTTGATTTTATCGCCACGTCCGTGCTGAACTACTTCAGCAGTAATTTTGCCACCAGCAACTAAAGGGGTGCCGATCTTAACGTCGTCACCGTTGCTAACCATTAATACGTTATCGAATTCAACAGTCTCGCCCGGCGCGACTTCGATCTTCTCTAGACGAACGGTCTGGCCTTCAGCCACACGGTGCTGTTTACCGCCACTTTGGAAAACCGCGTACATATTCTACTCCGCTCTGCGTCTCATTGACGCTTCAATTCAAAAAACAGGGCGCGAATTGTACGTGAAACATCCTGAGATCTCAACCCCGAAAAACACAAAATTTGATTATTTTTCGCGCTTCGGCTCAATTCGCTGCCAGAACTACTAAAAGCCCGCATTTTACCTGCATTTTCCCCTTCAGGGAAATGCTGCTAAGGGATTATTTTTTCATTCATTTCAGTTTTTTAAACCATGCGGGTGGATACCCTTTCAGATTCAGGTACAATCAGCGCTCAGAATGAAATCAGTAAAACATACCCACGACATGCCCATGGACATAAATGCGATCCGCGAGCTGACAGCTGCGGACATGAAAGCGGTAAATGCGCTTATACAGCAGCAAGTCGACTCAGAAGTTGCTCTAATCAATCAGTTAGGCTTTTACATCGTCAACAGTGGCGGAAAAAGGCTGCGCCCGTTGTTGTCTGTTCTGGCAGCGAGATCAATGGGGATCACAACAGATCAGCATCACACGCTGGCCGCGATCATTGAATTTATCCACACATCCACTTTGCTTCATGATGATGTGGTTGATGAATCCACATTACGCCGGGGTCAACAAACGGCGAATGCAATATTTGGTAATCAGGCAAGCGTACTGGTGGGCGATTTTCTTTACTCCCGTTCATTCCAGATGATGGTCGATCTGCAAAGTATGCGTGTCATGGAGATTTTATCTGACGCAACCAACCGTATTGCCGAAGGTGAAGTATTGCAGTTAATGAACTGTAATGACCCGGACACCACAGAAGCCCGCTATTTTGACGTAATTTACGGCAAAACTGCCCGCTTATTTGAAGCAGCAACACAGCTTGCCGCTGTGCTGACGGGGCAGCCTGAGCACATTGAAAAAGCCATGCAGGATTACGGTAAACACCTGGGCACCGCTTTTCAGTTAGCTGACGACATTCTCGATTATGCGGCTGATAAAGACGAAATGGGTAAGAACACCGGCGATGATCTTGCAGAAGGTAAGCCTACCCTGCCCCTGTTGTATGCCATGTGGCACGCTGAAGATGAAGCGGATAAACAACTGATCAGAGAAGCCATTGAGAAAGCAAATGGCCTGCCTCACCTGTCACGAATAGTCAATATTATGAGTGAAACCGGTGCGCTGGAATATACCAAACGCTGCGCGGATGAAGAAACGCAGAAAGCCATAGCCGCATTGGCTCCAGTGCCGGAATCTGACTACAAACAGGCGCTGATTGCATTAGCGCATATCGCTGTAGAACGAACTAAATAAGACTTCTCAGGCCCGATGTTGCGGGCCTAATTCTCAACCATAAATCCGATCATACCCATCAAGAAACCTGCAATAGCCCCCATGGGTGGCAGCCATTGTTTTTCCACGTAAATTTGCGGTGCCATATCCTGAAAGACAGAATAAAGGATCCCTCCGGCGGCAAACAACATTATGCCACCAATGACTGTGGGATAATCAGCCAGCCAGTAAAATCCGGCGACGGCCATCACCGGCCCCAGCAACGCCATTGCAGCAAACTTCCAAATCAGTTTATTCTGATACTTTAAATTTCCGCCTGTCATTTCGCGGTAAGCATTAAAGCCCTCCGGCAGGTTCTGAATAGCAATCAGCAAACCAAGTAACAGGGTTCCACCTCCGGATGCTGCAGTCGTTCCCAACGCCAGAGATTCAGGTACAAAATCACTTAACATTGCCGCTAACTGACTGGCCGGAGTGTTCTGTCTGGCCAGATAGATATCCAGACTCATGAATACCAGAGCGCCTGCGGTAAAACACAAAGTGGCAGTCAGAGGTGTATGCGCAGTGATGCCCTCAGGCACCAGAACGAGTGCTACAGCTGAAAGTAGTGCTCCCGCCCCGAGCGCCATGATGCCGTGGCGAATTTCCTGCTCCAGCCACTCAGGCTGAATGCGGTCATTCCTGGCCAGTAACGCTCCGGCTGGCATAGCTAATCCGGCAATCAGCGCAATAAAGATCACGCTGATCAGGTTGTGATCCACCACAGATCTGACTCCTTAATTCAAACCCAAATCACGGGTCATATTCTCATTTCTGTCCCGGTGTACAATGATATTGTCTTCAATACGGATCCCGCCGAAAGGCCGGTACCGGTCAACAATATCCCAGTTAATGTACTTAGAGTTATCGCTGGCTTTCAAATTGGACAGCAGCGTGTCGATGAAATATAACCCGGGCTCGATAGTGAAGATCTGACGGGCTTCCACCACGCGGGTACAACGCAGGAATGGATGCTCTTCTGGTGCCGGTTTTGGCGTACCGCGGTCATCAGCTACCAGCCCGCCTACATCATGTACCTGTAAGCCAAGGAAGTGGCCTATACCGTGAGGAAAGAAAGTACTGGTGATTTGTTTTTCAACAATTTCCTGAGGCTTAAGATTGACCAGTCCCACATCATGAAGAATTTGTGCAATGCCATCGTGGGCAAGAATATGAATGTCGGTATAAGCAACACCGGGTTTAAGTGCATTGCCTAATGTCACCGTAACTTTATCAACATGTGCGATTAGCTCAGCGAACAGAGGATCTGAGTGGCTGTACGTCCGCGTAATATCGGCGGCATAACCATGAAAAGAGGCACCGGCATCAATGAGAAACGAGCGTGACGTATCCGGCGCTGCATTGTCACAATGCATGTAATGCAGAATAGATGCATGCTCGTTGAGCGCAATAATACTCGTGTAAGGTAAGTCGTTGTCTCCCTGACCCGCCGCGCTGTTGTAAGCCTGCTTAATGGCAAACTCACTTTCACCTGCCATAAATGCTTCGCGGGCAGCACGGTGCCCCTGCACAGCCAGTTTATTGGCTTTGCGCATACACAGCATCTCGTAATCAGTTTTATACGCCCGCTGAAAGTGCAGGTAATTTAACGCCCGGTCCGGATTAACAATGTGGAATCCCAATGCGCTGGCCACTTCAATATACTCACCTACATAGGCATATTTCTGCTTATCGTAAGGCAAATGTTTTTCAACAGCGTCAGCCTGCTTTAGCAGGACGATATCGAACTCAGCCGTCCAGAAGTCATCCGGTTCAGGAGGTACTTTGTGCCAGAAATCCACAGGACGGTAAAAAATGAGTTTCGGTTTATCGGTACCGTTCACAACCAGCCAGCAATGCGGGTTATCTACAACAGGCACCCAGGCTTTGAAATGAGGATTCACCTTAAACGGATAATCATTGTCATCGAGGAAAAGCCGTTTACTTTGTCCCGCATGAATAACCAGCCCGTCCAGACCTTCCCGCTGCAAAGCTTCTCTGGTACGGGACTGAAGTGTCTCAATATGTGCGCGGTAGGACGCGGTAAGTGTGGTCATAAACCCTCATATATTCTGTCGTTAATTGTTTTAATTTGTAAAAGACCGGCGGTATGCCACCGGCCTTATTTGGGTGCGTAAGTGCCGCCTGCCCTTCCTCCGGGAGAAGAAAGGCCGGTAGCCGGCGGAATAGCAGATTTTGCCAGTTGCTCAAACAGCCCTGAAGACTCACCCAGCTGATGTTCGTAAATATAACGGTATGCCATCACCGCTTTTACGTAACTGCGGGTTTCTTTATATGGAATCGTTTCAATCCAGATATCCGTTTCTACGTTTTTGCCGGCAGGTAACCATTCCATAACCCGCCGCCACCCGGCATTATATGACGCCGAAACCAGTACCGGATTATCGCCCATTTTGTCCATCAGATAACGCAGGTACTGCACACCAAACTGAACATTCTGACCTGCATCAAACAATTCATCTGTGGATACTCTTTTTTCGGCAATGTATCCCGCAGTGCCCGGCATTAACTGCATCAGGCCGCGGGCACCGGCAGGAGACACAGCATCGACCATAAACGAGCTTTCCCGGCGGGCAATTGCCATGGCAAATGCAGGCTGGATATCGTAGGCCCGTCCGACATCATCAAACTGTTCGGCATAGGCCATAGGGAAGCGCTTCTCCACGTCATCCAGAAAGCCGCTTTGAGTAAAACTGATGATTGCCTGGTCGAACCAACCCCACTCGCTGGCCAGTAAGGCCGCGTCCTTCACTTGCGAAGTATCCAGTGAGTTCACCAGATAACGCCACTCACGTCTGGCATCAATTAAGCGGCCAAGAGCGAGAAATTCCTGCGCCCGCTTTGCCGCCGGACGCTCAGCAATCATCTGCATATTTTCGTCACTGCGGGGCGTAGAGATGTGTTTCAGCGAAGGTTTCTCATTAACTCTGGCACTGGCCATAAAACCGTAATAGTTCCGTTCCTGAGCCAGTTCACGATAACGGATACCAGCCTGCTCCTGTAACCCCATCGCCTCGAGACTGCGGGCCTGCCAGTAACGATAGGCTTCATCCTGCTGCACATATTCCGGTGCTGCCGCGATTAGATCCAGCACGTCCTGCCATTTTTCATGACGCAACAAGTAAGACATATGCCAGCGTTTTACGTCATCTGCAGCACCACTGACATCAGCCCGCTTTAACCATTCATCTGCTTCCGGTTTGTCGTCAATGGCAAGACTCAGAGCAATTGCCCTGGTCACATCCAGTTGCTGCTGATGCGTTAACACATCCGCCGGCTGCCAGAGGTACCAGGCTTTAATTGCATCACCGGCATCCCGCCAGGCAAGCTTTTCCATACCGTAAGCAAGAATTTTTCCTTCTGTTTCTTTATTCTTCAGCGGAAACTGAGACTTCTTCAGTACCAGTGATGATGAAGTACGGATACGCTGCCATAAATCAGCCAGATATTGTTCTTTTGCAGGAAGCTTACGCTTCAGGTAAGGAATAAGCTTCGGGTTACCGGACAACGCCGCTTTCTCAATTCGACCTAACACCATGTCACCGGTCATCATGCCGGCCTGCTGCCATTTTTTGAATACAGGGTCACATTCGTCCGGTTGTGAACGGCCTGCCAGCCAGATGGGCTCAACTTTTTCTAACCAGTATTCAGGCTGGCCCGCGTCTTCCAACTGATATTGCAGATATTGACACGTAATGGTTGCCCCCATGCCATCGCGATAATTAGCAAGAAACGCTTTCTTTTCACCATGAGTAGCCAGGTAACGGAGCCAGCGGCCACGTAAGCCATAGGTAAAAGGCTGGTTGTGATAATTCAGCAGGAAAGACTCTATGTCTTCACGGTGAGCTATGTCCATCCGCTGATCGATTTGCTGCCGCAAAAGATAAGGATAAAGGGGATAGTCTTTTAATGCGGCAACATCGTCTTCCAGCGCAGCCACTTTTTTCCGGCTGGCGCGGCCAAGCTGTTTTTCGAGCTCAGTAAACTGTGCCCGCTTTAACTCTGATTCGGGAGAAGAAGGCGTTGGCTGAGCTTGCACAATACCTGCAACACTCATCACACCCAGCCAGAAACTGGCAACAAGAAAAGACACCGGAATGCGCTTCACGGAAGCGGCCGAAGATACTTGCATTCAAAACCATCCATCCAAAAACGAGTGAATGACAGGGGCGTTACCAGAAAATAAGGGGTAAAAAACAAAACAACCCGAAAATTTAAAATAGCGCTGGCGAACACCCGATTTCCTTACCATTATACAACCTTGTGATGTGAATTCGAGCTTGATTTTTTGCTGTTCAATCGCCATTTAGGAAAAAAATGTAAACACTTGTTTGAATTTTTATTGAAATTTTCCGTGGCATTGTCACAATCAAGCCACCCTAACACGTCAGAGTAAGACACCGGCTTGCAGTTCCGGTTCCTCATTTCTGACATCCTCGCCATTGCCGAAGGAGACGAGAATGATATACGAAGGCAAGAGTCTGACCGTTACGTTGTCAGATGATGGTATTGCTGAACTGGTTTTTGATGCACAAGGTTCAGTCAACAAATTTGACCGCCAGACGGTAGCTGAACTGGATGAAGCCACTGCGGCTATGGCTGCTCATGGTGGCATTAAAGGTGCAGTAGTAAGAAGTGGCAAACCGGCTTTCATCGTGGGTGCTGATATCACCGAATTTACGGCTATGTTTGAGCAACCGGAAGAAGAAGTGCTTGCGTGGGTAGCTAAAACATCACAGGTATTCGATCGCTTTGAAGATCTTCCCTTCCCCACCATCGCAGCGGTAAATGGCTTCGCGCTGGGCGGTGGCTGTGAGATGGCACTGGCTTGTGATTTCCGCGTTGTTGACACTACCGCTTCTATTGGCCTGCCGGAAGTCAAACTGGGCCTGATGCCAGGCTTTGGTGGTACCGTTCGCCTCCCCCGCCTGATTGGGTCCGATAATGCTCTGGAATGGATGACCACCGGCAAAGACAGAAAAGGCCAGCAAGCACTTGATGAAGGTGCGGTAGACGCAGTCGTGGCACCGGAGAAGCTTCTTGATGCAGCTACCACAATGGTAAGCAATGCCGCTGCCGGCAAGCTGGACTGGGAAACCCGCCGTGCAAATAAAAAAGCACCGTTAAAACTGAATCAAAATGAAGCAATGATGAGTTTTTCCACGGCGCAGGCATTCGTAGCGGCCAAAGCAGGTAAACATTATCCGGCTCCCCACATGATGGTAGAGACCGTTAAAAATGCAGCCGGCCTGGATCGCGACGGCGCGTTGAAACTGGAAAACCAGGGCTTTGTTAAACTGGCTAAAACCGACGCGGCACAAGCTCAAATCGGTATTTTCCTGGCTGACCAGCTGGTGAAAGGCAAAGGCAAAAAAATGGCCAAAGCCGCCACCAAAGAAGTCAAACTTAATGCGGTTCTCGGCGCCGGCATCATGGGCGGTGGAATCGCTTATCAGAGCGCATCCAAAGGCTTACCGGTAGTGATGAAAGACATCAACACTCCGGCGCTTGATTTAGGCTTGAGTGAAGCCGCCAAAATTCTGAATAAAGGCATGGAGCGCGGCAAAGTCGACGCGAAGAAAATGGCAGCCACGTTAAATGCCATTACCCCGACTCTCGAATACAGCACGCTGAAAGATGCAGACGTTGTCATTGAAGCGGTTGTCGAAAATCCGAAAGTAAAAGGCATCGTACTGAAAGAAGTGGAAGGTGTGGTGGCAGATGACGCCATTATATGTTCAAACACATCCACCATTTCCATTAACCAGCTGGCTGAAAACCTCGACAAACCAGAGCGCTTCTGTGGCATGCATTTCTTTAACCCCGTACATCGCATGCCGCTGGTAGAGATCATCCGTGGTGAGAAAACCACTGACGACACAATTAATGCCGTCGTTGCTACCACGCTGAAAATGGGCAAAACCCCCATTGTGGTCAATGATTGCCCCGGCTTTTTAGTGAACCGTGTGTTGTTCCCTTACTTTGCCGGCTTCAGCAAACTGGTACTAGACGGTGCCGATTTCGTTGCGGTTGATAAGGTCATGGAGAAAGACTTCGGCTGGCCAATGGGGCCTGCTTACCTGCTGGATGTGGTAGGTATGGATACGGCTGATCACGCTGCGGGCGTTATGGCTGAAGGTATTCCGGAGCGCATGGCGAAACTTGAGAATGATCCGGTCACTTTGCTTTACGAAGCGAAACGCCTGGGTCAGAAAAACGGCAAAGGCTTTTATAACTTCGGTACTGACAAACGGGGACGTCCCAGTAAAGAAGCCGCAGAAGAGGCTTACAGCCTGATCAACGCAAACACTGCTGAAACAAAAGCCTTTGATAAAGAAGAAATCATTGCCCGCCTGATGATTCCTATGGCAAACGAGGCTATCCGTTGTCTGGAAGAAGGCATTGTTGCCAGTGCTGCAGAAGCCGATATGGCGCTGCTTTACGGACTGGGATTCCCTCCTTTCCGTGGCGGAATTTTCCGTTATATCGAAACACTGGGCCTTGAGCAGTTTGTTGCTCTGGCAGACAAGTATGCCCACTTAGGTCCGATCTATCAGATTTCCGACGGCGTGCGCCAGATGGCCGCTGACGGTAAGTCTTATTTCGCGTAACGGAACCAGGGAGAAGAATATGAAAGATGTAGTAATTGTTGATGCGATTCGCACACCTATGGGCCGTTCCAAAGGTGGCGTATTCAGAAATGTCCGTGCAGAGACTTTATCTGCCCACCTGATGACCGCATTACTGAAAAGAAACCCGAACCTCGATCCTGCTGAGATTGAAGATATTATCTGGGGTTGTGTGCAGCAAACGAAAGAGCAGGGTTTTAACGTTGCCCGAAATGCGCAGTTGCTGACTGACGTTCCCCGCTCCACAGCGGCAGTGACGGTGAACCGTTTGTGCGGATCTTCTATGCAGGCCCTGCATGATGCCACCAGCGGTATTATGAGCGGTCGCGGTGATGTATACATGATAGGCGGCGTTGAACACATGGGTCACGTTCCCATGACCTTCAACGTCGATTTCCACCCTGCTCTTGCTAAATATACCGCCAAAGCATCGGGGAATATGGGTATGACTGCCGAGCTGCTCGGTCGTCAAAACGGCATTAGCCGTGAGATGCAGGATGCCTTCGGCGCCCGCTCGCACCAGCTGGCTCATCAGGCCCACCTTGAAGGTCGTTGGGCAAATGAAATTGTACCCGTTGAGGGCCATGATGCAGACGGCGTGCTGACAATGGTTGATTATGACGAAGTCATTCGTCCCGAAACGACCGTCGAAACCTTATCCGGCTTACGCCCCGTATTTGATCCGGTAAACGGTACAGTCACCGCCGGTACCGCCTCTGCAATATCAGACGGTGCATCAGCCATGCTCGTTATGTCAGCTGACAAAGCGAAAGCACTGGGCTTAACGCCACGGGCAAAAATCCGCTCAATGGCGGTGGCAGGTTGTGACGCTGCAATCATGGGTTACGGCCCTGTACCAGCCACTAAAAAGGCGCTGCAACGGGCGGGTCTGAGTATGGATGACATTGAAATTGCCGAGTTCAACGAAGCTTTCGCTGCACAGGCATTGTCGTGTATCAAACAACTGGGCTGGCTGGAAAAATACGATGACCACGTCAACCTGAACGGCGGTGCCATCGCACTTGGTCACCCGCTGGGTTGTTCAGGCTCACGTATCAGCACCACCTTGCTGAACCTGATGGAAGCGAAAGATAAAACTCTGGGCCTCGCCACCATGTGCATTGGCTTAGGTCAGGGTATTGCTACCGTCTTCGAACGTGTTTAATCTTTTATAGATTACTCTGAAGAAAGGGCCTGCGGGCCCTTTCTTTATGCCCGGATATAGAAATTGGATTAGTACTGCATAAGCCTTACAACTAAACCTGCCGGGGTATACAGATCCCTGCTACACTCTGCTATATTGAAAGTTCAACAATTAACCGTTGCAGGGAATAAAATGAAAGTGATTTTCAGATGTCTGGGGCTTTTCCTCTTGCTGATTGCAGCACTTACTGCATACAGCGCAGGACATCAAACCGGTGCATTTCTTTTTGTTGTACTTGGCTTCGTGTTAGAAGGCGTGTTCTGGACGGGTCTGTTTCCCCGCAAACGTGCCGGATAAAACTGAAAGACTCAAGCACGTGCATTTAATCACCGTGCTGTAATCTGATGACGATTTCAATACCACCATGGATGGCTGAAATCCACATACTGAGGATCAATTTCTGCAGTATAAGGGGGAGCGAAGCTACGCCAGAAAACCCCGGAGAATTCTGCTGCATTGATTGTCAGCTTTCCTTCTTTCTCGTACTTTTTCAATAATTTGTTGTAGGCGCCTACCGGATATTGAGGGGTGTTGGAGCGAAAGACAACTGCACCGCCAAACTCCTCGAACATCGCCTTTTCAACTTGCCAGTGTTTAACCTGTTCTGAAGCAATCTCCTGCACACTACGTTTTGGTGGCGGAGTAAATGCTGATGCCAGCTCTTTATCTTCTTCCGTCTCGGGTTCTGGCGGAGGGGTAGCGGTATCCAGACTGTCTTTAAACACTTCAACGAAACGTGCCACCAGTTCAGCGTCCGGTTCGATACCTTTAGATTCAGCATAATCCTTTAACACACCATCCACAATGATTTCGGTGAGTCTGGCCTGCTGAAATTGCGCTACGGCCATTTCTCGGGACACATTCATAGTTTTAGCCAGTGCATTGAGCTGCTTCTCTGTGGGCGATACAGAGCGCTCTGTCACTGGTTTACCCAGCAAAGTAGCCACTACATTTTGTTGAGCATGCGCAACTGCGGATAACGTTGTGCCTAAAATGAATAAAAGAAAAAGTCGCTTAAACGGATACGACATGAATGCTCCTTGAAAAGAATACCGGTATGTTAAACCACGCGGTTGTCCATAAGCGTGATACACAGAATAAAAGCAAATAACAACGGTTCAAACAGTAACATAATGTAACCTTGCCGGTGATGCTAATAACTAAGTGTAACAATTCAATAAAAGCGGAAAGAGAGAAAATTGCAACTGCAATTAAGACGCGATGACAATCGCCGATGATAAACGGTGGGGGAAATAAAAAACGGTGACAGATGTCACCGTTTTTTTGAAATCAGATAGCGTTGACGTTGGCAGCTTGAAGGCCTTTTTGACCTTGCTCAACTTCAAACTCAACTCGCTGACCTTCGTTCAGGGTTTTGTACCCTTCAGAAACGATAGCACGGAAATGTACGAATACATCTTTGTCGCCGCTATCCTGAGTCAGGAATCCATAACCTTTATCTGCGTTAAACCATTTAACGGTGCCTGTAACTTTAGACATGTAGACCTCAAAACTTTCAATAAAACTGCGCCAAAGGCGCTTTACTCGTGGCCTCATTGCAACGGGATATTTGGGTCTTACATGGGATGGACAAACAACTTACAACAATTACAGGTGTAACCAGAGCGTTCAAAACATCATGGTAGAAACAAAAATAATCTCGTCTTAAAAAGACCTTAGGCTAAAACAGCCTAAAACCACTATAACAGTTGGCGGGAAAAATGATACAAAAATTCACCGCTAACAGAAAATTATCACAATTTCGTAACCGGAGTGTCAGATTCCCTTACTTACGAAGACTTGGGGTGACTATGACGCCAGCCCTGAATCCAGCAACCCAACCCCACTACACCGCTCAGTGCAGCGAATGACCAGTGGTGAACATATACAGGCAGAATGGCCGCCACAATGATAAACGTGGACCCGACCACCACCCAATGATTGGCCTTGGCTGTTTCCAGCTGCAAACGTGCCAGCTCCTGATGATTTCTGGCTATTTGCACAGGCATGGTTTTTACCTGCCTTAAGCTGTCATAGAGCAGATCAGGCATCTCCGGCAATTTCTCGGACCAGAAAGGCAGGTTATCTTTTACCTTGGATAACATGGCACGGACACCAACCTGTTCTTTCATCCAGTTTTCGAGAAACGGTTTTGCCGTTTGCCACAAATCCAGTTGCGGATAGAGTTGCCGCCCTAACCCTTCGATATAAAGTAATGTTTTTTGCAGCAAAACAAGCTGAGGCTGCACCACCATATTGAAACGCCTGGCCGTATTAAACAGCTGAAGCAGAACGTTGCCGAAAGAAATCTCTGCCAGCGGCTTCTGGAAAATAGGCTCGCACACCGTCCGGATTGCCATTTCAAATTCATCGATATTAGTATCGGCAGGTACCCAGCCGGAATCGGCATGAAGTTGCGCCACCTTGCGGTAATCCCGGTTAAAAAAGGCAATAAAGTTTTCCGCCAGGTAACGCTTATCTTCTCTGTTAAGCGTACCCACAATGCCAAAATCGATGGCAATATACTGCGGATTTTCGGGGTGCTCTGCAGAGACAAAAATGTTTCCGGGGTGCATGTCAGCATGGAAGAAGCTGTCACGGAACACCTGGGTGAAAAACACTTCAACACCACGTTCTGCCAGCTTTTTCATATTGGTATTTTGCGCCAGCAGGGCTTCAATATTGGAAATAGGAATACCGTATATACGCTCCATGACAAGCACGTCATGACGGCAATAATCACCGTACATCTCAGGAACGTAGAGGCTCTGTGAGCCTTCAAAATTTCTGCGCAGCTGTATGCCGTTCGCCGACTCACGCATCAGATCCAGTTCATCCACAAGGGTTTTCTGGTACTCGGTAACAACCTCCACCGGACGCAAGCGCTTGCCATCAGGCAACCACTTCTGCAGTACGCCGGCCAGGGTATACAGCAGTTCCATATCTGCGTCGATAGTTTTGCGGATCCCCGGTCGCAATACTTTTACCACCACATGCTGACCATTCTCTTTTAATACCGCGGCATGAACCTGGGCAATAGAAGCTGATGCAAGAGGTTGCTCATCGAACTGGCTGAACACCAGGTTCAGCTTAGGTATATTCAGACTTTTCAGCACGATAGCTGTGGCGGCGTCGCTGGAAAAGGGCGCCACTTTATCCTGTAGCCTGGCCAGCTCATTGGCGATTGCCGGTGGCAGTAAATCCCGCCGTGTAGATAACATCTGACCGAACTTGATAAAAACCGGCCCCAGCGCCTGCAACGCCAGGGTTATCCGTTCGCCGGCAGATTTATCTTTATGTTCGTTGCTGATCCAGAAAATCAGTTTCCGCGCCAGGCGGGCATACCAGGGTAACCAGCGGGATGGAATTAGCTCATCAAGACCATGTTGCAGCAGAATTTTATTGATGAAATACAGACGACCAATACGCATGAAAAAATCCGGTTCAGGCTTTATCCGTTAGAAGGAGGGTTTTGTTCCAGTTTTGACAGCCGGGCTTCAAAACGGGCCACATCGTCTCTGAGTTCCGAGACCTGGTCAGCATACCAGGTAACCGCTATACGGGGCACAGCGATATCTTTCTCTTCGGTCAGAGCATTACTGAGGCCGGCTTTCGCATTGTTTAAAAATTGCGTGGCAGATTGCCGGGCTTTCGTTAATAACGCAAACGCCGAATGTGCCGTCACATCACCCACGTACCCTGAGGCGATTTCCTCCCAGTCGATGTTCAGTTGCTGAAACAAAGCACTGGCCTGCTGGGCAATATTAAGTTCGCCCTCAACCGACAATTTGCCGGCCTGAATAAGGCTGGTAATTTTGCTGCTTTGCTTCAGCTCCGGTAACACATCCAATCCGGCCCGGACGCAGCAGGTATGCTTATCCAGTTGCGCGACCACATCCTCAAATGTACCGTTTTCACCAAGCACGTCGATGCGATGGGAGAACACCAGCGACAACGCTACCGGCGTGCCGGTAACGAATATGGTAAGCCGCTTACCGTTCAGAGGCTTTAAACGTTCTGCAGCATGCTTATCCAGCGCAAGCAAGCGGTTAAGAGCCGTTTCAACAGCGGCCGTAACCAGTGCAATGGCAGGCATTAAAACTTGAATCCCCGGTGTAACGCCACGATGCCGCCGGTCAGATTCTGATAGTCACACTGTTCGAAACCCGCCTGTTCAAACATGCCCTTCAATGTCTCCTGATCCGGATGCATGCGGATACTTTCTGCCAGATACTGATAGCTCTCAGCATCATTGGCCACAAGCTGACCCATTTTAGGAAGAATGTGAAAAGAATACATATCGTACAGTTTACTGAGCTGCTCAGTGGTGGGCTTAGAAAACTCAAGCACCAGTAACCGGCCCCCCGGTTTTAATACGCGGTAGATAGAATTCAGGGCGTTCTGTTTTTCAGTCACGTTACGTAAACCGAATGCCATGGTCACCACATCAAAGGTGTTATCAGGAAACGGCAATGCTTCGGCGTCGGCCTGCACATAATCGATATTGTTAACCAGACCCCGGTCACGTAATTTGTCACGGCCAACTTTCAGCATGGACAGGTTAATATCTGCCAGAGTGACCTGACCTGCAGGGCCTACAAGTCGTGAAAACTTTGCTGTCAAATCACCGGTACCGCCGGCGATATCCAGCACTTTATGCCCTGTGCGGACGCCTGAACAGTCAATGGCGTGGCGCTTCCACAAACGGTGAATGCCTAACGACATTAAATCATTCATCACGTCGTATTTAGCTGCCACAGAATCGAAAACATTGGCAACTAAAGATGCCTTCTGTGTTTTATCGACCTGTTTATAGCCAAAATGGGTTGTGGATGTTTCCGCAGCGGTATCTGCCCGGCTCGCCGTATTATCGCTCATGGCTGTCCTGTCTTTAAATTTCAGTATGAAGAAGTGTACCCAAAAGCGGTAACGAACGACAGTGGTTTGCCGCCGCTACGCTTATTTAGATCAAACTTTGCAGTGTTCTCCTGACGGTGAACATTAATTTCCGTTGGGGCCCCAGCTTAGTGACAATGTCTGGCTGATTTCCTGCAGCGACAACCCGCTTTCCTGCTGCCATTGGGCAAAACAGGCGTTTGCAGCTTTCAACGACTTCTGGCTGGTCAGTGAACCGTCGATGATTTCGTGCTTGCGCAGGTAGTCTTCCACATCACGGGAAAACAAAAAAGTATCAACGCCCAGCGCACGTAAAGTATAAGGTCCCGTATTGCCGCCCAGACGGGCACCGTGCTTTTTCAGATACAACCAGAGTTCAGTGATACGTTCAGGGCCGAACCCAGCAACAAATTCACCGAAACTATTATGATGATGTTTGATGTCCTGAATCATCATAGCGTTGTCACGCACAGTCATGACCTTTTTGTAATTGCGCACGATGCGTTTGTCAGTGGCTTTCTGCTCAAGCATTTCATCGGGCATAAGCAACACTTTCTCAATATCAAAGCCAAAGAAAACGGTTTCAAAATCCGGCCATTTGGCTTCAATAACCCGCCATACAAACCCGGACTGAAACACTTTCTTTGTCATTGCCGCTAAGAAACGGTCATCAGGAATGGCTGCTACATCTTTTGCTGATAAAGGCTGACTGACTAAATGAGAAAGGGCGGCAGCGCCGCCCTTTCTCTGTGCCGCCCGTTTTTGAATTTCTGAAAACGGTTCGGCAGCCATCAGGTTCTGATCCCCGAGTGGCGAAGCAATGCATCTACCTGAGGCTCACGGCCCCGGAACGCAACGAAAAGTTCCATGGGCTCTTTACTGCCGCCCATCTCAAGGATGTTTTCTAAAAACGCTTTGCCTGTATCACGGTTGAATATACCGTCTTCTTCGAATTTGCTGAACGCGTCAGCAGACAGCACTTCAGCCCACTTGTAGCTGTAATAACCTGCTGCGTAGCCGCCGGCAAATATATGGCCAAAGCTGTGCTGGAAACGATTGAATGAAGGCGGTGTAACCACGGCAACCTGCCCGCGCACGCTGTCGAGTACTCCCTGAACATCCACATTCGCACCATCCTGTTGATGGATTTTGAAATCAAATAAACTGAATTCCAGCTGACGCACCATCTGCATGGCAGAGTGGTAATCTCTGGCTGCCAGCATTTTATCCAATAGTTCATCGGGTAACGGCTCGCCGGTTTCATAGTGACCGGAAATAAAGGTTAACGCCTCTTCTTCCCAGCACCAGTTTTCAAGGAACTGACTTGGCAGCTCTACGGCATCCCAGGGCACGCCATTGATACCGGAAACGCCGGCAACAGACATTTTAGTCAGCATATGATGTATGCCGTGACCAAACTCGTGGAACAAGGTAACCACTTCGTCATGGGTGAACAATGCCGGCTTGCCGCCCACAGGGCCATTAAAATTACAGGTCAGATACGCGACCGGTAATTGCAGCTCACCATCCACTCTGTAGCGGCGTACACGACATTCATCCATCCATGCGCCGCCACGCTTTTTAGCACGTGCATATAAATCAAGGTAGAAACTGCCCCTCATCACATCCGCGTCATCAGTAATCGTGAAGTAGCGTACATCGTCGTGCCATACATCGATTCCCGGCTGCTCAACAATCGTCAAACCATAGAGCTGATGCACAACGCGGAACAGCCCATGCAACACTTTGTCTTCGGGGAAATAAGGACGCAGCATTTCATCAGAAATGGTGTATTTTTCCTGCTTCAGTTTTTCACTGTAGTAAGGTAAATCCCAGGCGTTCAGTGACGTAATTCCGAAACCGGATTCAGCAAACGCTTTGACTTCCTCCAGTTCTTCCTGTGCCTGCGGACGTGATTTTGCCGCGAGATCTTCCAGAAATCCTGTTACCTGATCGGTAGATTGGGCCATTTTTGTTGCCAGAGACCGCTCCGCATAGCTGCTGAACCCGAGCAGTTTTGCAATTTCAGTACGCAGGGACAGAGTCTCCTGAATGATGGCTGTGTTATCCCACTGGCCACCATTTGGCCCCTGCTCTGACGCACGGGTCGTATAGGCGCGGTACATTTCTTCCCGCAGGGCAGCATTGTCGGCATACATCATGACAGGCAGGTAAGAGGGTATATCCAGTGTGAACAACCAGCCCTGCAGATCTTTCTGATGGGCTGCCTGCTCTGCCGCAGCAAGTGCGGATTCAGGTAAGCCCGCCAGTTCTGACTCATCGGTAACATGTTTCGACCAGCCCATGGTGGCGTCCATCACATTGTTACTGAACGTAGAAGACAGCTCGCTTAAGCGGGCCTGAATGGCAGCGAAGCGTTTTTTCTCTTCAGGCGGCAGGGCGACACCGGATAAGGTAAAGTCACGGATGGTATTATCAATCAGCTTCTTACGCTGTTCATCGAGGCCGGCAAATTCGTCACTTTCTTTAAGAGATTTATAGGCATTAAACAGGCCTTCGTGCTGACCAACCCAAGTGCCGTATTCAGACAACAAAGGCAAACAGGCATCGTGGGCTTCCCGCAGTTCATCACTGCTGACCACAGAGTTCATGTGGGAGACCGGTGACCACATTTTCCCCAGGCGGTCATCAGCCTCTTCAATTTTTGCCACCACGTTGGCATAGCTAAAATCGTTACTTTCCACCACTTCGTCGATGGTGGCTTTACAATGTTCGATGGCTTTTTCAATCGCTGGCTTAATATCTTGCGGAACGATACCGGAAAAAAGCGGCAGCCCGTCAACTTGCTCAATAGCAGGGGTAGTCATAATGATCTCGCTTGTTATCTGATGTCATGTGACTTTGATTATGGTGGCTAAGTGTCACAGCAGGCAACCGCACAGACTGCCTGCTTCACTTAATAACATTTACTCAGATGTTGGGATCACACAACACAAAAACAAGCGCAGTTACATCATTGACACAAATGGTTGGGTAATCACTACTTTTTCCAGCTCATTTCTCGGTACTGCCTTGCTGAAATAAAAGCCCTGCACCTGGTCGCACCCGATAGTTTGCAGGATCCGGAGCACCTGCTCAGTTTCAACTCCTTCGGCGATGGTCCCGATATTCAGACGCTGGCAGGTTTCAATGAGGCTTTTCACCAGTTCCCGCTTATTGACCTCGTAATCGATGTTGTCCACCAGCGATTTGTCTAACTTCAGTACGTCCACAGGCAGTTTCGCGAGGTACGACATAGAAGTAAAACCGGCACCAAAATCATCGATGGCGATTTTGACTCCCAGCAACTTTAATTGCCAGAGCAGGCCATTCACGTAATCACAGTTGGTAGCAATAGCGGTTTCTGTAATTTCCAGCTCCAGGCATGCAGGGTCCACCGAATAGCGCTCAATTTCGTCTTTTAAGATTTGGACGATCCGGTGGTTTTGCAGCTGTTTGGCCGACACGTTCATGGAAATACGCTTGATATCAGGGCTGAAACGCATCAACTCAGAGGCACTACGTACACTCTGGCGCAACACCCACTCGCCAATGGCTTCAATCTGACCGTCGAGTTCAGCCAGACGGACAAACTCTGCAGGCGGCACCCAGCCAAGATGATGATGCTGCCAGCGCAGCAACACTTCAGCACCTTCCACCAACCCGTTTTTCAATGTTACTTTGGGCTGAAAAGCCAGTTTGAACTGATTATTGTCTAGACCATTTTGCACATCAGCGCGAATAAATTGCTGACGCTGATAACGCTCTATGGTGCCATCGTCGAGATTGGATACGTGGCTGGAGTGCATTTCCCGTAAAATGGTGAGCTCAAGGTTCTTTATCAGTGTGTTGTAATCTACCGGCGATTTCCCGAGTACACGGAAGCCAACGCCCACCTGGCAATACACTGCCCGTTTATCAATACTGTATGTGCGCTGCAGTTTCCGGCGCAACATGGCACACCAGGACTCAAGTTCTTCTTCATTGGTTTCACGCATCTGAAAGGAGAACAACCCGAATTCATCACAACGTACACGACAGTTACCGTCAACAGCATCTTCAATGAGCTGCCCTACCTCACTGACCAGCGCGGCCATAGTATCTTCACCATGACTGTAGGAAACATCATCCATATTCACCAGCTTCACCGCGATAAGCGCAGCGTTGGCATCAATGTTGACCACATTAGGCGCTATCTGAGGCTCACCGGCATCATCTACCTGACGGGTAAGTTCTGCGATGCGTCGTTGCCAGCCATGATTCCGGCGTCCTTTAAAATACTCAAATGCCTGGTCAATTTCATTGATGAGCTGCCCTGCATTCCATGGCTTGGTAAGATATTTATTCGCCAGTCCGTTATTCAGCAAGCCCACCGCCATATCAAAATTGCTTTCTCCGCTCAGCATCAGCGTGATGGTTTGCGGATAAAACTGATTAATATATTTCAGCAGCTCCGCACCGGTCATGCCCGGCATCCTGTGATCTGTAAGTACCACGGCGATATTATTGTTCGCCAGTACCTTCATGGCTTCCTTGCCGTTTTGAGCCGTATGAACGACATAACCTGAGGGACGGACAGCCCGTTTGATTGAACTCAGCACCGCAGGTTCATCATCAACAATCAGCAGCTCCAGTTTGTTCAACCTCGTTACAGCAGCATTAGAACCAGACATGAAATACCTCATTACCGGGGGCCGGAGACCCGGAGTACACGCATCGCATGTACTCGTGTGTTAAAAGCAAAACGCAGGCACGTGACAGTGCCGCTTTTACCTGTAATTATACGATACCATTCCTTTTTACCGTATCTTGTATAAGTACACACTTATAAATTGGTATAATAATTACACAAAAGTAAATTTTCTCTAATCCAGAAAATATAAACACCTTTATTTTCAGAAACTTAAAAATCAAACAAACACTTCAATTGTCACAAATGTCATTTACTATACTTTAGTCTTTATTGTCACTTTAAATTTTCAGTGCTATAAATACAAAGGTCATTATTTGAGCATCTTGCGGAGCAATACTTTATGAAGACGTTAACGTCTGGCGAAATCGCATCTTACTGCGATGTGAATCTCCGAACCGTCATCCGCTGGATTGAAAGCGGAAAACTCAAGGGTTTTAAGTTACCCGGCCGGGGTAACAACCGTGTACTGGTAGACGACTTTATTGAATTTCTCGAACATCACAATATGCCGGTTCCCTCACAATTGCAGGGAGAAGCAACACCTGGCATTTTGATTGTAGACGACGAATTGCCTGTAGCAAAGTCAATCCAGCGCGTAGCGAGGCGTGCGGGCTACGACACTATGATTGCCACCGGCGGCTTTCAGGCAGGTGTCATGCTCAGCCAGCACAATCCGAGACTGATGACACTGGATTTAAGCATGCCGGGTATGGACGGCTACAGTGTTATTCAATTTACCCGCGAGCAGGCAAGATACAAGCGCCTGAAAATCATTGTCATTTCTGCCCTCGACGACAACAGCCTTGAACGGGCACTGGATCTTGGCGCTGACGCGGTACTGTCCAAGCCTTTTTCTAATCATGATCTGACAGAACTGTTAGATAAATTTATGACGGTGTAAGCCCTGTTTGCCTGAGGAGTCTGTCAATGGTGAAGCGTTCTGTATTTTTGCATCCCCCGGTGTTAAGTGCGGTACTGTTTGTCGTGATGACATGTGCCTGTCTGGCATCTGAGCATGACGATACACCGGTGACAGAACTCACAACACCTGATTTTTCTGCGATTTACACGGCAAAACTACATAAATCGGAAATACCCGGCTATTTTTATGATGGATGGCAAAAATCCGGGCAAAGCATGGCAGTAGTTAAAGAAGTAAAATACCCGATAAAAGCACCACATATCTGTGATGCATTACATTTACTCTCCCCTGCCCTGACGCGTAATGACGTTCCGACAGGATATCCGGCTTCGCCACCGGGCTTATTCTTTACCTTTCGCAGTGCGGGCTAACATGACACAACATGAAAATGGCAAAAGCGCAGATCAACTGCAGCTGGAACTGGAGCAAAAAGACAGGTTGATAGACAGCCTGCAAAAAGATCTCCGCGATGCTCAGCGACAACTGTTACAAGCAGAAAAGATGGCCTCAGTCGGTCAGCTTGCCGCCGGCGTTGCACACGAGATTAATAATCCGGTAGGTTTTGTTTCCAGTAACTTGTCCACTCTGGCTGATTACGTTCATGCTTACCAGGAAGTGATGACGCAGGTTCTTAAGCTGGCAAGTCCGGAAAATACTGAGCAGGACACGATTAAATCGAAACTGGCCAGTGCCATTGAAGAACACGATATCGAATTTATCAGCGAAGATATTCTGGCGCTGGTAGATGAATCTGCCGAAGGGTTGGAGCGTGTCAGTGAAATTGTGCGCGGGCTGCGGTTATTCTCCCGTATAGACTCTGACGACCGGCAGTGGTTTGATATTAACCAGTGCATGCGTACCACATTGAGTATGGTAAATAACAAACTGAAATATATTTGTCAGCAGGAATTGCGTCTCGAAGATATACCAAAGGTGTATATAAATGTAGGGAAAATTACTCAAATCTTTACTAACCTGTTAATAAATGCTGGTCAGGCGATTGAATCTACCGGCAAACAAGGGCAAATTATTGTTAAGTCATGGCATGAAGGGGACTATGTTCATATCAGCGTGACTGATTCCGGCTCCGGAATTAAACAGGAGCACCTCGATAAATTGTTTCATCCGTTTTTCACCACCAAGCCTGAGGGGCAAGGTACCGGACTGGGTTTATCGATTTCATTTGGCATTGCCGAAGAACATGGCGGCGAATTGAAAGTCGCCAGTAAAGAAGGCGTAGGCAGCACCTTCACATTAAGTCTGCCGACGACCGGCCCGGAAGATGAGCAGGAGCCGGAATCAGACTGCTAAAGCCGGCAGCAGCAAGCGTGGTTCACAGGAGAATACATGAGCGAGCAGACGCCCACTCAAGAGGAAAAGAAGTACACGATTCTGTTTGTCGATGATGAGCCGAATATTCTTCGGGCGCTGAAGCGTGCCCTGTTCAAAATGAATATAAACATGTTGCTGGCAGAGAGCGGCAAGAAAGCCCTTGAGTTACTGGAAAGCCACACAGTTCACGTTGTGGTATCTGACATGAAGATGCCGCATATGTCAGGCGCAGAATTGCTAGAACAGGTTGCCAAATTATATCCCGACACATTCCGTGTCGTCCTCACCGGTTTCGCAGACATTGATTCAACCATAAAGGCCGTTAACCAGGGCAAAATCCACCGTTATCTTCAGAAACCCTGGGACAATCAGGAATTAATGAATACCCTGGAAGAAGGGCTCGAGCGGGTTAAATTAAAAGACGAAAATGCCCGACTGCAAAAACTGACAAGACTGCAGAATAAAAAGCTTAAGGACATTAACGCCAATCTAGAACAAACGGTGATTAAGCGGACTAAGCAAATCAAACTGGCGCTTCAGCGCATTGAGAAACACAATCTGGCACTTGAGCAGGTGTTATTCAATGTGATCAGCATCAACCCTGATATAGATGGCAAGTTTGCCATTGAAGTCAGTGAGCTTGCGACCCTTTTAGCAGAGCGTGCCGGATTACCCGCAGAGGAAATTAAACTGATCCGTTATGCCAGCTTAATTTGTGAACTGGGATGTCTCGGTCTGACACCGGCGGATTATGCGCCTCCGTTTAACAAGCTGAA
This sequence comes from Alteromonas sp. ABV2_168, assembly GCF_056161165.1. Lineage (NCBI taxonomy): Bacteria > Pseudomonadati > Pseudomonadota > Gammaproteobacteria > Alteromonadales > Alteromonadaceae > Alteromonas > Alteromonas sp. ABV2_168. The sequence continues at coordinate 90,993 of NZ_JBSWYQ010000003.1, read as the reverse complement.
CTACGAGCAACAAAAGAATTTTCTGTCGCAAACAAAACAGGCGGCCACTATCCTGGCACCTGCCCAGCATCTGCAACCGATTTCTGACATTATCGAATTACAGTTTGAACACTGGAACGGTTCCGGTTTGTATCACAAGGTGGCGAAAGAGATCCCTGACGGTGCCCGAATTTTATCGATAAGTCGCGACTACTGGCGGTTAATCACCGGACGCCTGACCGAAAAACACATGACACCGAACGAAGCCAAGCAGGAACTTAAGAAACACCGCAACACACGTTATGACGCAACGTATCTGGATATCCTGCTGGAATCACAGGAAATCGGATTGCCTAAGCACATAGACAACACGTTTACTGCCAACGAGCTTACCCCCGGCATGGTACTGGCGGCCAACCTGTACAACGACAGTCATATTCTGATTTTGCCGGAAGGGCATGTATTTACCGAGTCAACGATTGCCAAACTATGTCAGTTCGAAGATGACCACGGCAAGATGTTTGAAATCACGATTAAAGCTGGCCGGCTGGACGTGGGTGAATCAGAAAATCAGGCCGAACCCGAATCAATCTGACGATTCGCGGTAGAGGGGAAACGACAGGGTAAATTCAGTCCCCTCGTTGATTGCGCTTTCCACCGACACAGTGGCGTTATGCGCCTGTAAAATTCCGTGAGAAATCGACAACCCCAGCCCCGTTCCCACTCCGGTGGGCTTGGTAGTGAAAAATGGCGAGAAAATTTTCTGCTGAGTGACCTTATCCATGCCGACGCCAGTATCTTTCACTTTCAGAATAAGACGGTTTTCCGTACTGCTTAAGTCTAGTGATAACACGCCTCCAGCTGGCATAGCATGCGCTGCGTTTATCATCATATTAATCATCACCTGCTCAAGCTGTGAAGCATCCCCCACACAGTAAGGGGTGTCTGTGTGAACATCGACCTGAATCTGATGATGATTATCGAAACGGGTTTTAGTGAGCTTCACGCACCGCTGTATAACATCCTGTAAAGACAACGGCATCATCTTACCTTCGCCCTTCCTGGAAAACGCATATAAATCACTGACTATGTCGCGAATACGATCAATACCACTGACATTAGTTGCTACGATCTCATGGGCATCTTCTAATAAAAATGACAAATCGTATTTGGCTTCCAGTTCCTGCAACATCTCTGAGCAACCAGGTTTAGTTTTCGCCCACTGTGCGATTTCTGCAAACAGTTCTTCAAACGTTTCCACATACTGCACAAGGGTTTCAAGGTTAGAGCGGATGTAACCGATGGGATTATTAATTTCGTGAGCGATACCTGCAGTGAGTTTGCCTAACTCCGACATTTTCTCAGCCTGTACAAGCTGAGCCATGGTTTCTGCCATTCCCCGGGTCATTTCATCAATGCGGGTTTGCGTACTGTCCAGCGTGGTTTTGCGCCGGCATTGCACCATTCCATTCTGAAACCAGCTAACCAGGGGCACAAAAGCATTCAATGCCTCATCACTCAATGGCTTTTCAAGCACGATGATCAACCACATTTCCGGGTGACCATTGTCAGCAAGCCGCAAACAAATAAAAGGGTCGTCATCTCCGTCGTAAAGAAATGTGTCATCAGGATAAGCCGCGTATCGCTTTCTCGCCCGCTCACACAACGCATCAAGTTCAGCATCATCGCCGGACCAGGCTTCTTCTTTGAATACCCGCAATGAGGAAACCAGAGAAAGTTCTTCGAACCAGAAAGGTGTATAGAAGCCGCAGCGGGCCTCAAAATGATTGACCAGCAGCTCAATGTATTTATCCAGCAGAGTGTGCAAAGAGCAGTCCAGGCACAGTACACTTCCCAGCTCTTGCATGAGTATGTGTACAGATTGATTACCGCGCGTGTCATTTACCTGAGGCATACTACTCATATCCCATTGCATAACCCGTTAGACTTTATTTCTTGCTACTTCGTAGTGTAGACAGTTGTTGCATTTTGAGCGAAGAAATTATTCGTGCCAGAATAGCTATATTACTCTTAACGGGCAAATGATTATGAAAACCTTTGATTATATCTGTATTGGTGGTGGCAGTGGCGGGATCGCATCGGCCAACCGGGCAGCAAAGCACGGCAAGAAAGTCGCACTCATTGAAGGTGCTGATATTGGCGGTACCTGTGTAAACGTGGGCTGTGTGCCGAAAAAAGCAATGTGGTTCGGCGCGAACGTGGCAGAAGCCATTCATAAGTATGGCCCTGACTATGGTTTTGATGTCACCGTCAATAACTACAGCTGGGAAGTGATGGTGGCCAACCGTCAGGCGTACATTGAGCGTATCCACGCTTCCTATGATCGCGTGCTTGGTGCCAACGATATTACCGTTATTAAAGGCTTTGCAACATTCGTTGACGATCACACCATTGAAGTAGATGGCGAGCAGTACACCGCAGAACATATCACCATAGCCGTTGGCGGTCGTCCGCGCTTCCCGGATATTCCCGGTGCAGAACACGGCATCGACTCCGACGGCTTCTTTGCCCTGCAAACACAGCCCGAACGGGCAGTGGTTGCAGGAGCCGGCTACATTGGTGTGGAACTGGCGGGCGTACTGCATTCACTGGGCACAAAAACCGATTTGGTTATCCGTCATGGTCAGCCACTTCGTCATTTCGACCCCATGATTGCTGAAACGCTCACGGAAATTATCGACAGCGAAGGCCCTGCCCTGCATAAGTTTTCAGAAATTGAAAAAGTGGAAAAGCAGGATGACGATTCACTGAAAATCACCCTTTCCACCGGTGAAATCATTGAAACCGATGTGCTTATCTGGGCCATTGGCCGGGTACCATCCAGCGACAAGTTGGCGTTGGAAAACACCGGTATCGACACCGACGATAAAGGTTTCATTAAAGTTGATAAATTCCAGAACACCACGGTAGATGGCGTGTACTGTGTGGGCGACGTTACCGGCCATGCAGAGTTGACGCCGGTTGCCATTAAAGCCGGACGTTTGCTCAGTGAACGCTTGTTCAATGGCCAAAGCGATGCGCACCTAGATTACAATCTCATCCCAACCGTCGTATTCAGCCACCCGCCAATAGGCACTGTGGGCATGACAGAGCCGGAAGCAGAAGAAGCCTACGGTAAGGAAAACCTGAAAGTTTACACGTCATCGTTTGCCGCCATGTACACGGCTGTCACCAAACACCGTCAGGCTACGAAAATGAAGCTTATATGCGCCGGTGAAGAGGAACGGGTGGTTGGCCTGCACGGTATAGGAATGGGCATGGATGAAATTCTGCAGGGTTTTGCTGTCGCCATGAAGATGGGCGCAACCAAAGCCGATTTCGACAGCTGTATTGCGATTCACCCCACCAGCGCCGAAGAGTTTGTCACCATGACCTGATTTGCGTGCCGTATAAACGAGAAAAGCCGGTTTCCATAAACCGGCTTTTCTGTTCAGATGACCTGTATCACCCCTCTACTTCCTCAACATAATCCCACATTTGCTGTAGTTGCTCGCTGAAGCCATTATTCAGCAGCGGGAAGCGGTGGAAGGTTTTCGGATCAAGCGATACCTGTTCGATGTGGAAACCGGCGCGGGTGCCGTAGCGTTTCCACGGATTGCGGCAGAACAGTCTGAACCAGCGTTCAACATAAGCAGCCAGTTGGCGCATGTCGTGTTCTTTGTCGAAGCCGTTGAGCATCAGTTCCACCAGAATGCTCTTTGGCCACATCTGGCGGGCCAGGTAGCAATCCATGATGAAATCGCACACCACGTAAGGCATCAGATCCGCTTCATCGGTCTGCTCTTCCGGGCGCAGTTCCGCAGTAGGCTGCTGTACGTTCACGCGGTGCATTTCTTTCAGTTGATGACGGGCACTTTTACCGTCAACAGACAGCGGCAGTCCCACTTCTTCCAACCAGCGATTCACCTTACGGATAGTGGTTTTGTTGATACCGGCAATCACAGAAATCACACCGGACGTATCACCATCCATGGTGGCGTAACCCAGTGCTGATTCAGACAAGTTAGAAGTCGCAATCAGCAATTTGTTCTCACGGTTCGCCAGCATCCATACACCCGGACTACGACTGCGGGCCTGAATGTTTTGCATGGCGATATCGTCGGTTTTCCAGCTTAGCGGCCGGTCCGGATATAACCCATTTACCAGCGAGTGATATTGCTGTACCACCGGTTCGATATTCCAGCTATGGAAAGTTGCACCAATTTCTTCCGCCAGATATTTCGCTGCGTTGAACGTGGTTTCAGAGGAGTTATCTGTGCCCTGATATAAGCACAGCAACACCTTCGGCATGGCCTTTTCTTTCAGCCAGGCAATTTTATCTTCGCCCGGCGCGATGGCGTCTATTTTCGCAGCTAACCCTTTCGGCAAGGTCGCCAGGTAATCGTGTACGCCGAGTTGTTCCAGCGCCACGAAATGCGACACATACACCGAAGCCGCCACCAGCGCGGAATCCGCACCGCCGGACAAACTCACCACGTAACCGTCGGTGTGAGTACGGGTAGTCCAGTCCCACAAGCCATTGCCCAGCGCATAGCAGATTTCGGTGTAGGCGTAGTCATCACCACTGAGTGCATCCCAGAATACCGGCAGCTCGTCTTTGGCGGAATCTACGCGGTCGTTGCTGCGTGCAGCCAGCACGGCATCGTTAGGCAGGGTGAGTGACAGTTCGATATCCACCACATTAGTGTCGTCAATATCGATGGTTTCAGAACTGATAACGCGGGAAACACGGTTGGCACTAACATTCACCAGCGTCTGATTCATCACCACGTCGCGCACGTTGAAGCGGTCACCACGGGAAACCACTTTACCTTCTGAAGCAATCAGTGAACCGCCATCGAAAATGCTGGTACCGTTTTCCGTTCCGGCTAAGTTAGCATAGGCGTACACCACGCCAAAGGCACGGGAGCCTTCTTTAATAAACTGCTCGCGGATAAAATTTTTGCCTACCGCGAAGTGAGAGGCACTGGGGTTTAATAATACATCCACGTTACGATGATAGAGATCACGCCCCGGACGGTTTGCCACCCAGGCATCTTCGCAGGTTTCCACGCCAATACGCAGGCCACCGGCATTCACTACCACATCACCAAAAGGCACGTTGAATGTCGGATGATTTACCACCCTGCCCCGTGGCCAGGCTTCAAACCAGCGCGGCTCATAGTGCAAGCCATTACGGGCCAGATATTGTTTACAGGCAAAGCCATGCAGGCCGTCAGCACTGATAAATGCCGTGGTGTTATACACCTGCCCGCCCGGAAACATCACCGGCATGCCCATAGCAATAAGCATGTTGCCGGCATGTTCGCGCTCATGGGCCAGCGCCTGATAGCCGGCGAGCACATCGTTCAGCGCAGCTTCCGTCGCCTGGTTAAATTCCTGGTAACTGAAATTGTCTTCACACCCGTAGCCTGTCAGTGCAAGTTCAGGCATAAGCAGGATATTGATATGGGCGTCCATTGCACGCTCTACGGCGCCAAGGATTCGGGAAACATTGCCCTTAAAGTCGAAAGGAATTTGACGCAGCGCTGCTGTGCCGATTCGGGTGTAATTTGCCATAGGTGATCTTATGCCCAGTCTACTTCGAATACCTTTTTCAGGTAGCTTACAAATTCAGGATCTTCGCAAAGGTTTTTACCCGGCGCATCAGATATTTTCGCCACCGGCTTACCGTTAACCCGTACCAGTTTCATCACGATATTCAGTGGCGTCACGCCGCGAACATCGTTAGACAAAAAGGTACCAATCCCGAATGATGTTTTGATTCGCCCGCGGAACCGCAAAAACAGCGTTACCATGGTTTTAAAATCCAGCCCGTCACTGAAAATAATGGTTTTCGTTCGCGGATCAATATGCAAATTCTCATACATGCGAATCGCCTTTTCCCCGAATTCTATCGGATCACCGGAGTCATGTCTTAAACCATCGAACAGTTTTGCAAAGTACAAATCGAAATCACGGACGAAAGCGTCCATACCAATGGTATCGGTTAACGCGTAACCCAACTGGCCACGGAACTCCTTCACCCAGGCTTCAAGGGTGTGCTTTTGTGAATTCACCAGCTGCACGCCAACTTGCTGGGACAACATAAAAATTTCATGGGCCATGGTACCGATTGGCAAAATGTCGAACTCTTTCGCCAGATGCATATTCGATGTACCGGTAAGAAATTGCGGCACCATGCTTTTCAGCATATCAATAACAGTAAGCTGTGCTTCATAGCTGAAGCGACGACGGGTACCAAACTCAGCAATGGATAAACCGGACAAATCGTGCTTTTCATGCTGTTCTTTCAGCCATTTCACCTTTTCGAATAAAGGCTGACGCACATCCTCGTAGGTTTTGTTTGGATAGTTCCGGCGGTTGTACACTTCTGCCACGGTAGACAATACTGGCATCTCAAAGTTATGTACGTGCATCAGGGGGCCTTTCGCACGAATCGACAACTGACCGTCTTCTTCTGACAAATGCAAAAAGCGTGTCTGATAAGACCACATTCGAAGCCACTCAATGAAGTCTTTCGTGTACCAGGGGATGGATTCCAGCCAGCTTATCTGGTCCGGCGTAAACCGGAGGCCGTCGAGCTTTTCCAGCTCCTGTTGAATTTCAGCCCGGTATGGACGTAAATCCACATCGCTGCGCACCACAAACCGGTATTCCACATCTTCAACATATGGAAACTGGTGCATAAAACACTGCCACATGTTCATTTTGTAGAAGTCGTTATCTAACGCAGAGAAGTTTAAGTGTTCCTTAAACAGAGAATTTCGGGACATGGGTTTGTTTCTTAGTGGATTATGCAGCAAGGGCCTTTTTGACATCGTCGATGGTAGCGGCGATGACAACTCCTGATTCTTTAAGAGATTGAATTTGGGTGTCGATACCGTCAGGCGCAATGCCCCGGCACGCATCAAGGTGCAATATGACAGTAAACCGGCCTGTATTTTGTAGCTGACGGGCGGTAGTAGCGACACAGAAATCTGTCGCCAGGCCACCTACAATTACTGTTGTCACGTCATTACAGCGTAAGTACTCGATTAACCCTGTGGACAGCTTTTCAGCCAGGTCATGGTAACAGGCGCCATAGGGATGAAGGTCGGGAGCCACGCCTTTCCAGACGAAAAAATCGTACTCTGTGGGCGCAGGTAAACCGTCAAGCAGCTCAAAGCCTTTTGTTCCCGGCTTGCAGTGCATTTTAAATGTGCAATCGGTATTCGGATGCTCCAGCGGTTGAAACTGTTCATCGTCGTTCTCCACCCGGAACAAGGCTGCATCACAATGAGAATCGCTGGAACCCACAATGAAATCCGCCAGTGCATTTTGCGCCAGCAACGCCGGTACGATCTCATCTCCGCCCGGAACAGGCAGTTCATCGGGGCATAAAGGGGTAAACCCTTTTTGCGGATCAACGTTAACGGATGCAATTGTCATCAATAAGCTCCTCACTTTTTAAAGAGTATTCTATCAATACCCTTTAAAGTCAATCAAAATTTAATCAATCACTACCTAACCTATTTGGAGTCTTTTAAGTCGTGGTTTTATTTGCCTTTCTGGTAACTAATGAGTATTTTAAAAACACTCATTAAGAAGGTATTCAATATGAAAGTAGCGGTGTTTGGTTCAGCGTTTAATCCGCCCACAAAGGGGCATGCTGATGCGATTGAATCGATTCTGGCACATGCAAATCACTATGAACGGGTAGTGCTCATCCCTTCTTTTTGCCACGCATTCGCGAAAAACATGATTGATTACAGTCACAGGGTTGCCATGCTGAATGCGTTCGTGAGTGATCTTCAGGATGACCGTATACATGCCCTGCCCGTTGAGCATCTCATCAGTGACGGTGAAAGCCCTGTGTACACCTACGATGTACTGTCTTACTTACACAATACGCAGTTTAGCGGCGATCAGCTTACTTTCGTCATCGGGCCGGATAACAAAGCAAACTGGCCGAAGTTTTATAAAGCGCAGGAAATTGAAGAAAAGTGGCATGTTCTGGTGGTACCTGAACGGCAATCTATCCGTTCAACCATGGTCCGTGAGGCGCTGGCAGAGGGGAATGCCGCAACATCGCTGATAACCCCTTCCGTGGCTGACTACATCAACAGGCATCAGTTATATGCGTGAAACTGCTTACCCGACCCCGGTGTGTACCATTGACGCCATTTTATTGCGTATCCGTGCTGATAAGCTGGAAGTTGCCCTGATCCGCCGCCCTGCTGATGCGCGGGTATATGCCAACGTATTAGCATTGCCGGGCGGATTTGTTCATACCGACAAGGATCAGACACTCAACGACACACTCCTTCGCAATTTGCAGTCAAAGGTGGGCCTGAGCCCGTCTTATATCGCTAAACTGGAATTTGAGGGTAACATCAGCCGGGATCCGGAGGGATGGAGTATTACCTGTCCTTATTTGTGTCTGGTGGACGACTCTGCGCCGTGTCTTGAGCATGTTCACTGGCATGATGTCAGCGATTTTCTGCGTGATTCACCCTCACTGACACTGCCGTTTGACCATCAGCAACTTATACAGAAAGCCTTTCAACGGCTTTATCACCGCGCAAAATACAGTACCGAACCCAATTACTTTTTCAAGAATCCGTTTACCCTCTCAGAATTGCAAACGGTGTATGAAATCGTGCTTGGCAAACCCCTGCACAAAAAGAACTTCAGAGACCGGATTGAAGAAAGTATGTCAGTGGAAGAAACCGGTGACAGTAAAATTGTCAAACGAAGCCGGGCCAAACTTTACACCCACAAACACCCGTTAAAGCCCCACTTTTTCTCCCGGGTCATGCAAGGTGCGTTTGATTAATTTTTAAGATTAAGTCTATCAATTAGTCCCGTTACGCACTTTCTGAAATACCGCGCATAATACATTCATTAAATTTAATGGAGAGTTATATTATGAGAGCGGGTATTTCAACTGTCGCTGTGTTGTTCGCTGTTGCGTTTGTTGCAACCTATGTTCTGACTGCAAACCTGGTGATGAGCGGTTTTTCAGCCTTAATGGTGTCATTTTTTCATTTGTGCATCCGCTGGATCCTCACTGAACTGGACCCTTCTTCCGCATCGCTTTAGGTCTGTCTCAGTTTGCGGGTCGTTGTCGTAAACCTCCAGATACGATGAATAACCTCTTTAGTAAAACCATCCGCTTTGCAAATCCGGTAAGCCGTGTCGTATGCTTCTGAACGGGAAACGGGCTGTTCGCCGGCATTGATGCCAGCCAGCCGCATAACACACAACAAGTACCTTTACCGGAACGCATAATGATAAAAATCACCCGAAACAGTCTGGCACTTGCTGTCAGCCTGATGCTGGGCAGCAGTGCTGCACTGGCCGAAACGACAGACAAATCAGAAAACGAAAACTGGGATGTGCTCAAGCCTCCCTTCGCACTTAACAGCGTGGATATTGAAACCAGCGAAACCACCTGGTCCAGCCTGGACATCTCACCGGATGGCAAATTTATGGTGTTCGATATGCTTGGCGATTTGTATAAAGTGCCGTTATCCGGCGGCGCTGCAACGTCGCTAACACAGGATTTTGCCTGGAACATTCATCCCGCCATTTCGCCGGACGGTAAGCATATTGCGTTTATCTCAGACCGCGGCGGTTTGTCCAATGTGTGGGTGATGGATATCGACGGCAGTAATTTGCGTCAGGTGACTACGGAAAAGAAAAACATCATTCATTCTCCGAAATGGAGTCCGGACGGGCAGTACATTGTTGCCACCAAAGGGATTATGTCCAGCCGGAGTATTCCGGCCGGTGAAATCTGGATGTATCACATTGCCGGTGGTGACGGTCTGCAAATCAAAGCCCGCGAGCACGGGAACGCAGACCAGCAAAATATTGCCGACCCGGTGTTCTCACATGATGGCCAGTACATCTATTACACCCACAACACCGTGCTGGGTGCAGGCTTCGAGTACAACAGAGATCCCCTTGAAGGGATTTTCGACATCACCCGCTTCGACCGCGAAACCGGCAAAGAGGACAGTTTTATCAGTGGCACCGGTGGCGCTATTGTACCTGTGCCCTCACCGGATGGTAAATACATCGCCTTTATCCGCAGGGTTAAAAACAAAACCGGGCTTTTCCTCAAAGAGCTGGAAACCGGCCTTGAGAAACCGCTAACCCTTACCCTTGAGCGGGATATGCAGGAAGGCTTTGGTTCAGAAGGCTACTTTGCCTATTACGACTGGATGCCCGACAGCCAGTCTCTGGTTTACTGGACAGGTGGTAAGTTTCACAACATCGACATTAAAACCGGCAATATCGGAGATATTGATGTCAGCGTAAAAGCGACACTGCATTATGCAGATGCACTGCGCTTCGATGTGGATGTGGCACCGGAAGAATTCGATGTAAAAATGATTCGCTGGTCGCAAAAGTCGCCGGACGGCAAAAGTATATTGTTCCAGGCCCTGGGCAAGCTTTATGTTAAAGATATTAAAAGCGGCAAAATGACCCGCCTTACGAAACAAAATGAGCACGATGAATATTTTCCCCGTTATACCAACGATGGAAAGTTCATTGTGTACACCACCTGGAATGACGAAAAGCTGGGTGATGTACGCATAGTTTCTGCCAAAGGTGGCAAAGGGAAAGTGATCACCAAAAAGCCGGGGCATTATGTAGAGCCAAGCTTCTCACCGGATGGCCGTTATGTCGCATTCCGGAAATTCAGCGGCGGCTATTTGTTAGATCCTACTTATTCGGTAGAGCCGGGGTTATATGTGGCTGATTTGAAGAACGACACTGAAGTCAGAGTCAGCGAAAGTGGTGCACAACCCCATTTTGCCGGTGATGATGGTCGTGTGTATTTCACCGAACGCGCCGGCGGTTCTGCTTACCCTGAAACGCAATTGAGCAGCACTAATTTACGCGGTGAAGACAAACGCACGCATTTATACGGCGCGGATAAAGTCAGCGAATATCGTTTGTCTCATGATAAAAAGTGGGTGGCTTTTGTTTACCAGTTCAAGACCTACGTAGCACCATTCGTAGACAATGGTCAGAAAATTACGCTGGGACCGGACATGACATCATTACCGGTTACACAGCTCTCTGCCCGCGCCGGCGAGTACCTGAACTGGAGTCCTGATAGTACGTCGGTAGGCTGGTTCCACGGACCGGTGTATTACGAGCGCGCACTGGAAGATGCATTTACTTTTGTTGCCGGTAAAGAAAAAGATGCACTGCCGGAACCGGAAACCAAAGGCATGAACCTGTCTTTCAAATCGAAGGCAGATAAACCCGGTGGCTACAAAGCGCTGGTCGGCGGCAAAGTCGTTACCATGCGTGATGCAGATAACACACAGGAAGTCATCGAAAACGGCGTAGTGCTTATTCGCGATAACCGGATTGAAGCCGTTGGCTCACTTGACGATATTACTATTCCTGATGACGCCATGCGCATCGATACCCACGGAAAAACCATTATTCCGGGCTTAGTCGATGCCCATGCTCACGGTTCTCAGGGGCGTAACGAAATTATTCCTCAACAAAACTGGGGACAATTTGCCAACGTAGCATTTGGTGTGACCACGATTCACGATCCATCCAACGACACCACTGAAATCTTTGCCGCCTCAGAGTTGCAACGACATGGCGATATTATTGCTCCGCGCATTTATTCCACCGGCGCGATTTTATACGGTGCCGAGTCACTGGGTTATAAAGCCATTATCAACAACTACGATGATGCGTATTTCCATGTTGAAAGGCTGAAAGAAGCTGGTGCGATTTCAGTAAAAAGTTATAACCAGCCCCGTCGGGACCAACGTCAGCAAATTCTGTGGGCTTCACACGAACAGCAGATGATGGTTGTGCCGGAAGGCGGCGGTAAAATGCAGCAGAACCTGACTATGGTGGTAGACGGACATACCGGTCTTGAGCACAGTTTCCCTGTGGCGAAAGGCTATGATGATGTTAACCAGTTATGGGCAGCCACAGAATCGGGTTACACACCAACCTTCGTGGTGTCGTATGGTGGCCTGATGGGTGAAGAGTACTGGTACGACAGAACTGAAGTGTGGAAGAACGAGCGCCTGCTACGCTATGTGCCGTCAACCATTCTCGACAGCCGTGCTATCCGCCGTCCTACCGCACCGGATAACCAGTACAATCACTTCGAAGTGGCAGCGTATGCAAAAACACTGCGCGACAAAGGTGTGAGCGTGCACATCGGTGCCCATGGCCAGCGTGAAGGTTTAGCCGCTCACTGGGAATTGTGGAGTATGGCTCAGGGTGGTTTCACGCCATGGGAAGCCCTGCGTGGCGGAACCATTGACGGTGCCAAACACTTAGGCATGGGTAACGACCTTGGCAGTATAGAAAAAGGTAAGCTGGCCGACTTAGTTGTGATTGACGGTGATGTACTGAGCGATATCCGCAGAAGCGAATTTGTTGAGTATACCGTGCTGAACGGACGGGTTTATGAGGCTGCGACGATGAATGAGGTGGGCAGCCGTAAACTGCGTAAGCCGTTCTTCTTCGAGGCAGATAACAAACTGTTTATGCCGGAAGAGACTGCGCAGGAAATCAACGCCAAAGCGCATATGTATCACTGGAGGCATTGATACCTTAAACCTGTACGGGCGCCTGATAAGGCGCCCTTTTTATTTCATGCTGCTGGCAACGCCATCGCAGGTTTGAGACTGTCAGCGACCTGTTGTGGATCGCGGCAAATAAGATAAACCTCATCCTGCCAGTCTTCAAATGTCGCCATCATTGAATATAACAGCGCCGGCTTACTGAATCTGATGCGCACGTTAGCTTCATCACCCTGCCCCAAAATCAATGCATCACCACAGTCAGCTCTGCTCCAGCTCCCTGCCTCTGCAGACTCAATGGCAGACAGCCTGGCGAACAGGGTACTGTAGAAACCCGGATTGATGACCAGATCATCGTCCTGAATATACAGCGAGAAATGCTTTCCTATACGGATACTGGCAATGGCAGAAATCATCGTCCAGAGGATCAGGCTGCAAACGATAACCGCTGCGGTATGACTCCATTCAGCCAAAAGCCAGTATGAAAGCGCAGCCGCAAACACTATTCCGCCTGTCAGCACGCATTGATAAATCACGCTGTCTGATTTGGTATGTAGTTTCCCCACGGGCGACACATGCCGGCGGGTAAACCGGGGAATGGCATAAAACCAGGATGCCGGTTCATGGGCCCATAAAACAGCAGTCATTCGTTTTTTGTCATCCTCTGCATACGCTTTATGAGCATGCAATCTCGGATCACCGGGAAGATGGCGGGCTTTCCACAAGCTTTTAACCACCATATAAACCAATGCAAATTCGAGAATAATAAGCACTGCCGCAATGGGATAACGTAGCCAGGAAATAAACTCAAAATAAGCAGCAAGATCTTCAGGGAAGGTGTACCGCGCGGCCACCGCCGCGAGACTAAAACTGATGATTATTTTCCACAGTTTCTGTTTGCCTTTCACAACAACACAAACATAGTACGCTGCAGGCAAAACAATAAAATACAGGCCTGCAAAAAGTGCGGTGAGCCACTTATCCTGCGGTAACCGGATTGTGTCAGGTAGAAAGTAATAGCCGCCGGCAAATGTAGCGACCATCAGAACGAAATAGATAAGACGATACTGAGCAGATTTCTGCATAGCAACACTCCCTGTTTGCTTAACCATGCCACCGGTAAAGTTTACTGCATGGTCAGTTCTCTGCGCAAAGGGAGATCAGTTTCAGAATGTTACCCGCACGGCGTCTCAGTTACCGGTTACGTCCGTATTGTTCGTGAGATGACACCCAGTCAGATGAAGAAATGGCCGAAGCCAGCGAGATCTCTCCGGCCAGTGCCACCGCTCCTACAATCTCGGCAAATTTGTACACTTTATTTTTGCCGTAACAATCCATCAGCTCCAGGCACTCTTTCTGTGTACCTATGCCGGTTCCACCGCCGTAGGTAGCAACAATCAGAGAAGGGATAGTCAGCGAGACATATAAATCCCCTTCTTCGGTGAGCTCGGAGTACATGATCCCCGCCGAGGATTCAGAGACATTAGCGACATCCTGTCCCGTGGCAATGAACATGGCGGTGATACCGTTAGGCGAATGCAGGCCGGTGTTATTGACGCCGGATAAAAACGAACCGATACCCGCTACTCTGCCATGATAATCAATTTGTTTTGGTTCCACGCGCATTACGCTAAGTAAATGCTCGCGCTTGATGGTAGCCTCTGCAGTAACCCGTTTTCCCCGGGTCCGCATAATATTTATCTGCGAGGCCTTTTTGTCGGTGGCAAAGTTAGACTCCAGATAAAAATTCACAATCCCTTCGTAGTGATCCATGATCCAGCCACAGGCAGCAAATGTGGCGCGCCCCACCATATTCTGACCGGCGGCATCTCCGGTTCTGTAGTTAAAACGGAGAAACGCAAATTTGTTAGACAGGAAATGGTCGATGTAAGTCAGCTTCGCCACCGAAGATGTCGCTTCTGCTTCCTCACGGATCTTTTCAATATTTTGATTTATCCATTTAACGAAATCCCGTGCCCCGCGCGCATCAGAAAAAACAAAAACCGGTGCCCGTTGCATGGCATCATCAACCACCGTTGCTTTTACACCTCCGCTCATATTCAATAGCTTCATGCCACGGTTATAAGACGCCACCAGCGTGCCTTCAGTGGTAGCCAGCGGCACCACAAAATCGCCTTTCGCATATTCTCCGTCGATGGTGAGCGGACCCGCTATGCCAATGGGCACCTGCGCCACACCAATAAAGTGCTCAATATTGCCTTTGAGTGTGTTGGGGTCGATGGAATAGTTGCCTACATGATTCACCGGCGCGCCGGTTGCAGAAGCGAAATATGCCTGACGGGCTTTGATGATTTCTGCCTGATAGTCGTCATGGAGATCTCTTGGGATCCCCTCCGGTTTGGCACTGATGTCTGAAATGTTGTCTTCGACTTCAAACTTCAGCTTACCGAATGGAGAGGCCTTGAAAGAAAGTCCCAATTTAAGCTTTTCAGGCCCGGCCTTTGCCCGCACGTTCAAAAAAACCGTAATAACTTCCCGTAGCGGAAAAGAAATGTCCCCTTTTGCATTAATTTCCTCGGCAGAGAGCAGCATGTCCGCCCCGACTTTCAGAGTAATTTTCTCTTTCGGAATATGATTGCCATCCAGCACGATATGTAAAATTTCGCTGATACTGGCGTCTTTCAACCGGTTTTTCAGCATAAAGCACAAACCATCTTCCGTTTTTTGCAGACTGCCGTGGGTATACAACTGCTTTAAAAGCATGCTGGGGATAAACATGAGGCACTTCCTTTTTAATGGCTGACGCTTTTTGAGACGCGCTTATTATCAATGTAATACAGTAGCGTCAGTTAACAACAATTTCACTTCTTTCCCGGTCAAACCAGCCACTGGGTTGACCCCCGTCAACCTTTCAGGACTTGCCTGAAACGGACATGACTTAACAAAAACGGACATAACGCACATTTTTTGTACACAAATTATCCAGTGTCCGTGATTTGAAAGCCTACGGCACTGCTTCTTGTAAATTTAATTCCGTCAGCAGGACGCTGATGTGTTTTCGACAGATTGCCCCTGTTACCGGAAAAGGAGGTGTCAGGGACTACGATGCCAGGGATTCAATTGATCAGTTAAGGATGCTGTTCAGGGGTAATCTGCCGGACTTTTATTTAGCAAGGAGTAAATCATGGAACACAAGCTGTTCAGACAACAGGCTTTGCAACATCAGCTGACAGCCAGTCAGGGAGACGTATTTGTTTTACCGTCTTTGCCTGTCAGGATGATCAGCCTGATGGTAACAGGTTGGGTCATCGTGATGGCCTGGTATCTGAATAGTCAGGAATACAAAACCTTCACCCGGATCAACGGCTGGCTGGAAATGTCAGAAGGCAGTACGCCGGTTTATCCGGACAATACCGGCGGACGGGTTGCCGCTATTCTCGTGAAAAATGGCGATGAGGTTGAGGCGGGAACCCCCTTACTTAAAATCAACAGCGGCCAGACGCTGGGCTCCGGCGAAGACGTGCATTTTGCAGTGCACAGTCAGTATGAAGTTCAGCAGGAACAGCTTGAACAACAACTACGCTATCTCACTGTCGCCCATAAACTGGCAATTGCAACGACCAGAAATACCGGCACGCAACTGGAGCGGGATATTAGCAAGCTTAACGGACTCATTGAGCTGGTAGGCCAGCGGATCGCTCTGGCAGAAACGTCTGCTAACTCGATGGCAACACTCGCCGATGCCAGATTACTGGCGAAAAATGAACATCTCAGTGCCGCCCGTGCTGTGTTATCGCTAAAGCAGGAATTACTGGAATACCAGCGGGAGCGTGAAAGTAAGCTCGCCTACCTTGACGAAAATCGCCACGAGCTGGCGAGGCTCCCCGCCAGTCAGGAGCAGGAGCGCCTTGATCTTCAGCATCAACTCAGTGCATTACGCAATCAGATGCTGCAGTGGGACAGTCAGCACAAGAAGGTGATTACCGCATCAAGAGCTGGTGTGGTATCCGATTTGTCTGTACGTAGCGGTGACTTCATCAATACGTCTAAACCTCTACTGAATATACAACCCTCTTCTGACACCCTTACCGGTAAGGTGTTGCTGCCAGCCCGGTCGGCAGGTTTACTGCAACAGGGTCAGTCAGTCCGCATTAAACTGGATGCTTTCCCTTATCAGCAATACGGCACCGTTGACGGTGTTATTACGCAAATATCTGACGATCTTATCCAGCCACAGAGTAAGCAATGGTTTCCTGTCACCACAGACGAACCGGCATATCTGGTTCAGGTTTCGCTGAATAAACAAAGCATCGCCACCTACGGACAGGAAACACCACTGAGAAGCGGCATGACCTTCAGTGCCGATGTGACGACACGGGAGTCCAGCCTGATTGAATGGCTTTTCGCACCATTACTGTCTGTAAAAGGGGCGTGGTAATGCAGGCCCTCTTATCAGCAAACCCGCTCCCTTCCCTTCGCCGTTCTGTTAAAACACCGGTGGTGTATCAGGCGGAAGCCGCAGAATGCGGACTGGCCTGCCTGTGTATGATATTGCAGGCCCATGGCGATAAAAGAACACTGGCCGAACTCCGGCAGGAATATGGCTTGTCACTGAAAGGGGCAACGCTGGGAGACATTATTACCATCGCTAAGCGCCTTTCTTTATCTGCAAGAGCGCTGAAACTGGACTTGGATGATCTGCCAAAACTGCAATTGCCCTGCGTAGTTCACTGGGATATGAAGCATTTTGTGGTACTCACCGCAGTGAACAAAAACAGCGTAACCATTCATGATCCGGCCACGGGTAAACGTAAAATGCCGTTATCCCGTTTTTCCGCTCATTTCACCGGCATTGCTCTGGAAGTCTCTCCGGCCCCGGCTTTTACACCGGTCACGGCTACCCCAAAGCTGACAATAAGCAGTTTCTTCTCAGGTCTCAGCGGGCTTCGCAGAACCTTGCTGCTTACCTTCTGTATTACCCTGCTTATTCAGTTATTTGCCCTGTTGTCTCCTTATTACATGCAAATGGTGGTAGATGATGCGCTGCCCGCAGGATCGTCTGACTTTTTGACCGCATTAACCATAGGCTTTGCGCTTTTTCTGTTAATTGAATGTCTGACTTCAGCGTTACGCCAACATATCCTTTTACACTTCACCAGCCGCCTGCAACTGCTGATGAGCGCCAGGGTATTCAGTCATTTACTGCAACTGCCGCTAAAATGGTTTCACAGCCGGCACACCGGCGACATTATTTCCCGTTTCAGTTCATTAAATGCATTGCGGGATTTTCTCACTGCCAGCTTCATTACCGTGATCATGGACGGACTGATGGCACTGGTGACAGTGGCAGTCATGTATGTTTATGCGCCGCTTCTGGCCACGGTAGTCATTGTTATCACCTTTTTGTATGCGCTGTTCCGCGTGTTTGCCTGGCATTGCGTCCGGCCTCATCACGCCAACAAACTGGAGCTGGCTTCAAAGGAGCAAACGCACTTCATCGAATCCATGCGGGCCATTCAGACAATCAAGCAATTTAACCTGGAGGCGAGCCGCCACGGCCACTGGCTGAACCGGCTGACATCATCCTTAAATGCAGACATCAGTATCGGCAAATGGGGTTTGCGTACCAGCATTGCCAAACAGGTCATCACCGGTGCCGAAAACATTGTAGTGATTTACCTTGGCGCACAGATGGCTATGGAAAATGCACTGACCACCGGTATGCTGTATGCGTTTATCAGCTACAAAAACCGCTTTGTTACCGCCGCTGAAAGTCTGATCACCACCGCACTGGAATGGCGTATGTTATCGCTACACATTGACCGGCTATCAGATGTGGTGCTGGCTGAATGTGAAGACGTACCAGTCGCTTTTTCCGGTGTAGACGGCACAGACAATACCGGCCCGGCAACTTTATCCCTCAGACAGGTCAGCTATGCTTACGACAGCTTTTCAGCACCGGTACTTGAAAATATCAACCTGACTGTTGCCCCCGGCGAAGTCATAGCGATCACCGGCGCAAGCGGCTGCGGAAAATCAACGTTACTTAAATGTATTACCGGTATTCACCCGCTCAGTTCAGGCTCAGTATATTTCGGCACAAAGCCTGTCAGTCAGGGCGCACTGAAGGGCGTATCCTCGGCAGTGTATCAGGATGACGCCCTGCTCAACGGCAGCATTCTTGAAAATATAGCCGGCTATTGTGATTCTCCTGATATTCAGCGGGCAGCAGGCGCGGCACAACTGGCCTGTATTCACGATGACATTGTAGCCATGCCAATGCAGTACCAGACACTGGTCGGCGACATGGGCAGCACCCTGAGCGGCGGTCAGATCCAGCGGATTATGCTGGCCAGGGCACTGTATCAACGGCCGCAGATCCTGTTCCTCGATGAAGCAAGCAGTCACCTTGATATGCACAACGAAGCACAGGTAAACCACAACCTGAAACAGCTGAACATCACCCGCATTATTATCGCCCACAGGCCGCAAACCATCGCCATGGCAGACCGTGTGTTCCGGCTTGAAGCAGGCAAATTAACCGAAATCTACCCCGTCAGTACCAACCCCGTTATTGAACAACAAGGAGAGAGTCATGACTAATCCAACCCCTATCAATGATCGCCTGGAGCAGCTTTCCCGCCGGGAACTGCAGGTTGCCCATAAAATTATGGAAGGGCTGCCGAATAAGCGAATCGCTTCCCAGCTATTTATCAGCGAGAGAACGGTGAAATTTCACTGCGCCAACATTTACCGCAAGCTGGATATCCACAACCGTACCTCACTGATGGCGAGCTACTACCGGCAGTTTCATCAGCCCGGTACACGGATAGAGCAAGAGGGATAGCAATGTCCTTTCGTATCAATAAAACCGTGGCGTTTGAGACAGAAGTCCTGTTTATGAACAGTCTCATTCCCATGGCTGCAGCATCGCTGTGCTGCCTGATTTATTTCGCGATTACCAGTACATTACCCGATATGTGGGTGGTGGGTTTGACGTTTAATTTGTGCTGGATAATGAGTCTGCGCGAGACCATTTTAACCTGCTACCTGCAAGGGGTTTCAGACACAGTTGGCCAGTCGCCCTATCTGAAACCCGGCGTGGGTGATAACCGGACTTTTAGCCAGAAGACAGCGCCGGAAGACCCGGTAAACTAAAACCTGTTGTGAGTTATGCGCAACAAAACCCGTAACGGAAAAATAACCTGTTCAAGGAGAACATCATGAAAGAAACAACAACACCCCGCCCGTTAACGAATGAAGAAGCCTGCGAAGTATCAGGCGCCGGCCCGGTACAAACTACGCCGGTCACAGAAGACAAAGCCATCTTAATCCCGCCCCGCTATTTCACCCTGGCGCTGGGTGAAAATGGTGGCGATTACCCGGAAGAATCGGTTTACTGATTTCAGGTCTGATGATGCTGCGCAGACAGGGTTGTCTCCCGCACCTGTTGGCGTCAGCATCATTCTTAAAAGGGCGTAATGTATGATTCTTTGTCTGGGTGATGAATCAGACCATCAACTACAGCATGTAGTGACAACACTTCACGACCTTCAGGAAGAAACACTGATCCTCAATACGGCGAACCTGGGCGATCAGTTAAAGTTGCAATGGCAACCGCTTAAAAATGCCTTCACGCTTGTTGTCGATAACGAATACGTGGATATTGACGAAGCCGGCGCCTTTTGGTGGCAGCGCTTTTCAGCTCCACCGGCAACAAATCCTGTTGCCGGTAAAAATCAAATCAGTGCACTTTCGCCGCTTTTTTATCATCAGCCTGAGCGCTGGTATAACCCGCTGAGTGCCATTCGTTTTCACCAGGCCAAGCCCGTGCAATTGCAAACAGCATCGGCACTGGGCGCCATCATTCCCGATACGCTCATCAGCAATGATGTCACTGCCCTCAAACACTTCGCTGAGCAGTTTCAGGATGTCATTGTCAAACCGGTTTCCGGTGGTGCCCACACCACCTTGCTTCGTCAGCATGGCGTGTATCTCAGTGAACTTCTGCATCAGCAGGATACCGGTGCGGTGACGTTACAGGCCCGGATTGACGGGCTTGATGTGCGGACGTACGTTATTGGTGATGAGGTTTTTTCCGGTATTATCTACTCGGATAAGCCGGATTACCGTACTGATGAGTGCGCAGAGGCGCAGGCTACAGACGTCCCTGAGGATATCCGCTCACTGGCCAGAACAATTTGCGCTGCTTTCGGGATGAAATGGTGCGCCATTGACTGGCGGTGTAACACTAAAGGCGAGTTTATCTTCCTGGAAGCGAATCCCTGCCCGTACTTTTTGAAATTTGAACATGAAACACAGCACCCGCTCACTGAAACCTTATGCCGGGCGCTGATAACAACAGCGGAACACTAGTCCGCTGCTGTTGATGAAGCAGTTTATCTCTGATAACCGTTATGACGCGACAGAATAATCGGTATAACCTTTCTCTGCGCCACCGAACAAGGTATCAGGATCATGCTCTGCCAGCGCGATGCCTTGTTGTAAACGGGCAGGCAGATCGGGATTCGATACAAAGGGGCGACCGAAACCAATCATATCAGCCCATCCTTCTTCCAGCGCCTGTTCAGCGCGGTCACGGGTATATTTGCCGGCATAAATCAAAATACCGTCAAACGCCTCGCGGATGGCCTGTTTAAAACTTACCGCCATTTCCGGCGCATCATCCCAGTCGGCTTCAGCGATATGTACATAGCCGGCCTCTAACTCATTCAGGGCCCGCACCGCTTCAACGTACGTCTGCTCAGGGTTTTCGTCTACCGCACCGTTCAACGTCGTCAGCGGAGCCAGACGGATCCCCACTGCGCGACTGTCGAACACCGTGCTGACGGCAGACACGACTTCTTTCAGGAACCGCAGACGGTTCTCCAGGCTGCCGCCGTATTCATCAGTACGGTTGTTGGCTTGTGAATCAAGAAACTGGTTGATGAGATAGCCATTGGCTCCATGCAGCTCGATGCCATCAAATCCGGCATCTTTGGCACATTGCGCCGCGTGCCGGTAATCTTCAACGACCGCTTTGATTTCTTCTTTACTGAGTGCTCTGGGTACAGAAGATTGCACAAAACCCGGTGAGCTATTTTCGTCGATAAATACCTTCACGCCCTCAGCCTGAAGCGCTGACGAAGAAACCGGCTGTTTGCCACCCGTATTACTTTCGTGGGATACGCGGCCAACGTGCCACAGTTGCGCAAACATCACACCTCCTGCCTTGTGAACGGCATTTGTGACCTTCTTCCAGCCTTCGACTTGCGCTCCGGTGTAAATGCCCGGGGTCCAGGCGTAGCCCTTGCCCAGTTCACTGATTTGCGTACCTTCACTGATAATCAAACCGGCACTGGCACGCTGGGCATAATAAGTAGCCATTAAATCGTTGGCGACATCACCGGGCTGCGTTGACCTTGAGCGGGTCATCGGGGGCATGACAATACGGTTTTTAAGCGTTTTGCCGGCAAGAGAAATACTGTTAAATAATAGACTCATAAAGCCTCCTTCCATTTTCAATGGATGAAGCATATCGCAGCCTATTTGAATCATTAACAGCAATAAATTAAAAACACTTTTGTTATTTTTGCAATTATAGAGTGAGTCGCGGCGCGATATAATCAAGGAATGCAGAGATGCGGGAAGACACGGCACTGTTACGGTAATATACCGCCTGTACCAGTTCCCGCCGGTTCGGACTCAGGACATGGTCTGTCAGCACAGGCACCAACCGGCCGGCCTCAATATCTTCATACGTCATAAAGTGTGACAGCATCGCCAGCCCCTGCCCTGCAATGCAAAGTTGCCGCACGGTTTCACCACTTGAGGCACTGATGGCAAATGTAAGCTGCTGAGGACTTTTAAGTGGCCAGTTATTTAAATGCGGCGCGTCACTGAAACCAATTAAACGATGCTGCGAAAGGCTTGTAATATCGCCGCTGACCGGATGTTTAGCCAGGTATTGCGGACTTGCCACTACATGTAACCGGCTTCGCCCTAACTTTCTGGCATGGAGATTGGAGTCACTTAAATCGCCGATACGAATGGCGATATCGGTTTTATGCTCCAGTAAGTCAATGATGCTGTCGTGACTGGTCAGCTCCAGAGATATATCCGGATAGGTGCGGCAGAACCCGTCTATTAACGGTGTCAGCTGATGAAATACAAACGGGCTGGCTGCATCAACCCGCAGCTTGCCTGATGGTGTCCGCCCGAGCAGTCGCAATGCCTCCTCGCCTTTTTCCAGCATGTTCAGACCGTCTCTGGCGTAACGCAGGAAAAGCTCACCTTCTTCCGTCAGCTCTACCCGTCTGGTGGTGCGGTTAAACAGAGTAACATTGAGAGTCTTTTCCAGCCGCGTTACCGAGCGTGATATCCTGGCAACCTGCTGGTCCAGCAGCGCTGCGGCGGCAGAGAAACCACCGGTATCCACCACCGTTACAAAGGCTTCTAAATCTTCTGTTTTAGCATTAACCGGCATTGTTCAACCTTTTCATTTTCCACAAAGATAGCAGCTTACTAATTACATTTTATACAAATAACCAGAAAGAAACCTGACGTATTCAACGCAATCAACTTTGCAGGCAACAAAAAACGCGCAACCGTCAGACAGTCGCGCGTTTTAGTATTATTAATGAGCAGCTACCGTTCAGCCAGGCAGCGACCCATGTGGTAAGTAACAGACAGAGCCTTACAGAATAAAGCGGCTGAGATCTTCGTTATCGACCAGCGTTTCTAAGTGTGAGTCCACATAGGCGGCGTCGATAGTAAAAGTTTCACCGGACTTCTCGGATGCGTCGAAAGAAATATCTTCCATCAAACGCTCCAGCACCGTGTGCAAACGACGGGCACCGATGTTCTCAAGGCGCTCGTTTACCTGCCAGGCTGCTTCAGCAATGCGCTGAATGCCAGACTCTTCAAACTTAATTGTCACGCCTTCTGTAGCCATAAGAGCACGATACTGCTCTGTCAATGCTGCATTCGGTTCAGTCAGAATACGTTTAAAGTCTTCCACTTTCAGTGCTGACAGTTCAACACGGATTGGCAGACGGCCTTGCAACTCAGGGATCAGGTCAGACGGCTTACTCATCTGGAAAGCACCGGATGCGATAAACAACATGTGGTCAGTTTTCACCATTCCGTGCTTCGTCGAAACGGTAGAGCCTTCCACCAGCGGCAGCAGATCCCGTTGCACACCTTCACGGGACACATCCGCAGAGTTATTGCCTTCACGCTTACAAATCTTGTCGATTTCATCAATGAACACAATACCGTGCTGTTCAACCGCATGAATCGCTTTTTCTTTCAGATCTTCCTGATTCACAAGACGGGCAGCTTCCTCTTCAGTAAGCATTTTCAGCGCATCTTTGATTTTCAGTTTCTTCTTTTTCTTCTGAGAGTCAGAATTCAGGTTCTGGAACATCGACTGCAGTTGATTGGTCATGTCTTCCATGCCCGGAGGCGCCATGATTTCAACACCCATTTGCGGCAGTGCGACATCGATTTCAATTTCTTTGTCATCCAGCTGACCTTCACGGAGCTTTTTACGGAATGCCTGACGGGTGCCACGATCTTCAACCTGCTCCTTTTTACCCCACACGTCTTCCGGTGGTGGCAATAGAGCATCCAGCACACGCTCTTCCGCCGCTTCCTCAGCACGGAATTTGACCTTCGTCATTTCCTGCTCTTTAGTCAGCTTTACCGCGATGTCTGTCAGATCACGGATGATCGTCTCAACTTCTTTACCAACATAGCCCACTTCAGTAAACTTCGTGGCTTCAACCTTAATAAAAGGTGCATTTGCCAGCTTCGCCAGGCGGCGGGCAATTTCAGTTTTACCCACACCGGTTGGGCCAATCATCAGAATATTCTTAGGCGTCACTTCAACACGAAGCTCTTCCGGCAATTGCATCCGGCGCCAGCGGTTACGCAGGGCGATAGATACGGCGCGTTTTGCGTCCTGCTGACCAATGATGTGGCGATCTAACTCGTGAACAATTTCTCTGGGTGTCATTTCAGACATAATAAACCTTCTCTTACTAACGCTGATGATGCTCAGCTACCGGCTGCATGACCGTGATACGGCCTGCAGTCGATCAATAATCTAGTACTTCAACCGTCTGGTGATGGTTGGTATATACGCAGATATCCCCTGCGATGGTTAAACTCTTTTCTGCTATTTCACGGGCTGACAATTCAGTATTTGCCAGCAAGGCCGTTGCAGCCGCCTGCGCATAAGCACCGCCGGAACCAATGGCAATTAAGTCGTTTTCAGGTTGCACTACGTCGCCGTTACCGGTAATGATGAAAGATGCCGTCTCATCAGCCACCGCCAGAAGCGCTTCGAGCTTTCGCAGCGCCCTGTCAGTACGCCAGTCTTTGGCCAGTTCCACCGCAGCGCGGGTAAGGTGCCCCTGGTGGATCTCGAGTTTAGATTCAAAACGCTCGAACAGCGTAAATGCATCAGCAGTACCACCGGCAAAACCGGCGAGCACTTTATTATGATACAGGCGACGCACTTTTTTCGCGTTGCCTTTCATTACGGTATTGCCCAGAGAAACCTGTCCGTCTCCGGCAATGACGACCTGATTGTCGCGTCTTACAGATACAATAGTAGTCACTACACTTCCCCATATTCCGGGTGTCGCTGGCTGTCGCGCAGCAAATTAATTTCAATGAAGAGATAAGTGGGGGAAGAGATAATTTTTTCAAGGGACAATCCACCAGCATCAATAAAGTCCGGTGTCAGGCCCGCAAACAGAGCAAGAAGAAGCCATTACAAACCTTCAGCAGTAGGAAAGCTGCTGCAGGGAACATGGTGAGCCTGTGGACGGGATGAAGTATTACCGGCGGGAAAGGCACACGATCCGGCGAAAAGAGATTGAGAACCCTAAGCGCAGGGGTTGAAGATATTCTGGTACAGAACCGTCAGCCGCAGGGAAGCGGCTGCCGAGCGCCCATGGATGGGTTTACAGCGAGTTCTGTACCAGAATATCGGAAGCCCCGACAGCGACGGGTTATCTACCTTAGAGATTCCAGTACAGGATCATGCAGGTGGTGATGTTTACTTTTCTCAGGCTGTGTCTTGCTCTTTCTGCATCACGTTTGGTTTGTAACGGCCCCATGATGACCCGGAACCATTCACCGTTAGAGCCGGTAGTGGCCCGAACCTGTGCTTCAAGACCCTGAAAGGCGATTTTGGCTTTCATTTCTTCAGCCTGCGAGCGGGTGCGGAATGAACCACACTGAAGTAAATACAGTTTGTCGGATTTTTGTTGCTCCGCGACTTCCACTTCGACTTCGTAACCGGGTAAGGATTTAATGTATTCCCATTCTTCCTTAGGCAGCTCAGGCAATTCCTCTTCTTCGACAATTTGCGGTAGTGGTTCCATCGGCGAGTCAGCCGTTTCATCAACATTGTCTTTAATAGAGAACAGAAAATAAATAAGACCCAGAATAGCGATCACCACAACCACCAGACGTGCCCAAATCTTAGTCCGGTTCGTCTCCGGCGAAGGCGGCTTGCGTTTATTGTTGTTCTTTTTATTTTGTGGCGCACGACCACGAGCTACATAATCACGTTGTGCCATATCCGGCGTAATATCCCGTCAAATATTGTTTGAAAAAAGCATCACCTGCTGGCTGATTATCACGTGATTAAATCAGCGCTTTTTAGTGAAACCGCACAGCAGTGTATCGTGAATTTTCCTAAAATGCTGCCGCTATATGCGTTAAGAAGCGAATACTAACTGAAGTCAGAGGGATCAACATCCAGTGACCAGCGAACACGGCTTGCCGCTGGCATCGCTGATAATAGCGGTAAGGCTTTTCTGAGTAACCCGTTGATATCATTACGCCGCGCCGACTGCAGGACCAGCATAAAACGGTAACGCCCCTGACGCTTCTCAATCAGGCAGGGAAGTGGCCCGTTTAATCTCACAGACGGACTTTGCAACAGCGACCCCGCCTGTTCAAGAAAATCCCACGCCTGTTCAGCATGAGTGGCTTCAGCACGGATCACCGCCTGAGACTGAAAGGGCGGCATCCATGATAACTTTCTTTCTTCCAACGCCTGGCGGGCAAAATGCGCGTAACCGTTGTGCACTAAATCCTGCAACAACGGGTGCCCCGGATTATGCGTTTGTAGCCACATTTCCCCCGGCTTCGATGCCCTGCCTGCGCGCCCCGCCAGTTGAGTAACCAGTTGCGCCAGCTTTTCACTGGCACGAAAATCTGCGCTGAATAAGGCGCCGTCGCAGTCCAGTACAACAACCAGAGTCACATGGGGAAAATGATGCCCTTTTGACAAGATCTGCGTACCGATCAGCAATTGATACTTCTGCGCATTAATGTCATCCAGAGAACGTTGCAACTTGTCTTTGCCCCGCACCGAGTCGCTGTCGATACGGATTTGTTTCACGGCGGGGAACAACTTCGCCAGACCATCTTCAATCTGCTCCGTTCCCACGCCGGCAGTAATCAGTTTATTTTCACCGCAATGTTCGCACTGGCGGGGTACCGGTCTGGCGCCACCGCAATGATGGCACTGCAAACGTTGCTGGGTGCGGTGAACCGTGTAGGGCCGTTCGCACCGGCGGCAATCATAAGAATGACCACAATGATGGCAGAGCAATGCCGGTGCGTACCCCCGCCGGTTAACAAATACCAGTACCTGATTTCCCATCGACAAATGCTGGCGCATGATGCTCAGCATGCCATCGGCAATACCAAACTGCATCCGCTGGTCCCGTACATCCAGTACCTGCTGATGAGTGTTCGAAGCACCGCCGGCCCGCCGGGTCAGTTGCAGATGACCATATCGCTTCGTCAGGGCGTTGTTCAGTGTTTCCAGTGAAGGCGTCGCGGTGCCCAGAATAAGAGGAATGTGCTCAGTACTGGCGCGCATAACTGCGAGATCTCTGGCGTGATATCGCAATCCGTCCTGCTGCTTAAACGAATCATCATGTTCTTCGTCCACAATGATCATGCCCGGGAATTTCATTGGCGTAAAAATCGCAGACCGGGTACCAATAATGATGCCCAGTTCACCTTCCCGCGCACGCTGCCAGACTGAAAGGCGATCTTTGTCATTCAATTGGGAGTGTAATACGCCGATATCGATACCAAAGCGGTTGGCAAAACGGGTAACCGTCTGCGGAGTAAGACCAATCTCCGGTACCAGAATCAATACCTGTTTACCTGCAGAAAGAATATCTTCAATGGCCTGCAGGTAGACTTCGGTTTTCCCGCTTCCGGTGATCCCTTCCAGTAAAAAAGGCGCAAACTTGCCGGCCTGTTGCGACAACGCGCTGATGGCAACCGCCTGCTCTTTATCAGGCAACGGCTTCTTGCCGACATGAAAATAATCGAGCCACATTTTCGGTCGCAGGGGCGGCGGTTTACTTTCGCTGTACACAAAGCCCTTCTCTTCCAGAGCACTGATGATGGAGGAAGGAAAGGTATTTTTGAGATCGCCTTCGCGAACCGGCTCATCCGCCAGTGCCTCAAGACAAGCGTACTGGCGCTTCGCCCGCTTCAGTGACGCCAGATTTTCATCAATGTTATCACCGGCATGCCACCAGATTTCATCCACCGGATTCGCCGGTTCACCCTTGCGCAGCAGGACCGGTAATACGGTGTGAATAACCTCCCCCACCGGATGAAGATAATACTGGGATAACCAGTGACACAGTTTCAGCATCACACTGTCGAGCACCGGACTGTCATCAATAACATGGTGAACCGGTTTGATTTTTCCGCTGTTCTCCGGCGTTTCCGCCTCTCCCAGAACGACGCCGGTTAATGTGCGGGGGCCGAAAGGCACACTGACCCTGCAGCCTGCTTCCGGTAATGTGTCACAGGAGTAGGTAAAAGCTTGTCGTAACGGTACAGGAACCGCCACCTCAACAAAACGCATAATCTGCCTATATTTTCCGCACTTTTTTACTTATCGTTCTTGATCAAAACGGCGTCATACATTAATATGCGCCGCTCTTTACGGCAAGGCCAGTTGTGCCTTGTATTGAATATAGTTGCGTATGGTGTTCAGCTTCGGGCTGGATTGCGATACGGCCTTATATAATGAGGTAACCCATGAAACAAGGTATCCACCCTACTTACGAAGAAATTACTGCATCTTGCTCTTGCGGTAACGTTATCAAAGTACGTTCTACTGCAGGTAAAGAACTGAACCTGGACGTATGCTCAAACTGCCACCCGTTCTACACTGGTAAGCAGCGTAACGTTGATACTGGTGGTCGTGTTGACCGCTTCAAAAAGCGTTTTGGTGCTCTGGGCAAAAAATAAGTCCGGCATTGAATTGCGAAAAAAGCGCCTTTACGGCGCTTTTTTTGTGCCTTAAATCCGTTACTTAAAACACTTAACCCGTGCTCGTCCCGTTACGCTTTACTCACCCGCCCGCTCCACCGTCCAGCCATATAAAATAAATTATAAATTAAAGTTAACTTATAAATTTCATCAATAGTCGGCATTGATAATTCCGTTTTGTGAAGCCGCCCTCCGGCAACTAAAGTAAGCATAAGATAGCTCCTGATCAGATATGTACTGTGAAAGGCGTTGTGTTACATTTGTCGCAAGCTGCGCTTTATAACGAAAACAAGAGATTAGCGCAGGAACGACAAGTAGTAGTTGTGCAAAGACCAAACCCTGAGAAGGACACACAAAAGAATGTCAGATTTCAGACAACGCGCCCTGGATTACCACGAATACCCTACTCCGGGCAAAATAAAGGTAGAACTGTCGACTCCGGCTGACAGCGTAGATGATTTAGCACTGGCCTACAGCCCCGGCGTAGCCGAACCGGTACGTGAAATTGCCGAAGATCCTGATGCAGCATACCGATATACCGCCAAAGGTAATATGGTTGCAGTAATCAGTAATGGTACGGCCATTCTCGGATTAGGTAATTTAGGTCCGCTGGCATCAAAACCCGTGATGGAAGGTAAAGCGTTACTGTTTAAGCGTTTTGCCGGACTGGATGCTATCGATATTGAAGTTAAACACCGGACTACTGAAGAATTCATCAACACGGTTGCCAATATCGCTGATACGTTCGGCGGTATTAACCTTGAAGATATTAAAGCGCCGGAATGTTTCGAAATCGAGCAGGAGCTGATCAAACGCTGCAAGATTCCGGTATTCCATGACGATCAACACGGTACAGCCATCGTAACAGCGGCCGGTATGCTCAACGCGCTGGAAATTCAGGGCAAGAACATCGAAGACGCCAAAATTGTTTGTATGGGAGCCGGTGCTGCCGCCGTTGCATGTATGGAGCTGCTGATCAAGTGCGGCGCCCAGCGTGAGCGCATTTATATGCTCGATCGTAAAGGGGTGATTCATACCCGCCGTGACGATCTCACGGAACACAAAATGTTGTTCGCCAACAACACGGATAAACGTACCCTTGACGATGTAATGGATGGTGCGGATATTTTTGTCGGTGTTTCCGGCCCTGACGTATTGCCTCCAGAAACCTTAAAACTGATGGCACCAAACCCGGTGGTATTTGCCTGTTCAAACCCTGATCCGGAAATTAAACCGGAACTGGCCCATGAGGTTCGCAGTGATTTGATCATGGCAACGGGCCGTTCAGATTACCCCAACCAAGTGAACAATGTACTGTGCTTCCCGTTCATTTTCCGTGGTGCACTGGATGTTCGTGCTTCGACCATTAATGACGAAATGAAAGTCGCTGCGGTTGAAGCATTACGTTCAGTATCGAAAGAGCCTGTACCTGAAGAAGTATTGAAAGCCAGTAAATCAGCATCGCTGACATTTGGTAAAGATTACATTATTCCTAAACCTATGGATCCCCGTTTGCTTCACCGTATTGCCAGTGCCGTAGCACAGGCAGCGATTGACTCAGGCGTCGCCGGTGTTGAATCCTTACCGGCAAAATACACGGGTAACAAAGACTGATTGAAGCATACTGACTTCATTTGTTACGGGCCGGTTATACTACCGGCCCGTTTTCGTTTATCTTCCCGCTTCCCCTAATCTGACGGACAAAGATTTCATGTGGTCAAAAGCACTTATCGGGCTCATCATCGGACGAATAGCTACCACGCTTATCGGCTCAACCATGGCAGTCAGTATAGGCTGGCATTTATACGAAGCCACCGGCGAGGCCTTTGACCTGGCACTGGTAGGCATTTTTCAGATTGTGCCGGTGATCAGTTTATTCCTCGTGGCAGGTTGGGCTGCAGACAACTTTTCCCGCAAAAGCATTTTATTAATTTCTGCCGGATTGCAGTTACTGGTGGTGCTGGCCGTCGCTTTGCTGATGAATCAGCCGGAACTGAATAAATGGGCGCTGTTTTGCTCGTTATCGGTATTGGGCGCAGGGCGGGCTTTCTTCGCACCGGCCATTCAGTCTGTGTTGCCGAATATCGTCAGCACCGATCATCTGGGGCGTGCGGTGGCTGCCATAAGCTCTATCTGGAATATCGCCTTAACCGTGGGGCCTTTCCTCGCCGGCGTGTTACTGGCGGCGCTCGACCGTCAGCTCTACTGGGTGCTCATCATTTTCGGCCTGTTTACGCTGGGTGGCTTTTCTTTATTGCCCGCTCTGAACATTCATTCAGAGCGCAAACTGGCACTTAAAGATATATTCAGCGGTGTGGAATACCTGATGCACAACAACGTTGTCCGCGGAGCGCTGTTTACTGATCTTGTGGTCATACTATGTGGCAGTGTCATGGCCATATTACCTGTGTTTGTGAAAGACGTCTTACATGAAGGTCCGGAAACTCTGGGTTTATTGCGGGCCATGCCGGCTGTGGGTGCGACGCTTATCGGTCTGACAATGGTACGACGTAAGCGGGCTATTGAACGCAATGGCCCGCTGCTGTTCTGGTCACTGATCATCTTCAGCTTTTCCATTATCGGCTTTGCCTTTTCACAGAACCTTTATGTGGCTTGCTTCGCTTTACTGATTTATGGCGGTTCAGACATGATAAGTGTGGTGATCAGAAGCTCAGTAGTACAAATTATGACACCGGACGCATTACGTGGCCGGGTGAGTGCAGTGAACTCCCTGTTCATCGCGTCTTCCAACGAACTCGGAGACTTCAGAAGTGGTTCGGTGACGGCAGCAGTTGGTCCGGTAGCCTGCGCGGTTGCGGGCGGAGTAATGAGCCTGGGTATTGTGCTCCTGTTCCGCTCAACTTTCAGGCCTCTATTCGAATTACAAAAAATCGAACCGCCCTCAGCCAGGCAAGACTAAGCTTGCCCCTGATACAAAAAAGCCAGAGTGATTTGCTCTGGCTTTACTTTATTCTTCTTCGTTGTCGGCGGTGGGGTCGATCCCCATCTCTTCCATCATTTTCCTTGCAACGGCAGGAACACGGTTAGGGTTATCTTTGCGCAAATCGTCGTCGTCAGGCAGCGGCTGCCCGGTGAAAGCATGAAGGAATGCTTCGCACAGTAACTCTGAATTCGTCGCGTGACGCAGGTTATTAATTTGTCTGCGGGTTCGCTCGTCTGTGAGCACCTTAAGCACATTAATCGGAATAGAAACAGTGACTTTCTTTACTTGTTCACTCTTTTTTCCATGCTCTGCGTAAGGGTGTATATACTTACCATTCCATTCTGCCATGTGAAATCTCGGACTGCCTGTTATTTTACTTTATAAGCGGAAATTCTAAACAATGTAGCGAAAAGGTCAATTAAGCCGTGTAAACCTCTTGACGTCCAGACATATATTAATTAGTTTAGACGTCTAAACGTCCAAAGAATTGAGTGAGTCAACAAAATGGTTTCCTATGCACAAGGTATCGACGCCTTAAACCAGTCATTGTCCGAATTGCGTGACATTGATGTCTCTTTTGAATTTTTTCCGCCTAACTCGGAAAAGATGGAACAAACGCTGTGGAAATCTGTTGAACGCCTGGCGCCTCTTAAGCCTTCTTATATGTCTGTGACCTACGGTGCAAACAGTGGTGAGCGTGACCGCACCCATGATGTTGTTAAACGCATTCAACAACAAACCGGTGTACAGGCAGCCCCTCACCTGACCTGCGTGGACGCAAGCCGTGATGAACTCAAACAAATTGCTCAGGAGTACTGGGATTCGGGTATTCGCCGTATTGTTGCTCTGCGGGGCGATTTACCGAAGGGCGTAGATAAAACCGAAATGTATGCCTCTGATCTGGTGGCACTGCTGAAAGACGTGGCAGACTTTGATATCTCCGTCGCCGCCTATCCGGAAAAACACCCGGAAGCGCCGAATGCCCAGTTCGACTTGCTTAACCTGAAGCGTAAAGCGGAAGCCGGGGCTTCTGAAGCAATTACTCAGTTCTTCTTTGACACCAGTGTTTACCTGCGTTTCCGTGACCGTGCTGCTGCAGCCGGTATCGATTTGGATATCGTCCCCGGGATCCTGCCGGTTACGAATTATCAGACACTGATTAAGTTTGCCGGTTTCACCAATGTTCACGTACCCGGCTGGCTGCACAAAATGTACGAAGGGCTTGATGACGATGATCAGGCAACACGTAATCTGATTGGCGCAAACATCGCCATGGAGCAAGTAAAAGTGCTGGCGAAAGAAGGGGTAAAACACTTCCACTTCTACACCCTGAACCGCTGCGAACTCAGCTACGCCATCTGCCACATGCTGGGCGTTCGCGCTGAATAGGCGGATTTCTCCCGGCATCTTCGCTGGGCGCGAAGGCCAGAGAAAAAACACGCCGGAACTCCATCCATGGAGGCTCGGCTGCAGCATCCCTGCTGCAGACGGTTTTTTCTCTGGCCTCCTCCCCCTTATCGCTACGATGCCTGGCAATTTACGCAATTTCGCCACCACGCCAGACATTACAATCTGCTGAGAAACCAACAAAACATTCCCCCCATGACTGCGAATGGTTACACTGTACAAGCATGAAACTATCCGTGCAGTTTGAAAGGAGTCTGTTTTGACAGATAATCGCTGGGTAAAGCTGTGGAATGACAAACGTCCCGCACTCAATGCCTTCTTCCATATTTTCCTGCGCCGCTGTAAAGCGGACAACATTACTATCTCGGCCGGACACCTGGCGTACGTGACACTGCTGTCACTGGTGCCGTTCATCATGGTGACATTTACTGTTATGTCAGCCTTCCCGGCTTTTGCATCAGTACGCAGTAAACTGGAACAATTCGTTTTCTCTAATTTTGTCCCGACTGCCGGCGATGTCGTCCAGCAGTACATGACCGATTTTGTTTCCAATGCCTCGGAAATGGGGGCTGTGGGTATTTTGTCGTTACTGGTCGTCGCCCTGCTGCTGATTTCAAATGTGGACAAAACACTGAACCGCATCTGGCGTACGCAAAGCGACAGGCCGGTTATTTATACTTTTGCCATCTACTGGATGGTGATTACTCTGGGGCCGATGCTCATGGGCTCCAGCGTGGCAATCAGCTCATATCTGGTTGGCGTGGCGGAATTTGCTGAAGAATACACGCCCGGCGTGGGTACCTTTATGCTCACTTTGATCCCGAGTTTCGCTGCACTGCTGGCTTTCGTGATTCTTTACCTGCTGGTGCCCAACCGCCGTGTGCGCTATTCCCACGCTCTCATCGGTGCGGTCGTCGCGACTATCTGCTTTGAGTTCACGAAAAAAGGGTTTGCTCTTTATATTACTAACTTTACTTCATACCAGGTGATATACGGTGCGCTGGCCGTGCTGCCAATACTGTTTTTGTGGGTTTATGTATCGTGGATGGTGGTGCTGATTGGTGCTGAATTTACCTGCAGTCTGGAAGATGCCTTCGGTGACATCAGAGCCAGTGAAGAGCCGCGGAAGGTCCCTCTGGAATAGGCATAAAAAAAGCTGGCAGTAATCTGCCAGCTTTTCAGTTTTGAGTCGTTTAGTTTTTCATGGTGCGGATAAACGCATCTGACTCTGCAACCGACGCTTTCATCTCGTTGATTAAACGGGACACGTCCTGCTGAATAGTTTTCAGCTCACCTTCCAGTGCACCCACCGCACTGGCGTTCAGGTTATGCTTCAGGTAAAGCACATTATCTTGAAGCGCCGTTAATACCGGTTCCATGCGGCTCTCAGCCTTTCTCATGGCCTTAATCATGGTCTCGTACTGGCGACGGGTAGCACGGAGCTTTTCTGCACTGGAGCGGCGCAGTTTGTCGCTGTCGTATTTCTCCAGCTCATCTTCCCATTCAGAAAACAGGGCTTCTGCAACGCTTTCCACCTTGTCGATACGGGCAGTAACGTCAGCAGCGGCAGCCTGGCTGTCCTGAAATTCGCCGTTAAGTTCATCGTAAACGTCTTCCAGTTCACCGCCGTTGAAATTAATCAGCGCGCTGAACTCTTCCAGTGCATCTGCAAACTGTTCCTGCGCCTCTTCCTGAGACTCTTTCGCGTTTTCAACACGGTCGACCAGAATGTCCCGCTTCTCTACGCCAAGCTTCTCCCAGGCGCCGTAATAAGCAGACTGACATCCGGACAGCGCAACGCAAGCTGCGATTGCCAGTAAACCGGTCTTAACATTACCCATCATAACTGTACCTCAGGCCCCCTGTAGCGGGCGGCATCAATAATGGCCCACAGGTGGAAAATCGCCCCCACCGGCCACAGAAAAAAGAAAATGACTGTTGCGGCAAGCCCGTAACAGGCGAAGCAAATCACGAAGAACACGAATGCTCTTAAGATCCGCCCCTGGACCAGATGACCTAATCCGGGAATAAAAAAGTTACAGATTGCTGCGATGACGTTACCGCCTGAACCCTGACCTGCCATATAAACTTCCTCGTATATTACGTAAATATGTGTTTTAGTAGCTAAACTAAACCAAAAAAACCAGACATACAACGCACTGAAATAAAATGAAACGACTTTACCCTGACATTGGATGTTACAGCAGTGGGTATTTTGACACGGGTGACGGTCACTCACTGTATTACGAAGAAAGTGGCAATCCGGATGGATTTCCCGTTCTGTATTTACATGGCGGTCCGGGCGCAGGTTTATCCCCGGGTTACAGGCGCTTTTTCGATGGCAACCGTTTCCGCATCATTGCATTTGAACAGCGTGGATGTGGCCGTTCCAAGCCTTTCGGTTCTCTGGAAAACAACACTACACAACATATTCTGGGCGATATAAAAGGCTTAAGACAGTTATTAGGCGTAGAGCAATGGATCCTGTTTGGTGGTTCGTGGGGCTCAACACTGGCTTTGCTTGCTGCAATCGATGCGCCGGATACCGTTTCCGGACTCATTCTGCGGGGCGTTTTTCTGGCCAGGCAAGAAGACCGGGACTGGTTTATCTCACATCAGGGGGCAGCGGCGACCCTCTTTCCCGAACACTACGAACTCTTTATAGATGGTATTGAGGGCGATCTGAATACCGCCTCTGTGTGTGCCCACTACCGCAAACTGTTTGACTCCTCTGACGATCTTCAGCGACTCAGTGCGCTGAAACGCTGGTACATCTGGGAAGAACGCCTTTCAAGGCTGTCACTGCCCGCAGGAACCGGTGAGCTCACCGGCCATTATCCGGTAGGCCTGATGACCAGCCTGGCTAAACTTGAATGCCATTACCTGGCTAATCACTGCTTTATTCCCGAAGATTTTATACTGCAGAATACAGCGGCCATCAGCCACATTCCGGGCACTATCGTTCACGGCCGCTACGATGTAATATGCAGCACAAAAGGGGCATACACGTTACATAAAGCATGGACAAACAGTGAATTGCAGATAGTTCAGGAAGCCGGACACAGCACATCTGAGCCGGGCATAGCACTGGCTCTTTGCAGGGCCACCCGTGATATGTCCCGTTATCTCAGGGAGAAAAAGCGTTGATTGGATTAGTACAACGGGTATCTGAAGCCAGTGTAAAAGTAGACGGTGATGTCACCGGAGCCATCGGGCATGGCATACTGTTACTCCTCGGAGTAGAAAAAGAAGATGGCGAAGAACAAATCGAAAAACTCGCCCGGAAAGTAGCGAATTACCGGATATTCAGTGATAACGACGGTAAAATGAACCTGAATATTCAGCAGGCCGGCGGCGCAGTACTGGTCGTGTCACAATTTACGCTGGTGGCAGATACGCAAAAAGGTAATCGTCCGGGGTTTTCAAAAGGCGCCAGTCCTGCTCATGGCGAAGCCATTTATAACCGCTTCACAGAGCACCTCAGCTCGCTGGGCATTCCGGTCCGGACCGGACGTTTCGGTGCAGATATGAAGGTTTCACTGATTAACGACGGGCCGGTTACATTCCATTTCGCCGTGTAATTTTCTGCAAACGTTTCACATTTCAATTATTTATTCTCTTAATCCCGGCCGGATAGCCTGATATCGGTGAATTGCCTTGTTAAGCAGGGTCACCTTAGGGTTAAATGGGCGACGGATGCATTTTTAAAAAGGCTCATACATTGTTTAGAGTAGCCACACCGAAAACAGAAGAAGAACTAGAAAAATACTTCGCGTTTCGATGGACTTATCTGCGCCAGCCATGGAATTTTCCTCCCGGTTCAGAAAAAGATGAGTATGAACAGGTTGCGGAGCACCGTGTCATCGTAAACGGCAAGGGAGACATTGTTGCTGCCGGTCGCGTTCATCTGAATACGGCAGAAGAAGCTCAGATTCGTCACATTGCTGTTAACTCTGATTATCAGCGCAGAGGCCTCGGCCAGATGATTCTGGGAGCGCTGGAAGGCGTTGCCCGTGAGATGGGCGCAATACGGGCCGTAACCAACAGCCGCGAAACCTCCATCGATTTTTTCAGCTCCTGCGGCTTCGTTATCGAACGGGAAGCCCCGAATGAACTGGGTATGCTGAAACGCCAGCAAATGGTGAAGAAGCTTACTGATCCCGGGATCGTTATGCTGCATCCGAAGTGGTGCAAAGAGCTTCAGGACACATGGACCGAAACAATCCCGATTACCGAACACATGGGCATCAAGCTGCATCAGTATACCGGCCGTACACTGGAGACACGGGCCTCACTGAATAAAAATATCAATATTCACGGTACTATGTTCGCCGGCAGTATTTTTTCTCTGGCCACTCTCACCGGATGGGGGATGATTTTCCTGCAACTGAAAGAACGCCAGTTGATGGGCGATATTGTACTGGGTGACGGTGATATTCACTATCATAAGCCGATTACAATGAAACCCCGTGCCACCTGTCATGTGGAGAGCTTAAGCGGCAAATTTGCCCCCTTGGAAAAGCGTAAGAAATGCAGTTTCACATTGCAGGTCGATATTATGGATGACGACAACGCCGTGGCTGAATTCCGTGGTGTTTTCTGGGTACTTCCTCCGAAGAAAGAGCAGGACGAAGAAGAGTAACTAATCGTGCGGCGGCAGGTTACGTTGTGACAGTCATCATACCCCCACAGCAAATTATTCCCGCCGCCTCACTTACCGCCGGGCACATGACTTTTGTGCCCGTACCGGCTCATTTAAAGCCCTGGCTCCACTCTGTGTGGCAGTCTGAATATGCCACCCATACTGCGCTGTCCACAGAACGGTGCTATCCGGATGGCGGCCATAGCCTGACATTCTCAGTCGATGATGTTTGTTATGACGCCACCGTGTTATTCGGAACGAAAACCGGCAATTTATCCAAATTCAATCGTCCCTCTGCTGTCAGTTTCCGGTTTCATCCCGGCGCTTTCTCAGAATGTTTCGGTATAAAAGCAGAGTCGGTACCACAAAATACAGATATTCCGCTGTCTGCACTTTTTCAGGAGCCGCTGCCCCCGTCAGAGGCGTTATGTGGAAAGCCATTACCTCAGGTTTACGCTGTACTTACAGACTGGCTTACTTTGCAAATTCACCGGCACAGCAACAACACGCAGCAGCGTCTTAAACTGACAGAAGCGCTGGTAACATCTTCTTACCAGGCCGGTGCTCAAAATTTCGAAAAGTTGTTTGGCTGTTCCACACGGACATTACAGCGTAAATGCAAACAGGCACTCGGCCTGGCACCCAAAGAAATGGTGATGTTTGGTAAAATTTATCTGGCGAGGAAAAGTCTGATTTACAGTAATGCGCCGCTCAGTGATATCGCCCTGTCCAGCGGCTACTTTGATCAGGCACATTTCACCAATCACTTCCGTGATTTTGTGGGCGAAACACCCGCCAGGTATCGTCAGAGAAAACAAAAAAATAACCCGTAACCCCTCATTTATTGCTTATCCACACCCGTGTCGTATTTTTACAATAATGACGGTTAACCATTGCCTACACTGCTTCTCAGTTACTTTACAGGAGAGCAGATATGCAAACTCGTATTACACAGGACACCGTATATGCCTGTGCCCCGCGCATTGTTAAATGCCTGACCGCATTAAGCCGCCCGGCTACAGATAGTGCGATTACACAGTCTTTAACCGATCTCATCAGATTACGTGTCTCACAGCTCAACGGCTGTGCTTTTTGCCTGCACATGCATGCAGCAGAGCTCAGGCAACACGACGAGTCACAGGAACGTCTGGATATGTTACAGGCATGGCGGGAAGTGCCATACTTTACTGACCAGGAGAAAGCGGCACTCAGATGGGCTGAAGCGTTAACCCGTCTGGAAAGCGGTGTAAGCGATGACGATTATCATCATGTGTCATCATTTTTTGATGAGCAGTCAGTAATTGACCTCACCACGGTTATTTTAGAAATTAACAGCTGGAACCGTCTGTCGATAGGATTCAACTTTATTCCGGCATTAACAGAAAAGAGGTAAACTGTGTTTTCAATTGCCCCGTCAAGTTGTTACTTACTCAATATTCTGGCCGGTTTCGCCTTTCTCAGTGGCAGCTCCCTGTTTCTGCCGCAATTTGCAGATTATGCCGTTACCGGTGTTTATCTGTTCATGTTGGGATCGGCACTATGGATATACACATCCACAGTTGATTTCCTTAAGCATAAAAAAAGCGCCTGACGGCGCTTTTTTCAATTTTCTATCGCGTATTAGTTAATGCTTACGCTGCCATTGCTGCCTGAAGTTTCTTCATGGCATTTTTTTCAATCTGACGTACACGCTCAGCAGAAACCTGATATTTGTCGGCAAGATCTTGAAGTGTGATCTTATTGTCTGCCAACCAGCGAGTTTCAATAATGTCCTGACTACGCTCATCTAACGTTTTGATAGCAGAATAAAGACGTTTGGAAGCATTGCTATCCCAGTCATTATTGATAACGTCCATCTCAACATCTGCGCTTTTATCTTCAAGGAACTGCACAGGCGCAAAGTTGCCACTCTCGTCGTCATCAGCACTCAGATCAAATGCCTGATCCTGACTACTCATGCGGGCTTCCATTTGCAGCACTTCTTTCGTGCTTACACCCAGTTCATCAGCAACAGTTTGCACTTCTTCGTGAGTGAACCAGCCCAGACGTTTTTTCGCCTTGCGCAGGTTGAAGAACAACTTACGTTGCGCCTTCGTGGTAGCCACTTTAACGATACGCCAGTTCTTCAGTACGAATTCATGAATTTCAGCTTTGATCCAGTGAACAGCAAAAGACACCAGTCTCACACCTACGCCCGGATCGAATCGCTTAACTGCCTTCATCAGGCCAATGTTACCTTCCTGAATCAAATCAGCCTGCGGCAAACCGTATCCTGAATAGGATTTAGCAATATGTACAACAAAGCGTAAATGCGACATGACCAGCTTTCTTGCCGCTTCCAGATCGCCTTCGTCACGTAAACGTGTCGCCAGACTTCTTTCTTCATCAGCAGAGAGCATGTTGATGCTGCTCACAGCCTGAATGTAGCCTTCGATGCTACCGCTGTGGGGCACCGATAATGCCATTGTTTGCATGTTATTGCTCATATTCACCTCAATTTGCTAAGCACTGTATTGTACCAAAACGGGCAGTGCCTTTCGAGTCCTTGATTGTCGCAGATAATTCCAAGTTAGGAATATAGTGACAAATTACTAAATATCAAGACCTGATTTGCATCAAATTAGTTCCGTACAGACGATGAAACCACCACTCAGCACGACAGAGTAAACGATAGATATCGATAAACGTTCTGTCATGTAATTAGTCTCTCAAATCAGTCCACTCACCGCGTTTAGCACGGAAATTAGACGAAATACCAATTTTTCCTGATCCTTCAAACGTATACGCTAAATCCATGGGTAGTAATTGACAGCTGTAAATGTTCGCTTGTGTATACGACAGACACACATAATGAGATTCATGCCGGTCAAAACTAACAAAATAATAACGGAAACAGATCATACAGGAGGTATGGATGTTCTCTTTTGTCGCCAGACAGCCAATTTTTGACACGGCACTAAATGTTATCGCTTATGAGATCCTCTTTCGCGATGGAAAAAGTAACGGATTTCCAGATATCGACCCAAATGAAGCCACATCGAAAATAATCAGCTCAACTCACCTTGGAATAGGCCTGGATGAGATAACAGGTGGAAAGACAGCTTTCATTAATTTTCATCGCGATACATTAATTCACCGCTTTCCCACATCGCTGGATCCTTCAATGGTGATGATTGAGATCCTGGAAACCGTCGAGGTTGATGAGACTCTTATTGCTGCATGCCGGCACCTTCGCGAGATAGGGTTTGAACTGGCACTTGATGATTTTGACGCTGACGAAAAATGGCGGCCACTATTGCCTTACGTTCAGGTCATAAAATTTGATATCCGTTCAATGAAAGAGGAAAGGATCCTTTCTCTGCTGCCAGAAATAAGCCAGTATGAAATCAAGCTGCTCGCCGAGAAAGTTGAAACTTACGCCGAATTCGAACGTTTCAGAGAGTTGGGCTTTCACTACTTTCAGGGTTACTTTCTGGCGCGGCCGGAGCTCGTCCGTCATAAACAAATTATCCCGGCTCAGATGAATATGCTTGCGCTTATCAGCGCATGTAATCAATCCCCGATGGATTTCGACCGCATAAATAACATTATCAACAAGGATGCATCGCTGACATTTCTGTTACTTCGCTTTATAAACAATCCGTTTTACAATAAACGGATAAAGGTAAAAGATTTGCGCCACGCACTGAATTACCTTGGTGAAAATGAAGTGAAAAAGTTCGTATCATTGATTGCCCTGGCAAACCTGAATAATGACAGTCCACGGGAACTGTTACAACTATCCCTCGTCAGAGCAAAGTTCTGCAGCTTGCTGGTTGCAGGTATGAACGAACTGAACGATTCTCCCGCCAGTTTTCTCGCCGGCTTGCTGTCGTTGCTGGATGCCATGATGCTGCAGCCCATGAGCGAGTTGCTGGAGAAAGTACCGGTGAGTGAAGAAGTGAAGCACGCTTTACAAGGTAATCCGGGTATGCTCAGTGATTGCCTTTTGCTGGCAAAACATATTGAGTCCGCCCGCTGGTCCACAATAAAAGCCTTCTCAAAGAAATATGGTATTCGCCAGACCACCCTTCATGGTATGTATAACTCGTCACTTAAATGGGCCGGCGCGATGGAAAATAGTATTAATTAATAATTCTGCCCATTGTATAAGTGAAAAGAATTACGTGAGCATAGATAATCTGCGGCCCATAAGATAAAGTTGATATCATCGTGCTCATGCCGTGTTATTAGCAGTCAACTTACAAAGTTGTCGTTACCATTGTTGAAGGGATTGTCAGGTCGTATGTTCGCATTTATTGCACGCCAGCCTATTTTAGACCGTGAAAAGGATGTTTTCGCGTATGAGCTTTTGTTCCGTGACGGCAAAAGCGGCGCTTACCCCGAATTAGAGCCGGACAAAGCAAAATATATTGCCCAACATTTCCATCCGTTAGGGCTGGACGATATTTCCGGTGAAAAGAAATCGTTTATTCACTTTAATCCGGACACTCTGATTTCCCGCTTTCCTACCTCCTTGAATCCCGAGTCTGTTGTCGTGCAGCTGAATGAACCCATGGCACCGACACCGGGATTACTGGAAGCCTGCACGCATATTAAACATCTCGGATTCAGTCTGGCCATTGATGATCCCATGATGCTGAGCGGGAAGCAGGACATTTTTCCGTTGATTGATGTGGTCAAAGTTGATGTCACCAAAACGAACTACGATCTGATTGAAAAGAATATCCCCCGTTATCTTGATGCCAATATCAAACTGGTGGCGGAACAGGTAAACACCCACGAAGATTTCGACAGTTGCCGCTCTCTCGGGTTTGATTTCTTCCAGGGCTATTTCTTCGCCCTGCCGGAAGCGCGACTCCATCGTCACTTGCCGGCTTCGAAAATGAACCTGGTTGATTTGATGGGAGAAAGTGCCCGCAACGACTTTAACATCAGCCGGATCAACCAGATCATTGAGCGTGACGCTGCTCTCAGCTTCCTGCTACTCAAATTTATTAATAACCCGGCAATCAATAAACGTTACAAAATTACCTCACTAAAACATGCCCTGACTTACATGGGCGAAGTGGAAATTAAGAAGTTCATCGCTTTATTATCGCTGGCCAATTTAAGTGACAATAAACCGCTGGAGCTGATCCACATGTCACTGGTGCGGGCGAAATTCTTCGATTTGCTTTCTCAGCAGCGCGGCATTAACACGAATCCGCCAATCGGCTTCCTGATAGGCCTGTTTTCACTGCTGGATGCACTCCTTGATCAGGA
Organism: Alteromonas sp. ABV2_168; assembly: GCF_056161165.1. NCBI lineage: Bacteria > Pseudomonadati > Pseudomonadota > Gammaproteobacteria > Alteromonadales > Alteromonadaceae > Alteromonas > Alteromonas sp. ABV2_168. The sequence goes on along the minus strand of NZ_JBSWYQ010000003.1, from coordinate 47,879 downwards.
TATGCCTGACGTTCTTAAACAACTGCCGCTGACCGACGAAGTGAATGATGCGTTGTTGGGTAAATCCAGCGAATTTAACAGCTATGTAGCGCTGGCAAGAGCGTTCGAGGGTGCCCTTTGGATGAATATTATTAAGCAGTCCAAAGTGCTGGATATCGACCAGAAGCAGCTTCACGTACTTTACAATCAGGCTATTCAGTGGGGAAACGGCGTCCGGTCCACCATCTCGGCATATTTCCCTAAGCCGGTCATGCGCTGAAGGGTTATGCAGAGACAACAGGTTACCGGATACACGGAGAAAGTAACCTGTTCAGCCGTTTAAAATAGGATGATGAAGTGGTTATTGCGGTTCAATCTCTCTGACATGCCGCTGTACTGACATCAGTGACCCCAGTAAACCCAACAGAATCGACAAACCCAGCATCGTCAGTAAGGCAGTACCGGACAGACCGGTAATATTGAATTCTTTCTGATAGAGCGTCGCAAATGCCTGAATACTGCTGTCCATCCACCATAAGATAATGATGACGGCGAACCAGGCAATCAAACCACCCAACAATCCGTACCAGAAACCGGTATATAAAAACGGCCGGTGAATAAATGCGTCAGTCGCGCCCACAAGCTTCATCACCAGAATTTCTTCCCGCTTGCTAAGGATGTTCAGCCTGATGGTGTTACCAATGATCAGTACCACAGAAACAAACAACAACACGCCAATGAGCGACACCAGCTCTCTGGCAATATCCAACAGCGCATACAAGCGCTCAAGCCATTCAATATCCAGCTTACCGATGTCGACTTCACGCTGATCTTTGAGCTTTTCAAGCAGTAACTTGGCGGATGTAGGCGAAGCATGTTTCTCGTCCGGCGTCACCAGCACCACATCAGGTAAAGGATTGGACTCCAGATAGGCGATAGCATCACCCAGTCCGGATAAATGCTGAAATTCCTTCAGGGCATCATCTGCGGGGATGAAAGTAACGCTGTCAATCTCCGTCCAGGTGTTCAGCCTGGCAACCAGTTGCTGCGCGCTGGCTGGTGGTGTGTCTTCTTTCAAAAACAAGGAGATTTCCGAGGCCTGATCCCAGCCTGCACTGATTTTTTCAGTATTTTTAACCAGAATGTAGAGTGTGCCCGGTAAGGTTATGCTCAGACCAAGCACCGCAATAGTCATTAACGATGCGGCCGGCTGACGCCACAATTCCCCGAGGCTGCCTAAAGCCTGACGGACATGACTGATGAAGAACGCACTGATAACCTGAACGATGCCAATGCGGGTATCACTGGCTCCCTGAGAGCGGCCTTTGAATAAAATACTCATGCCCAGTTTCCTCCCTGTTCCTCAGATAATCCGTCGGTGATCATCTGCCCGTTTCTCAATGTGAGTGTGCGGTACTTCATCCGGGCTATGAGCCCGAGATCGTGGGTCGCAACAAACACAGAAACGCCGGCCTGGTTGAAGTCTTCAAACAGACGAATGATTTCCATAGATAACTTAGGATCGAGGTTACCGGTGGGTTCGTCGGCCAACAACAGAGGCGGCTTATTAACCACCGCACGGGCGATGCCGACGCGCTGAGCTTCACCACCTGACAACATCATTGGCAAACTGCGGGCTTTATCCCGCAATCCCACCATTTCCAGCGCTGCTTCAACACGCTTAGAGGTTTCTTTACGGGTATAGCCTTCAATAATAAGTGGCAGCGCCACATTATCGAAAACTGATTTTGAGTCCAGCAAATGCGGGCTCTGGAAGATCATGCCGATATCCCGGCGGATAAACGCTATCTGCCGGCGTTTTATTTCGTTCAGATCGTGACCGTTAATCAGTACCTTGCCCACACTGGGGCGTTCCATGATACTGATTAATTTGAGCAGCGTGCTTTTCCCCGCGCCGGAGTGGCCGGTAAGAAAAGCCATCTCACCCGGTTCAATGTGAAAGCTCACTTTTGACAGTGCGCGCTGACCACCGGGGTAGGTTTTACTTACCTGCTCAAATTTGATCATCTGCTAATCCTGCAACGACGAAAGGATACTGAATTCTCTACGTTAATCGTTTTCGCTCTCACTGAAAAGTGCGTCGATGAATTCATCGCCGTTAAATGTGCGCAAGTCGTCAATTCCCTCACCCACACCAATGTAACGGATTGGAATACCGAACTGGTCAGCGATAGAGAAAATCACGCCGCCTTTAGCAGTACCGTCCAACTTGGTCAGCGTTAAACCTGTCAGACCTACGGCTTCGTTGAACAGCTTCGCCTGACTTACTGCATTCTGGCCCGTTCCTGCATCTAGTGTGAGCATGACTTCATGAGGTGCGTCCGGGTTGAGTTTCTTCATTACCCGAACCACTTTTTTCAGTTCTTCCATCAGGTTATTTTTATTCTGCAGGCGGCCGGCGGTATCCGCGATAAGAATATCTGTACCACGGGATTTTGCGGCTTCCAGAGCGTCATACAATACAGATGCACTGTCTGAGCCTGTGGGCTGGGCGATAACAGGAATCTTGTTACGCTCTCCCCAAACCTGAAGCTGTTCAACGGCGGCAGCACGAAAGGTATCACCCGCAGCCAGCATGACTTTCTTACCCTGTTGCTGGAACTGTTTTGCCAGTTTACCGATGGTGGTGGTTTTACCCACACCGTTAACGCCCACCATCAGAATGACGTATGGTCCGCTACCCGCATTATGCTGTTTCATATCTTCAGCCAGCGGGCGATCAACAGATTTGAGCATCTCACGCATCTGGCCTTTAAGGATATCCACCAGCGCCTCAGCGTCCTTGAGTTGCGAACGTTTTGCACTGTCTGTAAGTTTGTTGATGATTTTCTGTGTGGTGTCCATGCCCACATCAGCCACCAGCAACTGAGTTTCAAGCTCTTCATACAAATCATCGTCGATGGCTTTGCCGCGGAACAAACTGATAAAGCCACTGCCAAGGTTTGTTTTAGTGCGCGATAAGCTGGCTTTCAGGCGACTGAAAAGAGACTTTTTCTCTTCTTTGGCTTCGGGCTTTGCTTCAACAACAGGTTCCGGCTCAGATTCTACTTCCGGCTCAGGTTCAGGCACGGCGGCGACAACCGGCGTCATTTCTTCCGGCGTAATGTCTTCGTCAGAAACAACTTCCGGCTGAACTTCGTCTTGTTTTACCTGTTGGGTTACCTTCTCAGACTCAACCCATCCCGGTCCGGTTGCATCCTCAGGTCCAGTTTTCCGTATTAACGGCTCTGGTGCAGGCTCATCAAATGCAGGTACTTCGGGTTCAGACTGCACTGCAGCAGAGCTTTCTGGCTGAGCCTTAACGATATCATGCGGTTCAACCGGCGTATCCACTTCCGCTTCAATTACGGGCTCTTTAAGTACAGCATCTTCAGGTTTAGTTTCTCCGGCAGGGGCCTCAGCTTCAACATTACTTTGCGCAGGCTCAGGCACTTCTGTTTCTGGCGTCTCAACCGCGTTGCTTTCCTGCGGCTTTACTTCACTTTGTTCTTTTTCAGGTTGCTTGTTCTTTCTGAACCAGCCAAAAAGTTTCGACATTGTTTGGTCAAATCCTTAGTAAATCGGCAAAATTCGGCTACACTGGCCGGCTTTCAATAGCCGTTATCATACATTGTCAGCCCCTATGAAGCGAGTATCCAGAAAGCCTCAGACACAAAAGACGAAATCAGGCAACGTCAGGATCATTTCAGGTCAGTATCGCGGCCGGAAACTGCCCGTGGCAGATGTGGACGGGTTACGTCCCACTACAGACAGGAACAGAGAAACCCTGTTCAACTGGCTGATGCATGATTTACCCGACGCTCACTGTCTCGACGCTTTTGCAGGCTCAGGCGGACTTGGCTTTGAAGCACTTTCCCGCTATGCCGGACATTGCACATTCATTGAGAAAGACAGAAATGTGGCCGCACAACTGAAAACCAACCTTTCAGCAATGTCTGCAAATGGTGAAGTGATCAATGGCGATGCTGTTCAGGTATTGTCTTCCACAGACAAGCAGTTCGATATTATTTTCATCGATCCCCCCTTCAATCACGGCCTCGTTGAACCGGTTCTGCAAGTCATTCTAAGCCGGAATCTTTTGAAACCCGACGGTGTAATTTACGTCGAGCAGGAAATCAACGCCCCCTCCCCGCTCATCAGCGAACGCCTGCAGGTAGTTAAAGAAAAGAAACTCGCACAGGTGATGTACTGCTTGCTATCACTGGAAGACTGACTGAGCGGTTAAGCCAGAGGCAGGCGTTAATGCGGTTGTCGGGCACTGCTGTACGCAGTGAGCCCGCAGGCGGTGAAGGTGTGTAGTTCGGAAACTGTCAGTCGCAGGGATGCGACTGCCAAGCCTCCAGGGATGGATTTACGGCGTGTTCCCGAACTACACGCCGATCCCCCGAAAGGGCTCACGCCTCAGGATTGATTTCGAGGCCGATGTTGGAGATGCCTTCTTCGAGAGCGAGGGCCTTGAGTTCGTCGCAGGTGGACAGCGGACTGCCGTCCTTTTCCAGCAGGTCGAGCATGGCGTTTTGCAGCTCTACTTCAAATACCATCAGCGGATGGCCTTTAATGTCTTCTTCGTCAACGCCGGATGCCAGCAGGTAAGCTTCCACACTGCCCTGCGACAGCTTACTGACCACCACAGCCCCTTGCAGATCCTGCTTCAGCACAAGGCCAATCGCCGCAGCCAGAGCGATTGTTGCATCGATAGCAGGGTAAACACCGAAGGTGTCGTAATCTGCGGTATCAGGGGTGACGCACTCTACTTTCTCAAGCTGAACAGAAAAGTTGATTTTGCTTTTCGGGCTGCGTACCGATTCCCACAATAAAGATAAACAGTTTTTGCAAACGCCTTCATCATCAAAGCCCGTGACTTCTTTAAATAACGCATAATTCGGTAACATCCGCTCCAGCAGCGCAGCGCTGAAGGCAACGGCACGCCATCCTTCCAGTTGTCTCACCCGTGCAAATGTAGACAGTTTTTTCATTATTGTATCGCTCCGGAAGCATGTTGAAAGTAATGGCTGACACCATCTAAAAACATTTGTATTGAAATCATCACCAGAATCATCCCCATCAGACGTTCCATGGCGGTTAAGCCGCGCTCACCCAATAAGCGGTGAAACACTTCAGAGAATAGCAAAATGATCGCGCTGATTACCCAGGCTGCTCCCAATGCAATCGTCCAGTCCGTCATTCTGTCCGGCGCCTGGTTAGCAATCAGAATAAGTGCAGCCAGGGTCGACGGGCCCGCAATCATAGGTATTGCCAACGGAACCAGGAACGGCTCTTCCCCCACGGCCAGCCCCAGCGCGTTACCCGACTGCGGAGGGAATATCATTTTCAGAGCAATCAGGAACAGAATGATACCACCGGCAATACTCACGGTTTCCTGACGGACATTCAGGAAATCCAGCACAGCCTGACCGCTGAACAGAAATATCAGCAAAATGATAAGTGCAAATACTAGTTCCCGCACCAGTATGACACGGCGTCGTTTAGGCTCGATGGTCTTCAGCACCGACATAAACACCGGCAGATTCCCCAGTGGATCCATGATCAGAAATAACATGATGGCCGCAGACCACGTATCCATGAAAGAGATTCTCCCCTAAAGTGTAATTGGACTTACCCGGACCCGCTGCTATGTTTAGATTTCCGGTTAAAAACGGAAATTTAGCCAACAGCGTAAATAAGAATGATAGATTAGCGCAGGATTGTCGCATTTACGCGTTGATTTTACTATCTAATCAGACAGGAATGAGAACTATGAGTTTGATGTCTATTGAAGAAGTGGCGACATTTCTTGACGTACAGCCTATCCGCGTAGAGCGCCTTGAAAGAGAGAGCCTTTTAGTTGCAAAAGAGAAGGATAGCGAAGGTAAACCGCTGTTCGATAAGGGCGATGTGGAGCGTTATAAAGTGCTGGCTGAACGGTTAGGCGGCATCTGACCTGCTTCATTTTTAATTCAGAATGAAAAAGCCCCCGGCATTATTCGTAAAAACCGGGGGCTTTTCTTTATCTGTTCATCAGTGTTCAGTTCTGCTGCAGCATTCGCGCAATACTGCGGATACCAATACCTGTTGCACCTGCCGGCATTTCCGGTGTAGCGCTGCCGTTGTAAGCTGCAGCCAGATCCAGGTGTACCCAGCCCTTACCTTCTTCATTAACAAAACGGGATAAGAAACCGGCTGCATTTGAGGCGCCGCCGCCACCGCCTCCTTTCATAGGACGACTGTTGGCAGTATCAGCAAAAGCAGACGGACACTTATCCTGATGCCATTTTTCCAGCGGCAATGGCCAGAAGCCCTCGCCCTCGGCTTTACCTGCTTCAAGCATCGCTTGTCTGGCGTCATCATCCATACTGAAAACAGCATGGTAGTCATTACCTAATGCAACCGTTGCTGCACCGGTCAGCGTTGCCGCGTTAATTATAAGGGGAGCACCAGTTTCAGTTGCACGGATCAAGCCATCAGCAAGCACCAGACGACCCTCTGCATCGGTATTGACGATTTCTACTGTAAGCCCGTTTTTATAGGTCAGTACATCGCCCAACTTGTATGCGTGACCGCTAATCAGGTTTTCAGCGCAACATAAAAGCAGTTTCACACGCTTTTTGAGTCCCTGACTGATAGCCAGTCCGAGGGCACCGGTTACTGTTGCCGCGCCGCCCATATCACATTTCATATCCAGCATCCCTTCACTGGATTTAATGCTGTAACCACCACTGTCAAAGGTGATGCCTTTACCTACCAGCACAGCATCGACCGGTGCATCGTTGTTGCCGGTGGGGTTATAGTCCAGCTCCAGTAACACCGGCGGACGCTCGCTGCCACGACCGACGTTATAAATACCAGTCCAGCCAGCTTTCTGCAGTGCTTCACCCACTGTCATACTGTAAGAGACCTTGTCTCCGCCCAGCGACTGAATCCACTGTGCTGCACGACCGGCAAGGGTTTCAGGTGATAAATCTTCAGGGGTGTCGTTCACCAGACTGCGGGTAAACAACAAGGCGGCATACGCTTTATCTAACTCAGCAACATCACCGGTGTCTGCCCAGCGGATTGATCCGGGCTTTCTCGCACGGGTATAACTCAGGGCAAAAGCCCATTGTTGCTCTTTAGACCAGTCACCGGTCAGCTGAACTTCAGCGATGCCGAGTCCGTCGATACGACGGCCCGCCTGACGAATCAATCTTGTGCTGTCGCCTTTCTCAGTAATATGGATAACAGCACCGTCTGCTGTCATGCTTAATCTGGCATTTTCGCCCCAGTGAGCCGGCGCCTTTCCGGTGGAAAGTGACACAGAAAAAATCGACATAACAATTCCTTATTAGCTTGTTACAATGTGTTCTTTATCTTCAGACAATTAAATTGACTGGTTATTTGTATGCAGTTTACTACGCCTTTACTTCACGGAAAGCTTATTCGTCGTTACAAACGGTTTCTTGCCGATGTAACCCTGGATTCAGGCGAAGAAGTGGTTGCGCATTGTCCGAACACCGGCGCAATGACTGGCTGCGCCGAACCGGGATACGAGGTCTGGCTCAGCCCCTCAAATAATCCCAAACGCAAGCTGGCCTACACCTGGGAACTGGCAAAAACCTTTGACGGACACTTCATCGGCATCAATACACATAATGCTAATAAACTGGTAGCGGAAGCACTGGATAACAATACCATAGCCGAATTTTCTCACGTACAGGACTGGAAAGCAGAGGTGACACCACCCGGCGCCGACAGCCGCTTCGATTTTCGTATCACAACCGCTGAAGGCGATGCCTATATAGAAGTGAAGTCTGTCACTCTGCTGGAAGAGGGAAAAGGCTACTTTCCCGATGCCAGAACAACCCGCGGCGCCAAACACTGCGAGACACTGGGTAATCTGGCCGCAGCGGGCGTGCCAGCGACTCTGGTGTTTTGCGTGCAGCATACTGGTATACGTGAAGTACGGGTTGCAGAGCACATTGATCCAAACTATGCCGCAGCCGTAAAGGTTGCGCACGATAAAGGAATGCAAATCATCGCTTTAGGTTGCGAAATCAATGAACAAAATATTAAGGTAAATCAATCACTACCAGTAATTTGGTGAAAAAGGGGTTGCAATTTCTCAAAGGAACGCCATATTTGCGGCTTGCTTTTTACCGTTGTGGTGCACAGACGCCACCGGCGTTTTGCATTCGAAGAGCAATGGATGCATTAAATAACGGAAGGGTAACTTTGACACCAAAGGTTGCCTGAACATAGCGATTCTGCTATAGATTCCCGGTTGTTCAGGACATATGGGTGTCGTAGTGTAGGAGATGTGGCACATGCCAACAGGAAAAGAAACGAAATCCCTGGGCCTTTTAGCCTTAGCCGGCCTTGAGCCTTACCAGCCAAAGCCTGACGAAGAATACATGAACGATGCGCAAATGGAGCATTTCCGTTTGTTGCTTAAAGCATGGCGTGATCAGTTGCGTGAAGAAGTAGACCGTACTGTGACGCATATGAAAGACGAAGCTGCCAACTTCCCTGATCCAGTCGACCGTGCAGCGCAGGAAGAAGAATTCAGCCTTGAACTGCGTACACGTGACCGTGAACGTAAACTGATTAAAAAAATCGAGAAAACCATGCGTCGCATTGAAGACGATGATTTCGGTTTCTGTGATCAGTGCGGTATCGAAATTGGTATCCGCCGTCTGGAAGCACGCCCTACAGCTGATTTATGTATCGACTGTAAAACAATGGCAGAAATCAAAGAAAAGCAGCTTCAGGGCTAACGCTTTTCTGATACTCAGGGCGCCGGTGCTAAACCCGCGCCTTAAGTCATTTTTACTCGTAATATTATGACGGGTCATCATTCTTATACCGGCAGATTTGCCCCTTCTCCCTCAGGTCCTCTTCATTTCGGTTCGCTGATAGCCGCCCTTGCCAGCTTTCTTGATGCCAGACATCATCAAGGGCAGTGGTTACTGCGAATGGAAGACATAGACGAACCCCGCTGCGTTGGCGGTGCCGACAAACTCATTCTGGACACACTTGAAGCTCACCATCTTCACTGGGACGGTGAAGTCATGTATCAGTCTGCAGAACATGCCCGTTATCAGGCGCTCACAGACCAGTTTATCCGGCAAGGCCTGGCATACCGGTGCAGTTGCACGAGAAAGATGATTAAAGAAGCCGGCGGCACATACCCCGGCACCTGCAGAGATAAACATCTCACTGGTGACGGCACGGCAATCCGGTTAAAGATGACCTCTCCGGTCACCCGGTTTGATGATCGTATTATGGGACGGGTACACGTTACCGACGCCCACGCCTTTGAAGACACCGTGCTCAAACGTCGCGACGGATTATTTTCTTACAATCTGGTGGTGGTGGCCGACGATATACACCAGGGTGTTACCCATATTGTACGGGGCAGCGATCTGCTTACCACAACAGCAACGCACTTAAGCCTTTACAAATTGCTGCAGGCACGTGCGCCGGCGTATGCCCATGTTCCGGTGGCCTCTGTGTCTGAAGGGCGCAAATTGAGTAAACAGAATCATGCTGCAGCCCTCAATAACTTAACCCCGTCGGAAAACCTCGCCGCAGCGCTGACCTTCTTAGGCTTAGCTCTTCCGGAAGATGCTAAAAATGCTCCGCCGGCAGAAGTGCTACAATGGGCAGTTGAACACTGGGGTTGTGATAGAATACCAAGGCAGCGCGAAATTATTGTCGCTGCGTCAGAATCCACTTATCATAGACCCTTTATTTTTTGTGGCATTTAATTTTTCGGAGACAGCATCATCATTACGCGCGTGTTTAAAACGGTAAAACGGGTATTAAGTAAAGACCCGGCCTCAGAAGCAACGATACAGGCCTATACCCTTCCCCGTGCCGAGCATGGTATTTCACGGGAAGACATCAGTGATAACGCGCTGAAAGTGCTGTACCGCCTCAATAAATCCGGTTTTGAAGCGTACCTGGTGGGTGGCTGTGTCCGCGACCTTATGCTGGGTAAACTGCCAAAAGACTTCGATGTCGTTACCAATGCCACACCGGAACAAATTAAAAGCCTGTTCAAAAACTGCCGGCTGATCGGCCGCCGTTTCCGCCTTGCCCACATTGTATTCGGCCGGGAAATCATTGAGGTTGCCACTTTCCGTGGTCACCACAGTGAAGGCGAATCAGACAATAAACTGGGTCAGCAGGACGCGCAGGGCCAGCTGGTCCGGGATAACGTGTTCGGTACTATCGAAGAAGACGCCGAACGCCGGGACTTCACCTTCAATGCCATGTACTACAGCGTGGCTGACTTTACAGTTACCGACTTCGCCCGTGGCCGCGATGCCGTTAAAAACCGCGAGGTAGACTTAATTGGTGACCCGGAAACCCGTTACCGTGAAGACCCGGTGCGCATGCTACGAGCTATCCGTTTTGCTGCCAAGCTGGACATGACGATTACGCCCCGTACAGCAAAACCTATCCCTGAGCTGGCACACTTACTGGCAAACATTCCGCCGGCAAGATTATTTGAAGAAACTCTGAAGCTGTTCCTTGGCGGCGCCGGTGTGCAAACCTTCCGCTTATTGCAGCAATACGGGTTGTTAACGCCGTTATTCCCGCAGTTAGAAAGCATTGCGAAAAATCCTGACAGCCGTGAGTGTCAGTTTATTCTTAAAGTGCTGGAAAATACCGATGAGCGCATCAACAGCAACCAGCGGGTAACACCGGCTTTCCTGTACGCGGCATTGCTATGGTATCCGCTGGAAGAACATGCGCAGAAGCTGCAGGCAGAAAGCGGCCTGAATCAGCACGACGCCTTTAATATTGCCTCCGGTGAAGTGATTCACCGTCAGGTGCAACGTATTATGATCCCGAAACGTTTCTCCACGGTTATCCGTGATATCTGGATCCTGCAACAACGTTTACCACGACGCTTTGGCCGCCGCGCATTTCAGTTGCTGTCGCACCCTAAATTCCGTGCCGGTTATGACTTCCTGCATGCCCGCGGCGAAATTGAAGGTGGCAATACAATGGAGCTGGCTGACTGGTGGACCGAATTCCAGCACGCCGACCAGGGTAAGCAAAAAAAGTTACTGAACGCATTGCGCCAGTCGGAAGGCAACAAGTCATCAGGCCCGCGAAAGCGGCGCCGCCGCTCACCTGAAAAACGGGATGCCGGTAATGCATAAAGAACACGTTTACGTTGGTCTGGGCAGTAATCTGGGCGATTCAGGTGCAACCCTTGAGGCTGCCACAAAGGCTATGGGCGAACTGGCTGACACCCGTGTTCTGGCCCGTTCATCTCTGTATTGTTCCTCTCCTATGGGTCCGCAGGATCAACCGGACTATATTAACGCAGTGTGCCTGCTGGAAACGGCACTGGAACCCGTGGAACTATTACGGGCATTACAGAATATTGAAAACAGTCATGGCCGTGAGCGCAAAGGTGAGCGCTGGGGCCCGCGAACCCTTGATTTAGACATGCTGCTTTACGGCAACACCGGGATGAACACCGCTGAGTTAACCCTGCCTCACTATGGTATGGCCGCCAGGGAGTTTGTGATGGTGCCGCTGTTTGAAATTGCGCCATCTATGATCATGCCGGACGGTAACCCCATCGCCTTGTGGGTGTCCCGCTGCAATCTTGAGGGACTTCGGCGTATAACGCCTTCCAATCAGTCTTAAAATCCGTATAGTTCGCAATCTGTTCAACACCCTCAGGGGTGTGTCAAATGAGGTTGTTCCCATGAAAAAAATCACCATTTCCGGTCTTCAAACCAAAAAAGCAGCCGGCGAGAAGATAACCGCCCTCACCGCCTATGACGCAAGCTTTGCCAAGATGTTCGATGAACAGAATATTGATGTCCTGCTTATCGGTGACTCACTGGGCATGGTGCTGCAAGGTGAAGAAGACACCCTGCCCGTCACCACAGACGATATTGCTTATCACACCCGCGCGGTGAGAAAAGGTACGAAACGGGCTTTTGTGCTTTCGGATATGCCTTTTATGTCTTATGACACACCTGAACATGCTTATCAGAACGCTGCCCGACTGATGGCTGCCGGTGCCAGCATGGTGAAAATTGAAGGCGGTGCGTGGCTGGCAGAGACTGTCAGAGGCCTGGTAGAGCGCAGTGTTCCTGTGTGCGGACACCTTGGTCTTACCCCGCAGTCGGTTCATGTTTTTGGCGGCTTTAAAGTACAGGGCCGTGAAGAAGATAAAGCGGCAAAACTCCTTGAAGATGCCCTTGCGCTGGAAAAAGCCGGCGCGCAGTTGCTGGTGCTGGAGTGTGTGCCGACCTCTTTAGGTAAAAAAGTGTCTGAAGCACTGTCCATTCCGGTTATCGGTATTGGTGCAGGAGCCGGTACTGACGGACAGATTCTGGTGATGCACGATATGTTCGGCATCTCAGCCAATTACATGCCGAAGTTCTCAAAGAACTTTCTGGCAGAAACCGGTGATATGCGAAAAGCAGTGCAAAAGTATATCAGCGATGTTCAAAGCGGTGCTTTCCCGGGCGCCTCTCACAGCTTCGAGTAATTCATGAAATCTCTGACAACAGTTGAAGACTTACGTGCGCAACGCAGCGCATGGGTGCAGGCAGGTAAAACTGTTGGCTTTGTGCCGACGATGGGTAATTTGCATAATGGCCATATGCAGCTTGTTCGTGCAGCGAAAGCTGAGTGCGATATTGTGGTGGTATCGATTTTCGTCAATCCGATGCAATTCGGGAAAAATGAAGATTTGGATAACTATCCCCGTACACTGGATGCAGATAAAGAAAAGCTTGAAAGCCTTGGCGTAGATGCTGTTTTTCTGCCATCAGTGGCAGAAATGTATCCCAGAGGCCTTGAGCAGCAAACCTTTGTCGAAGTCCCGGGCATTTCCTCTATCCTTTGCGGCGAAAGTCGTCCGGGACATTTCCGTGGTGTCGCTACCATTGTTTGTAAACTGTTTAATATGGTTTCTCCGGATACCGCCTTTTTCGGTGAAAAGGATTTTCAGCAGTTGCAGGTTATCCGTTTAATGGCGAAAGACTTATCTATGGGTCTGTCAATCAAAGGGGTGCCGACCGAAAGAGAGGCCTCCGGCCTGGCAATGAGTTCACGCAACGGTTATCTCACGGCGCAGGAACGTGAAATTGCACCGGTTATCTATCAGCAACTGTGCGATATGAAAGCCGCAATTCTGGCTGGCGAGACAGACTTAAAATCGCTTATATCGACAGTGAGTGCTCACATTAATAAGTCCGGATTCCGCATGGATTATCTGGCAGTTAAAAATGCTGCTGACTTAACCGATGCGACTGCGGCGTCGACGGAGTTCGTGATCCTTGTAGCTGCGTATCTGGGCAACACCCGTCTCATCGACAATATTCACTTTAGCAAGTAGCCTAAGCACAAACAAAAGCCGCGCAAAGGTTAAATACCCTTGCGCGGCTTTTTTGATCCCGCAGGTTACTGCGATATTGCGGAGCTTACCGGAAGATATTAACCGGCAACCGCAGAAGGAATGGCTTTCTCCAGCTCTGCCCAGGCATGGCGGGCGCGGGCGATTTCAGACTGTTCCTGCAGAATATTCTTTAAATCCTGCTCTGTCGTCAGCGGATTGGCCAGCACTACACGAAATACAGTTACCGGCTTCGGATTCAGGTCCGGGTTTTCAAGACGGGTACGTGACACGAAGGATTTACCGGCTTCACGTTGCAGCTTTTGCACATTCACCACCAGCGCATCAATTTTGTGATTCAGGCGTGCTTTCTCGTCATCAGAAGCGGTTTTCAGTTTTTCCTGTATAACCGGCGGACAAACGCGGTAAGTCAGCAAGGATAATGTGGGTGCTGTCACCAGTTCGAAATCAGGATGCTCTGAAATCATACGGGCGAAGGCTTTTGCCTTACTGATACTCTGGTCGATCAGCAGTTCATAACCCCGGCGGCCAAAAATATGTAATGACGCATACACCATCATCGCCATACCATTTCTGGAGCCTTCCAGCGTTGTTGCACCTAAGTCTTTCGAACCCTGACGCAGAATGTACTGGGCATGATGGCGCACAGCATTGGCGTCTTCAGGATTCTTAAACAGTGCCATACCAGCGCCCATGGGCACGTACATTTGCTTATGCGCATCAATGGTAACTGAATCTGCACGCTCTATGCCTTTAAGCTTGCTCCGGTGCGTGCCGGAAAACAACGTAGCGCCGCCCCAGGCAGCATCCACATGGAACCAGCAACCCAGCTCACGGGCCACATCTGCCAGTTCATCCAGCGGATCAACGTGACCGGTTTCCGTAGTACCGCCAACACCCACCAGAGCCAGCAACTTATTGCCTTCTTCCTGATAGCGACGGCCTTCAGCAAGCGCCTGTTCAGGTGACAGGGTCTGTTGCGGGCATGGCAGGGTAATTAGGTTGTCACGCCCGATCCCCAGCACATCCACGGCTTTAGACAATGAGTAGTGACCACGGCGGGAACACATTACGCCCATCTGGTTAATACCATAATGGCGGTAAGCAGCAGCAAGACCTGACTTAGCCACACCGGCAAATTTCTTATCCGGCCCGAGAATTTTATTCCGCGCAACCCAAAGCGCTGTAATGTTTGCCACCGTACCACCAGAGCAGAACGCTCCCAGTGCATGTCTGGCGCTGTGCAAATACTGCTGATACCAGCTGTCTTCCTGGCCATAAACCAGGTTGTGCATCATGCCCAGTACCTGCCGTTCAAGCGGTGTAAAGGCTTTAGATGTTTCGATTTTTACCAGATTCTGATTCAGGCCCACCAGCAATTTGGCCAGTGGCAAATGAAAATAGGGTAACGCAGAGGTCATATGACCAATAAAGGTCGGGGAATAGGTATTGACAGAATGGGCGACCAGCTTGTTCAGCAACGACTCAGCGTGAGAAGAAACAAACTCAGGGGATTCCGGCACAAAGGGATCAGAAAAATCCTGCTCAACCTCTTCCAGCGACGTCTTTTTCGTCACTACGTGCTGAGACAGAAAATCCAGAATGTTATCGGACAAATGCTGTTCGATTTGTGCGAGCTTTGAGTCTTTGTGTTCAGGTTTAGTAAAGACCCGAAACAGATGTTTCAGACTGACTTGTGCTTCACCCACTCCACACACCTCTTAATTAAATTGGAGCAAACCGCGCTTCGCCACAGGCAAAGTACAACACCGGCTGCACCCTGACAAACATCGTCAGTGACAATGAAAACTTAGCACGCATCTTACAAAGTGCCGAACTTTACCCCGGAAACACGCCTGCGCCAAGTGTAAGACGGATTAAACGGTAGTGATAATCACGCCAAATGACTTTAAATACCGCCCATCATTACGGTTAACACGAATATGTGAAAATAGAGAATGGGTAATCTGACAACGTCTGCTATAGTGAAAAGACAGGAATAGCCAGAGGCGAGTGACATGCCAATTCGTGAAATAACAGACAGCTACACTCTCGAATCTATTGTGCCTTACTTTCAGCCAATCGTCGATATCAGGTCAGAAATTGTATGGCGTTATGAATGCCTTGCACGGCTTGTTACGCCTGAGCAACGGGTTTTCCTGCCCAGCGATTTTCTGTACCTCATTGAACGTAACAACCATATTCACCAACTGGCTGAAATGATGTTTTGCAAAAGTGCGGTGTATTTCGAAGAATCCAATACGCCCTGGAACATCAACCTGGATGCCTCTGATCTCAATAACGAAGAGCTGCTGAACTCGCTTATCACCCAACTTGCCAACTATCCGAATCCTTCACGGGTATGTGTGGAAGTCAGTGCTGACGTTGCCAGCCACCAATATGAAATCCTCAAGCGCTTTATCGATAAATCGATGCACAGCGGAATGGGGGTGTTTATTGATAATCTGGGCAAAAGCAGCGGCAATGTGCGTAAACTGATGTCGCTGCCAATACGGGGCGTAAAACTGGACGGCGGCTTATTGCGCCGGCTCGACCACAGCGAAGAAATCGAGGATTTCATACTCAGCATTTGCGACCTGGCTAAAACACGGCATATGAGTATTGTGGCCGAACATGTCGAAGATGCCGATACCCTGGAAAAAGTGATGCAACTGCCGATTCAGTATGCACAGGGTTTTGTATTCTGTGAACCGGCTCCGGTGCCGCGCAACGCCGCTGCCCACTGATAAAACATACTTGCATATGTCTACACAGGTAAATCAGGGGCAGCGTTCAGGATTTAACCAGTAGATTATCAGCGATTCTCAAACGCTTTATTAACAGTGGCTGCGGGCAATGCATAACTTGCCTTCTTGCCGCCCAGGTCAATTAATATCGAGTCTACCAGGACACCTGAATCAACCATGTAAATGGTCAACGTGTGTTTACCGGGCTTGTCGATAAGCTGCTGGATAGATCCGGTCGCCTGGTTTTTCAGAACATTTTGCTTCCACGTCTCACTGCGCCCTTCTGTACGAAAATCCAATATTTCAGGATTGTTATCATCTACAACAACGGCAACACGAACGCCTCGTCCTTCATACATAGGGTGAGTCGGCACCACATTCACACTAATCTCAGCCATACCTTGATTAAACGTATAAAAATCATATTCCAATGCAGGACCTTCAAGAGACAAAAGATCTGCCGACTCCGGGTCGGCGGTAACGGGGACTGCTTTCATGACGCTGCCGCTGTAACCCAAATTGTCTACTTTCTGCCAACGACGGTTTTCCCCGTTTTTTTGACGCTGGAAATTGGCCGCATCCAACACCACATATCCCAGATCTTCCACGTAGCCATCGAAACTCTTCAATTCTGGTAAATCAGGGTTAAACACATTCAAACTAATATCCGATTGAAAATCTTCTGTCGTAAAAATCAGTTTGCCGGGCACTTTATATGAAGGAGGTATTAACTGATGATCATGCCCTAGTGGTGGCTCTTTTAAAGCTTCACCTTTAGGGACTTTACCCCAGTCGATATCCACCCACACCCGTTCATGAGGATGAGCCTGGCTCAATCTTCCCTGTGTTTTAGATAATTTAATCCAAGGTTGTTGAGGAGAAATACTCCACTTTCTCGCTTCAGAGCCATTCAAATAAATATCAATAAAACGCGGGTTACGGGTAAAACTATTAAATACAGGTAAGGTGCGGGCATGGCTATTAGTGATACGCGAATTGGCAGGCATGTCGAAGCCCTCTAACACAAACCCTACAGCCTGCTTCTGCTCTCGATGAGGCTGTGCCGAAGAAGGTATATCAAACACAGGTAAGTTGCGCGGAGACGCAGACATGATGTGCTGCCACTTACCACCAGCTAATTCAGTATTGTAATAACGGGTAATGTCCCGGATGGTTTGATAACTCGAGAGCATCTGTTCTGCATACCAGTCAGCATCACCACGGCCCTGGGCTGCAGCAAAGACATTTTTATAATGGTAAAGCCATTTGAGGCTCATATTCCCGGCCGCGACAATAGGGTAATAGGCCAACTGGTAAAACGCATCCTGACGGGTCTCATCGATTTGCGGTTGTAAGGTTTCAACTTCTTTGATCAACGCCTGCCACTGGGTGATAAGTGCGCTCACTTCATCACCGTAATGAGTTTGTGTTAGTTCGCCGGGCTGAGGCAATGACACTGGTTCGACATGACTCCAGGCCATAAATTCAGGGCGTCGTTGATACACAAGATGAAAATACTGTTTGAATATAGCGACCAGTTTATCTGATGCCCCGGCCGACAGGTCGCGGGCAAAATACTCCGCCATTTGCAAGTAAACATCATCCGCAGAATTAAACTGATCTCGCTGCCAGGCAATGTCCATAAATAACTCGGTATTGTATTCGTGAGGCTTAATATCCCCTACATTCAATATCCATTGCTCTCTGGCGTGGAGATCCCACGCTTTTGTAATTTCCTGCCACATTAAAACAGGGTTAGTCGAGTTTAACCACAGATAATCATGAGGCCGCCCCCAATAAGACGTGTGATAGTAAATACCCGCCCCACCACTGCGTTTTTGCTCTTCGGGGTTGCTGAGTTGTCGCAGATAACCGTAGTTATCGTCGGTCCACATTAACGTGATGTCATCGGGTACTTCGAGGCCGTTTTGGTAGTAAGTTAATACTTCTTTATAAGGCACAAAAGCTTGCGGAATGGAATCGACATCTTCGCCAGTAATCGAAGACAATAACTTTCTTTGATCTGTAATCACCTTATCGAGCAAAGCTACCTGATCAGCCATGGAGCTGTCGCGCATGATCATTGGCGAGTCATGTTCACCTCGCATCGCCACGGTGTAGATACTCTCAAAGTCTTTTGTTTCTCTAATTCGATGACTGAAAAACTGCTTTACGGCGCCAGCATTTGTATCGTAACGATATTGCCCCATTACATCCTTGTCCCATTCCCCGTTGATATTCGACAACATAGGTTCCGCATGGGAGGAACCGACAACAATACCGTAATCGTCAGCGACTTGTTTATTCTCAGGAATTGCATAAAAAGGTGTTGTGGTTTTATGCATAGCGGGCCAGATAGTATTGGCCCGCAAACGCAATAACAGTTCAAATACGCGGGCATAAGTTTTTGGCCCTATGTCACCGGTTTCCGGCTCATAGTTTTTCGCTGCCCAAATCTGTAAGCCCCAATCCTCATCATTAAGGAAAATACCACGATACTTAACATCCGGTGATGAAGAGACTGATGTTTTTACGTCAACAGACAAAGGATACTGTGTAGCGGGCGTGACATCGGCCCACCATTCCCATGGAGACACGCCCATCTGACGTGACAATGAAAGTAAACCATAGGCAGTACCACGCCGGTCACTGCCCACAACGACTAAAGCCGGTTTGTCACCCAAAATAGCAACAGGCTTCAGCCAGATCTGATAGCGTTCCCACTGACCTTGAATTGAGGACGGGTCAATGTCTCCCTGTTCAATTAAGCTGTCGATCAAAGCGCTTTGACCTAATGTTCCGGCAATAATTGCAGTGTGAGGAACCGGACTAAAATGTGACGCGAGTGACAATTTGTGACCGCTGATTGCCGCCACATCGCTGGCTAGCATAGCCGCTGATTTGTGTACTACTGTCGCATCTGATTCATCAACAAACAGCGTGGCTACGCCTTCTTCCCCAACCAGTGAAAAAGGCCCGGCCCAACTTTGCACACTCAGGCCAACACTACATAAAATTACGAACATCCACATTTTGGATTTCCACCACAATACCACTGTCCTTTCTCCTTGCAGAAAATACTACTAACGAGTCTGAATGTACGAAACCGCACTTATCACACCAGGTAATTCAGCCAAACCTTTCAAGCAAGACTTTCTGTTCTTCTGACATGACATCCAGACGGGCTTTGGCTTTCGCCAGCAAACTTGCCGGGTAATCTGCTTCTGCCCCGTCGTTGCATGATGTAAACGTCGTATGCCGCAAAGTCAGAGTATTCAAAACGAAGTGCGTATGTTTTATCGGACAATTGATAGTTGAGGTTAGTACGTGTCCAACCAACTACCGGCATAAAGTTGTAGCAAACCCCAGTCACACCGGCTGCGCCCGCCTGTTTGATTTTTTCCAGGGTAATGGTGTCATCAGGACCAAACCATCTCCACGTTTCAATCATAAATAGTTACTCTTCGAAAGTTATAATGCCTGTTCGATAATTTCCCAAAGCGCCCCCTGGGTATGGTAATCACACTTAGCGCCAGCCAGACTTTTCTCATTGTTGTAAGGCTTGTTGTCCGCCGTAAGTACACGGAACCAACTGCCGTATGTGTGGTCAATCATGGCGCTCCAGCAATACGCCCAAATTTTCTCATACCATTGCCAATATGCATCATTACCTGTTGCTTTAGCTAACAACGCAGCCGCTGCTAACGACTCGGCTTGTACCCAGAAATATTTGTCACTGTCGCAAATTTCACCGTCAGGGGCATGACCATAAAAAATACCGCCGTTTTCCTCGTCCCAGCAAAGGTTCAGTGCGCTATCAAATAGCGCTTGCGCTCTTTCCACCATCCAGCTTTCGGGCTGATGACGATGCAAAATTAACAGTAATTTAGTCCATTCAGTTTGGTGGCCCGGTTGGAAGCCCCACGGACGATAAAGATTTTTCGGGTCGTCTTTGTTGTACTCCCAATCAATCGACATATCAGCATGGTAGTGTTCCCAAATCAGTCCTTGCGTCAGTGCTGCTTTTTCTACCGCGAAAGTTTTTGCCAGTGTATAAGCACGTTTTAAAAACGCCTTATCCTTTGTTGCATCATAGGCAATTAATAACGCTTCACAGCAATGCATATTGGCATTCTGACCGCGATACGTACCTAACGTTGACCAATCTGGTGAGGCTTCATCGGCATAGCAACCATCGGACTCTTGCCAAAAACGCTCGTTGAGTATTTCCCACGCCTGATATAAAGGTATCTCAGCCTTGTTAAGTCCTGTTTTCACACAGGTTGCGAGCGCGAGGATCACGAAAGCTAATCCATAAGCATGGTTGGTTTGGTCCACAGGTGTATTAGCATCTAACAACCAATTATACGCTTGACGTTCTTCATCCCAGTGCCGGGTAAGCAAATACACTAAACCGTGCTCAATGCGTTGGAGGTCTTCTTCACGTTGAAAGTGCTGATAGGCTTTGCAATAGTTGAAAATCATCCGGGTGGAGCTCACCAGGTGCTTTTTCCCCGGTTCGAAAATGTCACCATTGTCGTAATAGTTCTGATGAAAACCACCGTTAACTTCGTCCATTACATTCGGGGCGTAAAACGCCAGTATATCTTCAATGTGTGACGTTAATGCCTGTTCGCTTTTACAGTCCAACATAATCTAACCCTCTATTGTTCATTTGGCAGCTTGCTGCCTTTTTGTGCATACCAGGTCACAAATCCATAACTGGCTAACGGCACGATAAAGCTCATCTGAATACTCAGGGTGTCGGCTACAATGCCCTGCAAAACAGGCAAAATTGCACCTCCAACAATAGCCAGACACAACAGACCCGCACCTTCAGCCGTTGCTGCCCCTAACCCACGGATTCCCAGTGAGAAAATGGTGGGGAACATGATGGAGTTGCACAGTCCAATCAATACCACAGCCCACATTGCGATATTGCCACTGGCTGACATCACAACAACGAGCAGAAATATAGCCGCCAAAGCGTTAAATGTGAGTGCTGAAGACGCTTTGATGTACTG
This sequence comes from Alteromonas sp. ABV2_168, assembly GCF_056161165.1. Taxonomy (NCBI): domain Bacteria; kingdom Pseudomonadati; phylum Pseudomonadota; class Gammaproteobacteria; order Alteromonadales; family Alteromonadaceae; genus Alteromonas; species Alteromonas sp. ABV2_168. The sequence goes on along the minus strand of NZ_JBSWYQ010000003.1, from coordinate 26,736 downwards.
CATGATGTAAGCACCAGCGAAACGCCCGACCATAGCGGCGCCCCAATAAAGCCCCAGATAGGTGGCTGCATCTTTATGAGTGAGACCTGCGATATCGTCGCTACTTAAAAAGTTAATCAAAAAGCTACCGATCGATACTTCGGCACCGACATACAAAAATATCGCCACAGCACCTAAAACAAGATGGCGATGAGCGGTGAGCTTTTTCACAGCCTCTCCTTGCAGGCTTGCAGATTGCCCGGATTCTGCGGCAATTTTAGGTAGTGGAAAACGCTTAAATACAATCGCCACCACAACCAGCGCCAACGCAATCAACAAGTAAGGAATTTGGACCGACTCAGGATTAGCAGGCCCTTCGAGCTGGCTCGCCCCAATGATTAGCGCACCGCCAAAGAACGGGGCGACGGTGTGCCCCACAGAATTCAATCCCTGGCAAAAATTCAACCGGCTTGATGCGCTTTTTTCATCGCCAAGCGCAGCCACATAGGGATTTGCCGTCACTTGCAATATCGTTATTCCACTTGCGAGAACAAATAGCCCCCCTAAGAAAAACACATACAACTTCACTTCTGCAGCGGGGTAAAATAATAGACAGCCCACCGCTGTAGTTAATAAGCCCGCGATAATGCCGGCTTTAAAACCCAGGCGCCTAATTAACTTACCAGCAGGCAGTGACACAAGAAAGTAAGCACCGAAAAAGGCAAATTGCACCAACATGGCTTGAGTGTAATTAAGTGAAAACGCACTTTTAAGGTGAGGAATCAAGACATCATTCAAGCTTGTCAGAAAGCCCCAGAAAAAAAACAATGCACTCATCGCTAATAATGGCGAATGCGACTTCGCTATTGAGGCTTGTGTATTACTGACTGTATTCATTGGTCACCTTTATGTTCACATTTCGACAACCTCACAACTCTGGTAAGGCCACCTTACAGAGAGTAAATGAAGACCATCAACATTGCAATAAAGGGGTCGCACAAACCGGGAAAGACACCCAAATCATTGTTTTATAGAAATATTGTATTTATCAGAACCACTAACTAAGTGATTTACAGAAAGAAATACCACCTATAACCGGAACGTAATTTACGTACCAGAAATGTAATCTGCGTTTATTTATTGTAAAAATTTGGTTGTTGGGAGCATTGACTTGTGATTATACTTATCCGGCCTTACCAATTATTCATAAGACTGGGAGAGACAGCATGAGAAGACGATTCGGGGCGCAATACACACTCACACCGTTAGCCACAGCTTTGGCACTGGCATTACCAATTACGGTGCTAGCGCAAGAAACAAGCTCACAGGATCCTGAAGTGATAGAAGTTAAAGGGATTCGTTCTAGTGTCACCAAAGCATTGTCGATGAAGCGTTACGAAGTAGGTGTCTCTGACGCCATTTCCGCTGACGACATTTCAAGTTTTCCTGATGAAAATATCGCCGAATCGATCCAACGTATTGCCGGAATTCAAATTCAACGTTCGAACGGACGCGGTGCGTTGATCAGCATTCGGGGACTAGGCCCCGAATATGCGGCAACAACTCTGAATGGTCAGGCGTTTGCCAGCGCACAATTTGACGGTGGCTTCCGCTTTGATATTGTGCAGTCAGAACTGGCATCAGAAATTCAGGTATTCAAAACTCCCAGCGCATCAATGGATGAAGGCGGCTTGTCTGGTGCTGTGAATATAGGCACAGCTAAGCCTCTCAACTATTCCGAACGCAAGATGCTTGCAAAAGTCGAGGCAAACTACTCAGAAGACCGCAGCAGTGCCACACCCGGCGGAAGCTTTACGTATATCGACCAATTTAATGACAACCTTGGTGTTTTAGTTAACTTTGGTTATCAGGAACTCGATACCCGTTATGACTTAATGTACAGCCAACGTTTTTCCGATGTTGACCTGAACAGCGATGGCGAAAGCGATTACGCAGCTAATGGCATCCCACTGGAACGAACCAATCGTCCCCGTATGCGCCGCGAAGACGGCAACACGCAACGTTATCTGTTAAATACAGCAATACAATATGTAGCCAGCGATACTCTGGAATTTGGATTAACAGGGATTCTTGCACAGGATGAACGTAAGATTTACTTCCAGCAGTTAGTTCCACTTTTTGGTGGTGGTGATCCTGAACCCACCCTTACCTACCTGGGCCAAACAGATAATACTGTAGACCATATCCTTGCTGAGAACATTCGCGTAGAAGCCAACCATACCCGTCAAACTGAAGACCGCACCAGCTATGCTGTAACAGGTACATCAGAATGGATGATTACCGATGATTTCACCATGAATAGTGCACTCCATTACACTGCGGGAAGCATTGATATCGTAGAACGCGCAGTTGTATTAGGTATTCGTTCAGACCTTGAAGTCGACATGGATCCAAATAATCCCGTATTCACTTCAAACGGCCTCAATCCGGTGTCAGATCCCAGCTCATGGGCGTTAGATAATCTGTTTCGTAATGACATCTCAGGTAAAGTGCAAACTTACGATACTGACGAGCTCGCTGCACAGGTTGACTTCAACTATTATCTCGACAGCGATTTCTTCAAAGCCGTGAAGTTTGGTTTCAAGCACCGCAGACAAACTCTGGATACCGAAAGTACGCGTTATGACCGGAATTTCCGTGACGACGATATTTATACTGCGCCTTTCCCCACCGTTGCAGAAGCGAGTTATACCGTAAACGACTTTAGCGGCGGTGAGTTCGCCGGGTTAAACTTGAATTATGTATTACCGGATGTTGATGCTTACCTGCAAGCCTTTGATGAATCGGGTCTGACAATTGAACCAAACTTCCAGGAAGCCGGATTCTTTCAAATCGATCGCAACATTACCAATTTTTATACACAGCTGGACTTTGGTAATGATTACCTTCGCGGTAATATTGGCGTACGTTACGCTAAAACAGATCGTACCGTTGACACCGTTACTTATGACGGCGGAATTCAAGTAACAACAGGCGCATTTACGGATATCGGCGGCGATTCTGCCGAACCGTCATCGAGTAGCTTTGATTATGACAACTGGCTACCAAGCTTAAACCTTGCCTATGATCTAACCGACGACATCGTGATTCGTGCTGCGGCAGGCAAAGTATTGGTGCGCCCGATTATTGGTGAAACCGCGAGCTTTGGCCGCGAGATTGCGACTCTGGACAACGGTACCGATATTATTGTGAATGTCTCTGAAGGCTCTTTCGACCTTCCGGCACTGACCGCTAACCAGTACGATTTAAGCGCAGAATGGTACTTCAATGAATCAAGTGCAATTACTCTGGCATACTTCAAAAAAGAAGTTAAAAATCAGGTTATTACTGAGGCAGTATGCCCGGGTGATTTCCAATTAGCCGATGTTTCATTTGACTCAGCAACCGGTGAATGTCGTGGCACCGATGGCTATATCTATAACATCACACGAAATCGTGCGACCGATGGTGTTTTAGAGATCAATGGTATTGAGCTTGCTTATAACCAGTCGTTTGATTTCTTGCCAGCACCATTTAATGGTTTGGGCATGATCGCTAACTACACCCTGTTGGATGCAGACAATCCACAAGAAGAACAACCGCTTCTGGGTTCATCAGAACGTACTGCCAACCTCATTGGTTATTACGAAAATGGTGGTTTCGCCATTCGTATTGCCATGAACTATCGCAGTGAATATTCATTGAATGATGGCTCAAAAACAGGTGAAAACTTCGGTGACAGCAGTGCCATAGTGCCTAATCCCGGAAGCTTACTCGATGCCCGGAAACAAGTCGATGTATCCATGTCATACGAGTTTGAGAATGGCGTAAAAGTGTCGTTGGAAGGTATTAACGTTAACGGCGATTACGAGCGTGGAACACGTTTCGAGAAAGCCCGGTTACAATCTGTTGCGACCTTTGGCTCTACCTACTTCATGGGTGTAACGTACAGCTTCTGACAATTGAGCTTATGTGGTTACCTTTTTTGGTAACCACATACTTTTATTTGGTCATGTAAATTGACCACCCGAACAGTAAGACGCTAGAGTGGAAGTAAAGCAGGTTCAGAAAAAACAATATTCATGCACTTTCAAATTAATGATTTATCAAGCAAGCGCCTTTATTTGCAAATCGCCGAACAAGTCCTGGAGATGATAAGTCAGGGTAGTTTACGTGTCGGTGAAAAACTACCGGCAGAACGCAAACTTGCGGAAACCTTTAATGTTAGCCGCCCCACTATCCGCGAGGCAATGATCGCGCTGGAAGTGAGTGGTATTGTGGAAATTCGCTCGGGCTCCGGCGTGTATGTCATCGCTGAATCTGGCCGTAGCGAACTCAACATCGAAGAAAACTTACCCGGCCCGTTTGAAATTCTGGAAGCCCGTTTGTATTTTGAATCAGAAGCCGCAGCTTTAGCTTCTCAGCGGATTACTCATCAGGAAATTCATCAGTTAAAAGTGTTTCAAAAGAAAATGCAAAATCTTGAGAGTCAGGATTTAGCAAAAACACATAGTTATGACCGAAGTTTTCACGAGCTGATCGCACAATCAACAAGAAACTCCAGTATTTACGAAATCATCTGTGGGTTGTGGTCGCTACGTAACCGGTCTGAAATGAATACCACTTTCGATGCGTTAATTCGCCGTCGTGGTGCGTCACCAATAATTGAAGATCATCACCTGATTATAGAAGCATTACAAAGCAGAGACGAAAGTCGGGCAAAACAAGCAATGAGATCCCATATCCAGCGAGTCATCAATGAGTTCTCAGAGTGCACCTTAAACGACGACTAGTTACCTGACCCCTAATGCATCGGTGTGATTGATCGCAACCCTCTTGGAGAAAGACATGCGATTAACGCATTGCGCTGTTTCAGCGTTATTTGTCAGTGCGGCGCTGGCTGGCTGTGAAAAATCTAATAAAGTAGAAGCACCGGTTTCTGTGCAACAAGCAGTGAGTGAACAGCTTGCCCCTGTCGATGCGGTATGGCCCTGGTTAGATTCAGCCAATTCCCGCTGGTTTTACTTTAATTCAGCCACCCGACCGTTCGGCATGGTGAATCTCAGCCCCGACACCGAAATTGACGGAGCATGGGGTAGTGGATACCGGTATAACACTGAGGAAGTAAAAGGCTTCAACCATGTCCATGCATGGCAGTTGTCAGGTTTATCAGTGCTTCCTATCTCTCAACAGCGACCACTGGCAGACATAGAAAACGACTATTTCTCTGCGTTTAGTCACGACAAAGAAAATGTAGCGGCTGGTTACCATTCACTCATCCTTGAGCGCTATGGCATCAACGCTGAGTTGACCGCCACCACCCGCGTTGGCTTTCATCACTATGAATATACACAAGCGGGACCGAAACAGATCTTGCTGGATTTAGAGGGTCAATTTGGTCCCTCGGAGTTATCCAAAGGCAGCTTTACCCAAATTGATGACACCACGTTTAGTGGTTCTGTGATTAATGCACCCACTATTCGTCGCCCGCGCCCTACACCAGTGTTTTTTTATATCAAACTGAACAAGCCGGTTGCCAAAATTGATGTCAATGAAACAGCAGCGCTGCTAACACTGGATGACTCTACAGATGACGTGCTGATGAAAGTGGCTATTTCTTACGTAGATGAGGATGGTGCTAAGCAAAACATGCAATCTGAGTTACCCGGATGGGATTTCAACGCCACTGTAGCGGCTTCACGTGATACCTGGAATGAATGGTTAGGGAAAATCCGGGTAGAAGGGGGAAGTGAAAAAGTGCGCCGTCGTTTTTACACCGATTTATTCCACGCGCTTCAAGGGCGTCGAATTATCTCTGATGTTGATGGCCGCTATTCAGATCAAACCAGCGCTGAACGAAAAATCAAACAACTCCCCTTAAATGCGCAACACCAACCTGAATTCAATCACCACAACTCAGATTCCTTCTGGGGCGCTCAGTGGACTATTCAAACCTTGTGGCCGTTGGCCTATCCCAAGGTGGCGTCTGACTTTTCAAACTCGATGCTGACCATGGCGGAAGATGGCGGCTATGTGCCCAGAGGGCCATCTGGTGGAAATTACACTTACGTAATGACAGGCGCCTCGTCTACGCCATTTATCGTCAGCACTTATTTAAAAGGTATTCATGATTTTGACCCGCTGAAAGCCTATGAAGCGCTGAAAAAAAATCACTTACCAGGCGGTATGATGAGCCACGCAGGCTATGAACACGACTCTGCCATAGGTGGCGGGTTGGAATATTATATCGAGAAGGGCTTTGTGCCTTACCCGCTGCCAGTTGAAAGCGACGCGTTCCACCGCGATGGAGCAGGTCAAACCCTTGAATACGCTTATCAAGACTGGACTTTGGGACAGTTGGCGCAGGAACTCGGCCTTGCTGAAGATGCTGAGTGGCTGAAAAACCGTAGTCTCAATTATCGGAATATTTATGATACCGGGACCGGTTTCATGCGTCCGAAAGATGAAAATGGAAAGTGGAAAGCCGACTTTGACCCGTTTGAATACCGGCACGGTTTCGTCGAGTCGAACGCAGCACAAATGACGTGGTACGTACCTCACGATATTGCCGGCCTCGCTGATTTAATGGGTGGGGAAAAAGTCGCAGCCAATCGTTTGAATGAGGCCTTTGAAGCCGCTGAAAAACTTGGATTTACTTCGGGTACCGCGCACGCTCAGGAAACCCACGAAGAGTACCGCCGTATTCCTGTGAACTACGGCAATCAACCTTCAATTCAAACCGCTTTTATCTTTAATGAACTCGGTGAGCCGGGCAAAACCCAATATTGGTCCAGGGAGGTGGTCAATCAGGTTTATCAAAACTTGTCACCTGAGCATGGCTACAACGGTGATGAAGACCAGGGATTAATGGGTTCACTTGCGGTATTAATGAAAATCGGATTATTCCAGGTCGATGGCGGCGCGCGTCAAGAGCCCGTTTATCAAATAGGAAGCCCGATCTTTGATCGTATCACCATTGCTTTAGATGAACGTTATTACAGTGGCAAAAATTTCACGATTGAGACCGTGAACAACAGTGACGAAAATCGTTATATTAAATCGGCATGGTTAAACGGTAAGCCTCTTAACCGCCGGTATCTGACACACGGAGAAATTACCCGGGGAGGGTTACTCAAACTTGAAATGACGTCCACTCCCTGAGATTAATCGTGTTCAGTGACGATTCTTCCATATCTAAAAGGGAGAAATTGACGTTCTGAGAATAGTAAAGGCCGGATAACCGGCCTTTACTGCTTACAAATGTATTTAATCAGCTTCATCGTAACGGGTATTCAACCGCCAGCATGGTTGCCCGCTGCCACGGTACTTCCGCTCGAACGGGGTCATGTGGTTATCACCGGTAATTTCACTGATATCTCCGGATAAACCATAGTGACTTGCCGCGCGGGCAAATTCCATCAGATACAATAACCAGTTGCTGCGCACCTCAATGTTGCTGCACAGCGCCATAATATCCACCATGGCAGCAGAAGCGTACCAGCGCTTTTGTACCTGAGACGGTTTCGGATAAGGATTAGGGTACAGCAAAAAGTGCTGCACAATATTCCAGTCCGCCGTGCGAGCCAGGCGCCAGAAATCATTCACATCTGCACGAAACACAGCGTAGTTCTGATTTTCTGACTGATAGTGCACGTGCTTATCTACTCTCAGCGCCGACTTATCAATACCAATAACTCTGGCATCAGGAAAGCGTTCAGCCAGGTTGGCCGTGCTTTCCCCTACCCCACAGCAGGAATCCAGAATCACATCGCCCTGCCAGTCATCCAACCACGCACACACGTCATCAAAAGATGCGCGGGTATGGTCACTCACCGGACGCTGGTTTTCCGTGCGGCGGTACCGCTCAACCAGTTCATCAAGCTTCTCATGAATGCCCTGCTGATTACTTAATACTTCTCGGGAATTACCGGTACTCACAGTTAACTCCGGATCCCGCTACCTTTTGTCAGCAGATGATGTGCAACAGCGTAAAGCACCACGTTGAAGCCGATAAGAATGGCAATGGATACAGAAACATTAACGTCTGACACACCTAAAAAGCCATAGCGGAAACCATTCACCATGTACACGATCGGGTTCGCCTTACTGACAATTTGCCAGAATTCCGGTAACAGCGTTAACGAGTAGAATACACCGCCCAGATAAGTCAGCGGGGTCAGCACAAAAGTGGGCACCATGCTGATATCATCAAAGGTTTTTGCAAATACCGCGTTTACCAGACCGGCGGTAGCAAATAAGGTCGAGGTAAGCAGCAAGGTAACCACAATAGCGGCCAGGTTGTGAATTTGCACATCAACGAAAAACATTGATACACAGGTCACAATAATGCCGATTAAGATAGCACGGGCCACGCCGCCGCCCACGTAACCGAAAATGATCACCCAGGTCGGTACAGGAGCCACCAGCAATTCTTCAATATTGCGTTGGAATTTGGCGCTGAAAAACGACGATGACACGTTTGAATAAGAGTTCGTGATCACAGACATCATGATCAGTCCGGGTACAATAAACTCCATATAGGTGAAACCGCCCATCTGACCAATCCGTTCGCCAATCAGACTACCGAAAATGACAAAATACAGTGTCATAGTAATTGCCGGTGGCACCAGTGTTTGTACCCAGATGCGCAGAAAGCGGGTACATTCTTTAATCCAGATAGTATTCAGCGCAATCCAGTTATTTTGTCCGTGCATGATTACGCCTCCTCTTTGGCTTTACGGCCATTCTCGACCAGGGTAACAAACAACTCTTCCAGGCGGTTCGACTTGTTACGCATACTGAGCACCGGCACCGATTGCTCTGTTAACTGGGTAAATACCGGATTCAGCCCTTCAGTTTTCTCCACATCCACTTCCAGCGTATTTTCATCCAGCAAACGGTGAGTAAAACCTGAAATGACCGGCTTGTTAGCGTAATTGCCAAGGTCCAGCACAAATGTTTCCATGCTTAATTTGGCCAGCAGTGACTTCATGCTGGTGTTTTCCACTATTGTTCCCTTATCAATGATCGCGATATTGCGGCACAGCATTTCCGCTTCTTCGAGATAATGGGTTGTCAGGATGATAGTGATCCCCTGTTCATTGATGGTTTTAAGGAAGTCCCACATGGAACGGCGGATTTCAATATCCACACCGGCTGTGGGCTCATCCAGAATCAGCAATTTGGGTTCGTGCATTAACGCCCGTGCAATCATCAGGCGGCGCTTCATGCCTCCTGACAACGTGCGCGCAGCCATGTCTTTCTTTTCCCACAGGTCGAGCTGCTTTAAGTATTTTTCGGCCCGTTCTTTAGCCACGTTGCGGGGCACACCATAGTAACCCGCCTGATTCAGTACAATTTGCAGTACGGTTTCGAACTGGTTGAAGTTGAATTCCTGCGGCACCAGGCCAATGCAGGATTTAGCCTTTTCTTTTTCAGTATTCAGGTCGTACCCGAACACTTTCACATCGCCTTCGCTGGCGTTAACCAGTGAACTGATAATGCCGATGGTGGTGGATTTACCGGCACCGTTAGGTCCCAGCAGGGCAAAAAAATCACCCTCATCTACATGCAGGTTGACGCCGCGCAGTGCCTGCACGCCACCTTTGTAGATTTTCTTCAAATCTGTGATATCCAGCGCTTTCATGCTTTGCCTGTTTTGTTTTCATTAAGCCGTTAATAATAACATGAAAAAAGCGCCCGTTGCGGGCGCTAAACGTTGGGGTTGGGAGGATTAACGAAAGGAATTAGCGCTGTGCCGTCATAGCCTGTCCGGCTGGCAAGATTTGCATAACCACTTTGCGGTCGAAGAAGGTATTTTCTGCAGAAGAATGCTGACTGCCCGCTTCCCCGACAGCAAGCAGGGCAATTTTATCTTCACTCACACCCCGTGCTGTGAGTGCCTGTTTAACCGCGCCGGCGCGCTGTTCTGACAATGTCTGGTTAAAGGTGGCTTCGCCGCGATAATCCGCATAACCGGTTAACCGGATCCCCAGCCCTTCATGTTGCTTAAGCGCCTTCGCAATCAGATCAAGCTGCGTACTATAGAGTGCTTCGATATCGTCAGAGCCGCTCTTAAACTGAATGGCACTCTCCATCGCCATCACCTGCTCTTCCGGATACGACGTCAAACCTACCTGAGTGATTGAAGCCTGAAGCTGCGCCGATTCCAGTGCATCTCTTACAGCCAGAAGCTGCTGTTGAGATTCAGTTAATGCAGCATTGCTGGCCATTAAATCAGCTTGTGTGTCTTTTAACTGTTCACTGGTTGCCTTGCTGTCACCAATCACGGCCCCCAGAATACCGGCAACGCCGGCGCCAACAGGGCCTGCCACAATAGCACCGATAACCACGCCGGTTCCTAATCCGACTGCCGCAGCTTTGTCTTTTTGTTCCTGATAATGCCTGTCACTGGCAGCCTGTGCTACCGGGTTAACCATAACCGCGATGATGCCTGCTAAAAGTACTTTTTTACCTGTCATGTTCATTTCCTTACCAGAGTGAGTGTTGATGGTAATAATTAAACCGGCACAATCTGACCATGCTCCAAGTGAAATGGGGAAAGGTGGCGAAGCATTGTGATAAATCGGGGCAATCAGGTCACCTGCACCACGTTACGCCGGTTAAACAGGGCAAATATGGCTAAAAAGTGGCGTTACGGGGGAATTTTGTCTTAATCAGGCATTGTTCAGTTTTCATGGTGTATAGTCATGCCACTGAAACTGAAAAGATTAATGACGATGCCAAGAACTATTGCTCTTGTTGAAGATGATGCCGCCATCAGGGAAAACTATATTGCTGCACTGCAGGCGCAGGGTTATCAGGTGAATGCCTATGCTGACAGACCATCCGCTTCTGATGCTTTCTCACAGGCGCTCCCTGATCTGGCTATTATTGATATTGGCCTGAAAGAAGAAATGGAAGGCGGCTTTATGCTGTGTCAGCAATTGCGACAGCTATCCCAGACCATGCCGGTCATTTTCTTTACCGCCAGAGACAACGATGTGGATACCATCAGCGGACTGCGTATGGGAGCCGACGACTACCTGACAAAAGATATCAGTATGGCGCATCTGCTCGCACGTATCGCCGCCCTGTTCAGGCGCACGGACTTATTGTCATCGCCGAAGCAACAGAGCGAACAAATTCAGCTTGGTCATTTAAGTGTAGATGTCAGCCGCATGACAGTAAGCTGGAAGAACGAGCCGGTTGCCTTAACAGTCACAGAGTTCTGGATGCTGCACGCATTGATCAAACATCCCGGCCACGTAAAAAGCCGGCAACAACTGATGGACGAATCACGGATGGTTGTCGACGACACCACCATTACGTCCCATATTAAGCGCATGCGCAAAAAGTTTATCCAGCTGGACAGCACCTTTGATCATATCGATACGGTGTATGGCATGGGTTATCGCTGGCAGGGCTGATTGTTCGTGAACTTACGCTTTTCTATCCGCCTGCAATTGCTGGTGCTGTCGCTATTTCTGTTCACCATCCCCTGGCTGGGGTACCGCTATGTGTGGGAGCTTGAACAATATTTGCGGACCGGGCAGGAACAAACCATGATTGGTACAGCAAGAGCGGTGGCCACTGCGCTGCACGAACGCCCGGCCCTGTTTGACAGTCAGTCTGCCTACTTAAAAGATGTTCGCCCCGGCACAGATTTGTACGCTCCGCCCATCCCCACTCCCATTCAGCTGGATGGCAAATTTTCAGACTGGAATGCAGTCTCTGGCCTCAGTCAGCAATATGGTGAAGGTCAGGTAGTTTCGTGGTTTGGCAAAGTTGCGGATTTTCCGCCGGTGACACTGTCTTTTAATCATATGGTGGGACGCTACGGAAAATACCTGTATGCCATGTTTGATGTGCAGGATGACAGCGTTGTGTGGCGTGCATCTAACGCACTGGCCGTTGATCAGAGTGACCATTTACTGATCAGTGTTATTGCCGGTGACGGCGAACTGGAACGTTTTGTCATTGCACCTTACTCAGAAGGCTGGGTGAATGCATTTAAGCTGGACGACACGCCGGGGGGCTACAGAGCCACAGACAACGAACTGCGTATTCAGGGCCGCTGGCAACTAACCGGTGAGGGATACGGCATTGAACTACGCTTTCCATTGAGTATGACCACAGGCGCTCTCGCCTTTGCGCTGGTTGATGTGGACGATCCGGCCAGCCGGGAGAAGCGCTACGCGGTGGGCACAGCGAACCCCAATCAGGCCGACGGCATGGGCACGGTACTGACGCCGTCGCCGGAAATTGAACGCATCCTTTCCGGGCTTAAATATGCCGATTCACGGGTGTGGGTAGTCGATAACCACATGCGTGTACTTGCCAGAGCCGGCTCGATCCAGTCCGCCTCCGGGTTTAAAGTACGCCGCCAAGAGCAACAGGGCTATCGCTGGTGGCAGTGGCTTGAGCAGCATGTTTTGCTGCCGCTTTATTATCATATCCTGACCCGTCCGCCAGCCGGATTTGTTGATGAGTTACAGGGCGCGTATGCATTAGCCGGAAAAGATATTGCTTCGGCGCTGTCCGGCACACCGGATTCCTTATGGCGGCTTTCTCCTGACAGTAAAGCCGTTATTCTTTCCGCCGCTTACCCTATTTATATTGAGGAAAACGTAATGGGTGCAGTGGTGGTTGAACAAACCACCAACGGCATCCGTACCCTGCGAAACCGTGCTCTGGAGCAACTTTTCCATGTAATCCTGGCAGTGATGCTGCTGGGCACCCTCAGTTTATTTTTGTTTGCTAACCGTATTTCTAACCGGGTGCGGACACTGAGAGACAACACTGAGGCAGTGATTGACGATAACGGCAAAATTGTCGGCAGTTTACCGGCAGTGCGCCGTGTAGATGAAATTGATGACTTGCATCAGTCCTTCGCCGGCGTGTTAAACCGTCTTCAGCAATACAATTCGTATCTGGAAAACATGGCCTCACGACTCTCCCACGAATTGCGGACGCCTATTGCTGTTGTACGTTCATCACTGGACACCATCAGCGAAGTGAAAGATCCTTCCCAGCAGTCTGTTCTGATTGGCCGGGCGCAAAGCGGCATCACCCGGTTAAGCACCATTTTAAACAGTATGAGTGAAGCCACACGACTGGAACATGCTATCGCTCAGGAAGACCCCGAACTGTTCGATGCAGCCGCTGTCGTTTCCGGCTGTTTTGATGGTTACGCCCATGTTTTTTCTGAACGCACCTTCCAACTTAAAATCTCGCTGGAAGAGGCAAAATTACGGGGTTCAGGGGATTTATTCGCGCAGATGCTGGATAAAATTATCGCCAACGCGGTGGAGTTCAGTCACAACGGCGATACGATTACAGTGCACTTATGGCGGGAAGGTAAATCAGTAAAACTGTCGGTGACCAACCCGGGACCACCGTTGCCCGATAACATGAACGACAACCTGTTGCAGTCGATGGTATCGGTGAGGCCGGATGAAGAACGTCACAAATCCGCTGAACACCCTCACCTTGGTTTAGGACTGTTTATTGCCAATATGATTGCTGGCTACCACAAAGGGCGTGTGCAACTGAATAACCTGCCGGACAACACCGGCGTTTGTGTTGTGGTGCAGTTGCCTCTGGCGGTCTAGGGATTTTTTAATCATCGCCGCCAAGGTCAGGCACGTTTTTCATCAGCATGGCAGCCCGGCGGCGCGCCATATTCTGTGCATATTTGCGGATGCTGACCGTATTGTCTTTCTCATCCACAATTTCAATACCGAGAAGATGCTCAAGAATATCTTCCAGCGTAACAATTCCTTCCAGACCGCCGTATTCGTCCACTACCATGAAAATGTGCACCCGCCGCGTCATGAACAAATCAAGGACATTGGCAATAGGCATACTGCTCAATACCGTGATCATATCCCGCCGGTAATCTTTCAATTGTTTTTGCGTATTCCCTCTGGCGTAGGCCAGCAGTAAATCTGAACGCATAACAAAACCATGGATATGCTCACTGTCTTCGCCGGTGTAAACCGGTATGCGGGAGAACTCCATATGAGCATGTTGATGGAAGAAGCCTTCCACTGTCATGGTTTCCGATAAGGAGAACATCGACGTACGGTGAGTCATGGCATCCCGCACCTTCACTTCATGCATATTCAGCATGTTTTTCAGAAAGGCGGTCTCCTTTTCGGCCAGTTGTCCTTCCTGCCAGGACAACTCAGCCATTGCCTGCAATTCATTGCGGCTCAGCCCTCTTAGCGGGCTTTCTTCTTTAAACCCTTTTGTGAGTTTTTCAGAAAACCATACAAAGGGGGTTAATAACCAGGTGAGGTATTTCAGAAACCATGCCGTCGGTGTCGCCAGTGCCCGCCAGTAGGTTGCGCCCAGCGTCTTTGGAATGATCTCAGAAAAGATCAGAATGAGTAAGGTCAAAATCGCACTGATGATCCCCAGATATGCGTCGCCAAACACCACGGCGGCCTGCGCACCTGCTCCCGCGGCTCCCATGGTATGGGCAATGGTATTTAATGTCAGAATGGCGGATAAGGGCTTGTTGATATCATCGGTCAATCCCCGCAGCAATTTACCGGAAGGTGCGCCTTCCTTTTCCAGCACTGAAATATAGGCAGAAGAAATACTAAGGATCACCGCCTCAGCTATCGAGCAAAGAAATGAAAAGCCCAGCGCTATTAAAATATAAACAATCAGCAGAAACATAGCGTTGCTAAACCCGTTAATTAGACGCGAAAAATAACCATAACGTATCTGCAGGCAGTTTGCAGATATTCTGTTATCCACCTGTACAAACAAAACAGCCGGCAAGTGCCGGCTGTTTAATTTCAGTAAGGATGCATGCTTAAGCTTGCTGTTTTTCCCGCTTGAATTTAGCGATAACAGACCAGGCTTCCAGCATAACCAGCACACTGACAACCAGTACCACTGCATCCAGGAATACCAGCAGGTAATTTTCCGCTGCCCAGTATTCCTGAAGCTTAATGACACCGGCAAAGAATGCCATCACCAGAACAAACGTCATCGGAATAAGCGTGTATATGGCCGGGCGGTTCATTTTGATCAACATTACCGAGATAACCAGCAATGTCAGTGACGCCAGGATTTGGTTAGTCGACCCGAACAATGGCCAGATGATCATACCGCCGGAGCCGGATGCGCCACCGGCACCGAATGACAGCAGCAAACAGGTACCCACTGCAACCAGCGTAGCGACAACGCCATTTTTGAGGATATTAAGGTTATAAATCTCGCCCCATTCCTGGATGATGTAACGTTGTAAACGCACACCTGAGTCCATGGTAGTACCGGCAAACAGTACAACCATAACGGCAAGAATGGTGGACGAGAAATCTACCGGTAATCCCCAGCCTTGCTGGATAAGGTTTGCACCACCGGTAATGAAGGCAGCAACACTGCCGTCGCCAAGGTGACTGTACACTTCGTGCCATTCCTCAGGGGATGCGGCTAAGGCTACGCCACTCACTGCAACGATGGTGATAAGTGCAAGACTTCCCTCGCCTACAGCACCGAGATACCCAACGAAACGGGCATCCGTCTCTTTATTCAACTGCTTGGAGCTGGTACCGGAAGATACAATGCCGTGGAAACCTGAAACAGCACCACAGGCAATGGTCACGAACAGCAGCGGGATGAGGCTCGGTGTATCAATAGCAGTTTGCGTATTGAACGCCGGTGCCGTGATATCCGGCATAGACATAAATACCGCTCCGTACAGCAGCAGTAAGCCAACCAGTAACTGCATACCGTTGATAAAATCACGTGGTTGCAGCAGCATCCACACCGGTAACAGCGATGCAATGGCAGCATAGATGAACAGAATGATGATCCAGTTGGCGTTAGCGGATAAACCAAACATGGTTTCCGGCAGCTCAAGAGGGATATAACTGCCCGCATAAACCGACGCATAAAGCACAATAATACCAACCACACACATGGGAATAAGGCTGAAATTGCGCTTGAGCAACTGACCAATCACCAGGGCAACAACAATCGCCATCCAGGCAGGGAAAACCGCGTTAGGCTGAGAGACAAACGACTTGGCAATCACCACGCCGAATACCGCATTCACCATAAGCAGTACGAGGAAGATGACGACCATGAAAAGCGCACGGGAGCGTTTCCCGATAACACTTTCAGACAGCGCCCCCATGGACTTCCCTTTATGGCGGTTACTCGCCCACAAAGCGCCCATATCATGAACACCGGCGAAGAAAATGGTACCGAATACCACCCACAGAACGGCCGGAACCCAACCCCAGTACACGGCAATAGCCGGCCCGACGATGGGAGCAGCACCGGCTACGGAGGTAAAGTGGTGGCCCCATAAAACCACTTTGTTTGTGGGAACGTAATCGACTCCGTCGCGCAGTTCGTGAGCAGGCGTCACAAAACTGTCGTCGAGACGGAAAATCTTATCGGCAATGAACCTGGAGTATACAAACCATCCTAGTAGCATGCCTATGATGCCAAGGACGACGATCATTATTGACTGCATAGATTAATCCTGAGTTAGAGGGTACGTTGTTATCATTATTTAAAGTAACGAAATGTACACTGAGTTGTGAAGCTTTTTTATACAGCATTGACAGGCGTGTGACGACACATCCTGATAATTTACAAGCTGTTAAATTTTACCTGCGTACATAATGCATTACAGTTCATTCACCTGAATAAATGCAACACTGCCCGGAGAGTGCGGAAATTCTAATACGATTCGATGCGATGTCCGCCCCGGTGTTCCCGTTTTACGGCATACATCAACTCATCAGCTTTCGCCAGTAAAGTGGTCAGTTCAGCATGCTCACGCTTCAGCAGCATTGCGCCGACGGTTGCAGAAACAGCACACGTGCCGACGCCTTCAACAGGTACCGGTACGCTGATCATATCGATAAGCAGTTTGCACTGAATGTCGATGTCATTCAGGAAGGTCCTGCCTGCCAGCAAGCCAACAACAAATTCATCACCTCCCCAGCGACAGCATACACAGGTAACATCGGCAAAAAATCTCGGGATCCGGCTTCCCACCGCTTCAAGTACTTTATCTCCGGCTTCATGACCATACTCATCGTTCACCGGTTTAAACTTGTCCAGATCGATCATCATCAATACAAAGGTTTTGTCATTACCGGCAGAGGCAGAGATAAGATTTCTGAGGAAAGGTTCACCGCCACGCCGGTTATGCAAACCGGTGAGGGGATCATGTTCAGCAGCAAAGCGCACCTGCTCTTCACGTCGCATGCGCCCGGTAATATCATTAACGATAACTTCAATGAGTACCTCACCCTCGCGATGCTGACTGATACGTTGTTCACTGACGCAAGCAAACAGACAGTGCACCCATTTAACTTCCCCGTTCTCGTAATAAGAAAGGTCGACAGAGTCCTGTTCAGCGTTTTCTCTTTTTGAGAAGCTGGAAGCGATGGCTTCAACTTGCCCGGACTCGTTAAATTTACGACAAAATGTATCCAGCGAACTGATATTACCCAGCATGCTTCTGAACGCCGGATTTGCCTGCAACAGGCCTTTTTTCGGGGAAATCAGCGCAATACCTATAGTAGCCCTCTCAAAAAGAAGACGGAATTGCCGTTCCAGTTTCTCGGTGTCTTTGCGAAGTTGCTTTTCCTGTAAGTAGAAATGCCGGGTCGCGGATATCATTCCGTTCATCCGGCTAATCAGCTTGCCCAGTTCATCCTGCCGTTTCTTCACTATTGTGATAGTTTGCAGGTTGTCAGGATCGGAAGGGTCAACCCGCTCAAACTCGCGGCTCAGCTTCAATAATGGCCTGGACAGCATTTCGTTAGTCACAATTGCTACGGCCACGGTAATGCAAAGAGCAACCAGTAACATCGATAAACTCCCCTGCATCGCGAACTCGCTTACGTTGCGCTGAATAAATTCAATATCCGGGTATACAGAGAGCTTCCCGATGGTTTGATCTTCGATAAACGGGTGAATCAAAGGAATAACAACACCGCCTTCCGGCGTTATAAGCTCTCCGCTTTGGGCCAGTACCCCTTCATTAGTTGTCACCACGGCAGCCATAACTAAATCATTTCTCACCAGACCTTCGGTAATCTCCTTCGCCAGAATATCGTCTTCCACATAAACGGCGATAGCAGAAGGCTTGCGGGTACTGTCAGCGAGTTGTGCCACCAGTTGTTTAGTGATAAACATCAGAGAGTCTTCGCTCTGCTGATACACGATACTGCCACCGGCAATGGCAATAATCCCTCCGATAAGAGCGATAATAGAGGCAACCCGGATGTGTAGTCTGCGTAGAAACATTCGTGCAATCCGTTTGCGTTACGTCAAAATGTTGTACTGTATGTCAGGCTGACAACGTTGCTCATGTGGTCTCCGGATACTTGCTGATACAAACTCACTCCCCAGAGCGCATAACCGGGAACGTCAATCCAATAATGGTCATACTGGAATTTTATTGCTGACGACGGCGATACATCCCACCGAACTCCCACACTAACTGAGCGCTGACTTTGTGAAATCGCATTCGAAATCTCCTGGCTGGCGAACGACAGTAAACCGAGATATTGTGCTGTTTCTGCATCTGGCGCTTGTGAGAAATCAGGAACTGGCAGTTGCCGGGATGATTCAGTTTCTTCTATCCCCGCTAAGGTGATGTAAGGCAGAAAGTCGCCAAAACGGTAGCCAAGGCTGATATACCCGGATACATAAGGAGATAAAAGGGTCCAGGCTGAATCCATCGCGACCATTTCTGCCATGACGAGCCATTCATCGTTGTTGTACTGATACCCTAAAGACAAATACCAGATAGCCTCATTGTCCATGTGCAAATGATCATAGACTTCATCAACGCCCGGCCAGAGCACATCAGGTACCGCCAGAAGGCTATCATAAAAGGCCTCGAAATCTCCTCCGTTAAAATGGGTTCTGTCTCCCATAAAGTAGGACCCGGTTACCTTTACAAGCCAGTCGTATGCCTCGTATGTTGTAGTCGCATTCAGGACATAGTCGTAATAAATCGTGGTAAAACTGTCGAGGGCAAACAGATTACTTTCTGACTTTCCGGCAGCAAATGTGTGCTGCCACACGCCGTTATTCGCATTATGGCGGTATTGAATCTCAGCACCGTCCACATACGACACTGATGAAGTGGGCAAATAGAAATCGACCGGCGGTCTTACCCATGGATAGGCATAGCTGACATTTCTGTATTCAGAGAGTAAATAGGCGTTGTAATTCATCCGGCCAACACGGGCTGACCAGTTCCGGTCGAACTGATAGCGAAGAAAGACCATTTCAAAATAGTTAGCAACTTCGCTGTCTCCGCGGTCCTGTGCAATAGCCTGTACCACTAAGTCCAGATCGTTTGAGAAGTGATAGTTGAACTGAAACCCGATCATGGTATCGGTGAAGACATTAAAATGCATTCTGGGCTTATTCAGATAAGAGGAACGGAACGCAAGCTCGTCGTTACTGCTGTAACTGCCGCCCACCGTTGCAAAACCGCTGAACCGCCAGTTATCGTCATCCGCGCATTGTGCCGCGGCAGAGACCAGCAACAAAGGTAAAACGAGTAAGAGACGGATTTTATTCGAGTACAAGAACAATTTTCATCTCCTCTGAAACAGCATTCATTGGAACATAGGCAATATAGTGCTGATTGCCATTAAACAACTCACCAAGATTCGCTACCGAATTCACCTGAACCGGCGCTTTGGCACGACCGGAAAACAGTAAGCGGGACCAGTACGAGTTCACCTGACGCAGGGAGCGGTTCACCAGTGTCTGATAAAACTCTCCTTTCAGATGAAGCTCAGATTTGTAATCAAGGGGAATAAGCACTTCGCCGTCAGATGTCTCGGTAAAACGCCCCATAAATAAATCGATGACTTCAGCTTTCGAAAGGGACTGGACGGCACTGTCGGAGTGAACGACGACAGCAATGGAGTTTTCAGCATTTAACGCGCTTGCATGAAAAGACGTTGTACAGAATACAACGCTGAACAGCAGCCAGATAATTGCCAAACTTTTTGTCATGAAGAAGCTGGGATTACTGAGTAACGAAGAAGGTGACTTAACTATAGCCGATATGTTTTAAGTTGCTAATTTTGCGGGAGGAAAAGAAAAACAAAAAAGGTCGCTTGCGCGACCTTTTTTTTGGACTAGTGTGTAGTCATCAATTACTTGATGATTTTAGCTACAACACCAGCACCTACTGTACGACCACCTTCACGGATTGCGAAGCGCAGACCTTCTTCCATCGCGATTGGAGCGATCAGGTCAACGACGAATTTCAGGTTGTCACCAGGCATTACCATTTCTACGCCTTCTGGCAGCTCAACGGCACCAGTTACGTCAGTTGTACGGAAGTAGAACTGTGGACGGTAACCTTTGAAGAATGGAGTGTGACGACCGCCTTCATCTTTAGACAGTACGTATACTTCCGCTTCAAACTGAGTGTGAGGAGTGATTGAACCAGGCTTAGCCAGTACCTGACCACGCTCAACGTCATCACGCTTAGTACCACGCAGCAGAACACCAACGTTCTCACCTGCACGACCTTCGTCAAGCAGCTTACGGAACATTTCAACACCGGTACAAGTAGTTTTGGTTGTATCTCTGATACCAACGATTTCTACTTCTTCACCAACTTTGATGATACCTTGCTCAACACGACCAGTTACAACAGTACCACGGCCTGAGATTGAGAATACGTCTTCGATTGGCAGGATGAACGGCTTGTCGATAGCGCGCTCTGGCTCTGGAATGTAAGAATCCAGTGCTTCACCCAGTTCGATGATTTTCTTTTCCCACTCTGCGTCACCTTCAAGGGCTTTCAGAGCAGAACCTTTGATTACTGGCAGGTCGTCACCCGGGAATTCGTATTCAGTCAGAAGTTCACGAACTTCCATCTCAACCAGTTCCAGCAGCTCTTCATCATCAACCATGTCACATTTGTTCATGAATACGATGATGTAAGGGATACCAACCTGACGACCCAGCAGGATGTGCTCACGAGTCTGTGGCATAGGACCATCAGTCGCAGCAACTACCAGGATACCGCCGTCCATCTGAGCAGCACCAGTGATCATGTTTTTAACGTAATCAGCGTGTCCCGGGCAGTCTACGTGCGCGTAGTGGCGGGTAGGCGTGTCATATTCTACGTGTGAAGTAGAGATGGTGATACCACGAGCTTTTTCTTCAGGCGCGTTATCGATTTGGTCGAAAGCCTGAGCTGAACCACCGTAAGTCTTTGAAAGGACGGTAGTGATTGCTGCAGTCAGAGTGGTTTTACCGTGGTCAACGTGGCCGATTGTACCCACGTTTACGTGGGGTTTCGTACGTTCAAACTTTTCTTTTGCCATTTTTCTAGTATCCCAGCAAAGTTACGTTAAAAATAAAAAACAATTAATTTAAACATGAGCTGGGGAGAAATGGTGCTGATAGGCAGATTTGAACTGCCGACCTCACCCTTACCAAGGGTGCGCTCTACCAACTGAGCTATATCAGCACGGAAATTGGAGCGGGCAGCGGGAATCGAACCCGCATCATCAGCTTGGAAGGCTGAGGTAATAGCCATTATACGATGCCCGCGTTCCTAATTCTCTGGCCACCTCAATGAAAAAGTGGTGGAGGGGGCAGGATTCGAACCTGCGAAGGCTGAGCCGGCAGATTTACAGTCTGCTCCCGTTGACCGCTTGGGTACCCCTCCAGAGTTTGATGATTGGTGCCGACTGCCGGAATCGAACTGGCGACCTACTGATTACAAGTCAGTTGCTCTACCAACTGAGCTAAGTCGGCTCCTCATCAAGTGGGTGCGCATTCTAGAGTAAGTTATTACTCCGTGCAAGCGTCTTTTTTATTTTTTTTCGTTTTTTTGTCAGAGCGTTTTCTCTTTCAAATTAAACGAAAAATGTTACGCAAAAAGCTTACTTCTTGCGTAGCGGGCAAGACCTTGCACCACCAAATTCGCGGAACGGATAGTATCAGTGGAATGATTTATTGCAAGCATATTTTTATCTCCACCGCCGATAATTACAGCAAAATCGGATCGTTTGCTCAGCAAATAATCAATCACGCTTAAATAAACACCATTTAGCGCTGCATGACAACCCTGAGCAACGCACATTTCGGTTGAAGAGCCCGGTGCTAAATTTTGCGGTACTGAGTTGTCTGAGGTGACTCTTGCTGTATTTTTAACCAGAGCATCACGCATAAGATGAAAACCGGGACTTATCCAACCGCCTAAATGTTGACCATCTTCAACAAAATCACAGGTAATTGCAGTACCCATGTCGATCACACAAAACATTTTTCCGGTCATTTCCTGTGCAGCGACCATCGCCAGCCACCGGTCGACACCCATTTTTGTGACATCTTGATAGCTGTTGCGTACCCCAAAATTTTCTTTTTCGGTAAAAATTTCCTGAATGACTCTATTTTCTGTGTCACAGAAATGAATAATTTTTTCTGAAATGTCTTTTTTACCCACATTAGATAAAAAAATATGGGAGAAATGTGTATCCGACAGCCAAAGAATAAATGCATCTGCATCTGTATGAACAAGAGGCTCTGAATCTTTAACATCAGCAAGAGCAACAGACTTTATTCTGCTGTTCCCGGCATCAACCAACAGAACGGCGGTATCAGATACCACGAAGGCTTACCTCACCGCCATGGAAGCGGGTAATACCGTCTTCAGTTTCTACCAGCAGCGCCCCGCTCTGATCCACACCACGGTCAATACCGGAGAAACGCTTGTCGCCCATTTGCAAAACAATTTTCTTGTCTGCAAATAAATCCAGAGATTCCCAGTAAGGTACGAACTTGCCAAAGCCCCGCTGAGTAAACTCAGGCAACAACTCCCGGAGTGATTCGATAACAGCAGCAGCGAGCCTGTTACGGTCGGGCACTTCACCTAAGTAGCCGGTTAAATCACTGTGAGGTTGACCCACATCATACTGGGTGTCGGGTACATTCACGTTTAGGCCAATACCAATGACACTGTGCGCAGTAGCGCCGATCTGGCCCTCAACTTCAATGAGAACACCGGCCAGTTTACGGCCATTCAGATAAATATCATTCGGCCACTTAAGCTGAGCATCTTCAATTTTGAATTTTCTTAACGCTTCGCAGATGGCTACCCCAACGAGAAGGGACAATCCGGCCATGCTTTGATAACCATCCGGAAAAGACCAGTACATAGACATAGTAAGACTGCCTCCCACCGGCGCAGTCCATTTACGACCATGGCGGCCCTTACCGTCTGTTTGAACTTCGGCAAGTATTACGTCACCATCAGCTAAATCGTGCCGTGCTGTTGCAATACGTTTTTTCATTTCTGTATTGGTGGACGCCAGTACCGGCTCTACCTGTATGGTCGACAACCCTGGTCTGGCCAGGTGTTTTTTGATTTGCTCTGTACTGAGCATAGGAAAACCCTGATTCAATCTGTAACCTTTACCTTTTACTTTAAATACATCCAGGCCCCAGTCAGCAAGCTGCGAGATGTGCCCTGCCACAGCGGTTCTTGAAAGCCCTACCTGTTGAGCAATGATTTCGCCGGAATGAAATTGTCCGTCAGCCAGTACAGACAAAATGTGCTGTCGTATAATTTTCGAGGCCTGCTTCATAACGTAATTACTCCGGATTTGCCAACAAGCCTGACTTCCGGCTCCAGCTGAATATCAAATTTTTCATTTACGGCATTAATAATATCACCCGCCATCTTGATCACGTCCTCACCGGAAGCGTTTCCGGTATTGGTCAGCACCAAAGGTTGCGTGGGATGACATCGCACACCACCCGTTTCGCGGCCTTTGAATCCACATTGATCGATTAACCAGGCTGCAGGCACCTTTTTACCGCTCCCGGCTGCAAATCCCGGTACTTCTCCGTATGTATCTTTAATTTTTTCGTAACGGGCCGCGGTAATGACAGGGTTTTTAAAGAAACTACCGGCATTGCCCAACAGATCAGGATCAGGCAGCTTTGCCTTTCTCACTTCAATCACTTTGTTGTAGATACTTTCCGGTGTCGGGTCCTTCAGTGTTGCAAGCTCCCCATAAGACACAATCAGCTCGTTATTTACCGGCAGACGAAAATTAACGTAGGTGATCAGTACGTTTCCCGACAGACGGCGTTTAAACACACTGTCGCGATATCCAAATTCACATTTATCGTTGGATAACGTGTGCTGTTCACCGGTGGTGATATCAATATACTCAACAGACTCGATATATCTGCCGACCTCGAGACCATAAGCCCCGATGTTCTGTATTGGAGCTGCACCTGCAGACCCCGGAATCAGTGCCAGATTTTCTAAACCGTACCAACCATTATTTAAACAGTGAGTAACCAGGTTATGCCAGTTCTCACCGCCGGCGACGCGCAGCCTGTAACTATCTTCGGAGGTATTAACTTCTATTCCCCGCATGCCATTGATAAATACCGTGCCGTCAAAATCTGATAAAAACAGCGTGTTGCTGCCTCCGCCCAAAAGATAGCTACAGGCAGACTCCCGCCAGTTCAGGAGAAACTCATCCGGCGTTGTAAAATGACAAACTGCTTTGCAATTGGCCGGGAGGTGGAAAGTGTGGTGTGATGTTAGTGTGGGCACAGTCTAATAATACTTTTTCTCTTTGCCGCAATGGTAGGCGAACTGACCAGAGAATAAAAGCATCGCAGCGCTTAAAGCCGGTCAGCGACTATTGGTTTTGCAAAGGTGGACTATTTTATATCGTTATCTGGTTTATTTATTTGTCGCCAGGACTGAAGAAATGGGTAACCACGTCGTATAAATTATTGCAGGTAACGTAATAACCTTCTTTGTTCTCATCATCTTTGCCTATTTTGTACAACTGAGAAATTCCCGCTCTGCGTCCTGCTTCAATATCAGATAGTTTATCCCCTACCATGACGCTTTCACTGAGTGAGATATCAAATTGTTTCGCCGCGTCAAGCAGCATACCCGGTTCAGGTTTTCTGCATGAGCAATCCAGCAAATATTTCCCTTCTCCATGTTTGCTATGGTGCGGGCAATATTTTACGGCTTTAATATTGATCCCTTCCTTCTCGAATTCACCGAGCATCCATGTAGTTAATGACATAAACGCTGTTTCGTCGTAATAGCCCCGCGCAATACCGGACTGATTTGTAACGACGATGATTTCATATCCATTTTTTCTGATGGTGCGGCAGGCATCAAAAACACCCGGAACAAAATCAAATGAATCAGGCGAAGAAATATAGCCGTGATCGATATTGATAACGCCATCACGGTCGAGGAAGAAGGCTTTGGCTTTCATGTTTTACTAAGTAGAGAATATTTAGAGGCAAGTGTATCACTCAGCCGGAAATGAGGTAAAAGAATTGGGCAATAAGGCAATCTGAAAAGCCGCACGAAAGTGCGGCTTTAATGAGGTATGGTGTTTGTGATTAAACTAAGTTACTTACGAACGACGAAAGCGACGTAGAGCAACCAGTGATAAAGCCAGCATACCTAATGTAGCTGGAGCAGGTACTGATGTTGTAGGTGGCAAGCTAGATTGGCCTAACAGCGCATACCGTAACTGACCACCTGCATATAATACTTCACCGATACCGTTCCCCCAGAAAGACACAGTAGTGAATTCATCACTGTCATCAAAAGCTGCTACGAAAATTTCGAAAACTGATGCTGACGGATTTACCTGAGAAGGAAAGCGTCCTTCTGCAGTCGATGATGCAGACGCAACCATAATCGGCGTGCCCCCATCAAATGAAATAAATAAATCTGTTGTAGGAGAAGAACAGCAAGTTGCCCAGTCACCTACTTCAAAACCAACAGCATTCACAGGTGAATCAAAAGTAAAAGTAATGCCGCTACCAAAGTAATCCATTGGGTCCGTGCGTGGAGTTGAACCACCACCAGACGGATTAATACCAATTACCCGACCTGACATACTGCCATAACCGCTCACACTACCGGCACCACCGTCATTTTGAGTGATCACGTAGTCACCACGATCAATACTTACACCACCTGAAATCGTGTCCCAGATGTCAACAGTTACTGATTCACCAGCAGCCGCTACAGTACTGTCAAAAGACGCAACACCATCGGCGATTCCATCAAAAACCGTTAAGATTGTCGCATTAGCGGAGAAGCCTGAAGCCAAAGTGAGACCAGCAATAGCTCCGAACTTTACAAATGTATTTTTCATTTCCAGATCCTTATAAGTCCATTTCCCGTAGTAAAACCAAAACTACATTTTTAAAATTCTGTACATATTGTTACAAAGTACAGTATGCGTTTTTAGCAATAAACAAACCAAGTTTTTCGGGACCTATAAGCTATTGAAATTGATTTACTAATTTCAAATTCCTGAATTTCAGCAGGGTTCTTCGCAAATTAATTGTAAATTTTTTCGATACAAATTATTTCTTATTTCTTAAGTGAAATAAGAATATTCTAATACTATTTAATTAAATCTGAAGTAACATGCGTGCAGTGTTATATAGGGCTTTTCATGTACTAAGCCGTGAGATGCCGTGGTTAGAAAGGATACCCAGATAATATATTCAGCATTCCTTACTAGTTAAGTAATAGTATCCCGCATCCGTCTTGTCAAATTCCTGAATTAACAACCTAGCAGCAAAGGTATGATTAACCTAAGTTCGGAAAATATAGTTCGCACAAACGAAAAAAGCCCGCTCAGATGAGCGGGCTTCTTCGAATTGGGAGCCTGACGGTGTGCTACTCTCACATGGGGAGACCCCACACTACCA